>NZ_JBEYFY010000017.1:105142-105508 GCF_040703595.1 Streptomyces sp. NPDC007084
GCCGGACACTGACACCTGCTGCGGCTGCGACTCACCTCCGCTCGCACGGAGAGAACGTCTGCGTGCCCGTGGAGGACAGCTCGTAGACCGACTCACCTCCGCTCGCACGGAGAGAACCTGGCGGGCCCTCCGGGCGAATCGCCGGGCGCCGACTCACCTCCGCTCGCACGGAGAGAACCAGGTGCAGCAGGAGCCTGGCCGCGTCGGCGCCGACTCACCTCCGCTCGCACGGAGAGAACCCACAGGCCCTGACCGGTCGACAGGAGCGCGGCGACTCACCTCCGCTCGCACGGAGAGAACCCACAGGCCCTGACCGGTCGACAGGAGCGCGGCGACTCACCTCCGCTCGCACGGAGAGAACCCACA
>NZ_JBEYFY010000017.1:105607-138672 GCF_040703595.1 Streptomyces sp. NPDC007084
TGGCCCTGACCGGTCGACAGGAGCGCGGCGACTCACCTCCGCTCGCACGGAGAGAACCAGGACTCCAGCCCGAAGTTCGGCCGTGTGACCGACTCACCTCCGCTCGCACGGAGAGAACGAGCCAGCGCCCGCAACTCGCCGCACCCCGGGCGGCTCACCTCCGCTCGCACGGAGAGAACGACCAGTGCCACACCACCGGCACGGCCTTCTTCGGCTCACCTCCGCTCGCACGGAGAGAACTCCCACCACAACTCGGCCCGCAGGTTCATGAACGGCTCACCTCCGCTCGCACGGAGAGAACAGCGCGATGGAACGCCAGCTTCTCCTCGCCGACGGCTCACCTCCGCTCGCACGGAGAGAACTGATGGGTGGTGCTCACGTGGCCGGTGCGCGGCGGCTCACCTCCGCTCGCACGGAGAGAACACTTACTGACCTGGCACGTTAGAAGGGCTTTGTCATTTGTTGACGGTATCTCACCGCTTGAGGGGTGCGGTGTGGACCTGCGGAGAGACTCATCACGATGAGGAGCGTACGCGATCATCTTCTTGGTCCGGCTCCTCGAAATGTCGCTGGGTTCGGACGTCCGGCCGGTGACTTGGCGTTCCCTCTGCTTCTGTAGCAGAGCCCTCTACTTCGTAGTTACGTAGATGGGCGACAGCTTGGTGCATGCCGGACGATCCGAGGCGCCTTTTCTGATCGAGCTGAGGGAAGAGGAGTTGCACTGGCCGCGTCGGCGGTCACGAAGCGTACGGTGCGCTGAATCATCCCAGCGCTGATCGGGCGGCGTGAGAGGACGGCTTGGCTGGCTCGGCCTCGGTCTGTGGTGTGATGCGACATCATGCCTACGGCCGCCGACGCCGGATCAAAGATCAATTCGAGGGCTTGTCGGGCGAGAATGTGCCAAACGGCTTCGAGCGCGGTGGCGGGCGATCATGTCCAACAATCCAACGTGACCAAACTGTTGGTTTGGAGGTGGCGACCTCAGTGCGCCTTGCCGATCGGCTGTATCTCGCCTCCGTGCCAGGACATCGGTTCAACGGCGGCCCATGGGAATGAAGTTGCTGGAACATTCCTGGGCTCGGAGCTGCCAACGGCTGACGGCAGGCTTTTGTTGTCTGTGACGCTCGCTCAACAAGTCGCAACTACTAGCTTTAGATCCTCGTTGGGCGGGAGGTGTGCTGTGAACCTGTACATCGGGCCCTCCAGGCTCTGATCCTGACGCTCGGGATCTTGGCTGGGTGCGCAGTCTTCCGGCTGTGCAGGCGTCAAGCTCGCGAGGGTGCGCGTACCGCAGGTGACGATCTCGCGTTCCTGCCTCGGCAGAGCTTGTACTCCTGGACCCCCGGCTCCGTGGCCACCCGGTGGGCCCTGCTGGTGGACATTGCTGAGCATGGTGGCCACCTCCGACGTTGTCAGGAGGAGAATTCGACGCCGTGGCGTCGGCGTGACCAGCTGAGATTCTTGTCGACGTGTGGCTGTGCTTCTGAAGGCGTGATCACTCCTGCAAGGATTGCGTTTGGATCTCCGTCGCAGTGCAGGCGCGATTCCGTTCGGATCGAACCTGACTGCGAACTCCAGGATTCGGGCAACGTCGGTTCTGGGCAGGTCGAAATCTGCGACCACCGTTACTTCTTTTGCCCGTGTTTCATCGGGCGTCGCTGACCATGTGGGCTGTCTGATTCGACGGCCCGTAATGGCATCGATTCTTGCCGGACCCGAGTCGGGCTCTGTGCGGTCTTGGGAAGGCGGGCGCCTGTGCTGCGTGCTCTCTCCCGTGTAGTCGGGTGGTCGACGCAGGTCTGCCCCGCGGCTGACGGGTCATCGGGAAAGTCGGCATTGGGCCAGGGTCAGTCGTGGAAACCTGACGCTCCCTGCCTGAACATGCGACTCGTTGTACTCTGGCTGCACAGCCCTTGACCTGCAAAAGCGCAGGCAGGGAGCCGTCTCTCGGGAGTTCAGCATGCTGCGCACCATGTTCAAGTCCAAGATCCACCGCGCCACCGTCACCCAGGCCGACCTGCACTACGTCGGGTCCGTCACCATCGATGCCGAGTTGCTGGAGGCCGCCGATCTCCTGCCCGGTGAGCTGGTGCACATCGTCGACATCACCAACGGTGCCCGTCTGGAGACGTACGTCATCGAGGGGGAGCGGGGGTCCGGGGTCATCGGGATCAACGGGGCCGCCGCCCACCTCGTGCAGCCCGGTGATCTGGTGATCATCATCAGTTACGCTCAGGTCGATGACGCCGAGGCGCGGACGCTGCGGCCGAGGGTCGTGCACGTGGACCGCGACAACCGGATCGTCTCCCTCGGCGCCGATCCCTCCGAGCCGGTCCCGGGCTCGGACCAGCGGCGCAGCCCGCAGGCCGTCACCGTCTGAACCACGACGCCCCTGCCCGCGGCGGCGGCGCCGCCGGACCTGGAACCGAGCCCCGAGGAGTGGCCGTGAGCGACATCGAGATCCGCGACGACCGGCAGGCCGGACGCCTTGAGGCGTTCACCGGCGACGAGTTGGTCGGGCACATCGAGTACTTCGTCCTGGCGGAGCCCGCCCGCGCCCTCGTGCCCGTCCACACCATCGTGGAACCCGAGCACGAGGGCCACGGCATCGCCGGCTCCCTCGCCCGCGAGCTGTACGCCCTCGCCGCCCGCGAGGGCATCGTGGTCGCGCCGCTCTGCCCGTACGTCGTGAAGTGGGCGGAGCGCCACCCCGACGAGGCCCCGGCAGCTGACCCCGCGCTCCGGCAGGCCGCCCTGGAATGGCTCAAGGCGCACCCCGGGCGCTTCTGATGCCCGGGGACCCGGTCCCGGCCGGCGCGCCGCAGTCCGCGCCGGCCGGGTCCCTCGCCCTGCTGCACACCTCGCCCGCCCACATCCCCGTCTTCGACGCCCTGCGTGACACGGACCATCCGGGCCTGGACCTGCGGCACCTCGTCGCCGGGGAACTCCTGACGCGGGCCCGGCGCGAGGGGCCGGACGCGGTGGCCGACGACGTCCGGGCGCTGCTCGGCGAAGCCGTAGCCGCCGGTGCCCGGGCCGTGCTCTGCACCTGCTCGACCATCGGCGCCGTCGCCGAACGGGCCCCCGCCGGTGTGCCCGTGCTCCGGGTGGACCGGCCCATGGCCGCCGCCGCGGTCGCCACCGGCCCCCGGATCGTCGTCCTCGCGACCGTGGCGAGCACGCTGGAGCCGACGGTGGCCCTGGTCGAGGAGGAGGCCCGCCGTGCCGGTCGGTCCGTCGACGTCCGCACCGTGCTCGTGGACGGCGCGTTCGCGCTGTTCGAGGCGGGCGACACGGACGGGTGCGCCCGCCTGGTCGCCGTCGCCGCCGACCGCGTCACCGACGCCGACGTGATCGTCCTCGCCCAGGCGTCCATGACACCGGCCCAGGCACTGGCGACCACCACGATCCCCGTACTGTCGAGCCCCCGCCCCGGTCTTGCCGCCGCCGCGATCGCCGGTTCCGTCGTCGTCGTCGGCGCCAGTCAGCGGCAGCCGTAGCCCGGCCCGGCCACGTCCAGGCCCGGCCCGGGCCCGGCCCGGCCACGTCCAAGCCGACGCGTCCGCGTGACCGCTCCCAGAGACGGCGCCGTCTCCCCGGCACGGCGCCCACTCCCGGGAGCGCCCTCGCACCCCCGGTTGCCCCACCTGGCCCGTATCCCTCCCGCCACGGGGTGAGTGCATGGTCGGCTGCTGGGTACGCGGGGAACAGTCCAGGGCCGACGTACCGACAGGCTGGAGGACCGCCATGACGCAGCCGTATCCCGATCCCGTTCCGCCGGGGCCCACTCCGGGGCCGAGCCCTGAGCCGCCGGGGCCGTCACCCTTCCCGGACCCGGTGCCGGACCCCGGTGGCCCCGACCCCACGCCCGGGCCGCCGAGGCCGGACCCGACCCCCGGGCCGGGCGGCCCCGAGCCGGTACCGGGGCCCGAGCCCGTCCCGTCGCCGTCCCCGATCCCGAATCCGCCGGGCCCGGACCCCGTGCCGGAGCCCCAGCCGCAGCCGGGGCCGTTGTCGTAATAGTCGTAGCAACGGTCGTAACAAGGCCTGCAACAAGGCATGAGGCAAGGCCTGCGACGAAGGCCTGACAGGCGTGACAGCAGAACGGCCGAAGCCGCCACATCCCCGTCTGGACATCCCCGTCTGGACATCCCCGTCGGGACATCCCCGTCGGGGAGTGGCGGCTTCGGCCGTTCCGCGGGACCGCCGTAGAGCAGCCCGGCGGCCTGGAGTCCCTTACGCCTCGACCTCCGACCGGTCCCCGCCCCACAACGTGTGGAACGAACCCTCCCGGTCCGTCCTGCGATAGGTGTGCGCCCCGAAGAAGTCGCGCTGGCCCTGCGTCAGCGCGGCGGGCAGGCGTTCGGCGCGCAGGGCGTCGTAATAGGCGAGGGCCGCCGAGAAGCCGGGGACCGGGACACCCTCGCGGGTCGCGGCGATCACGACCTCGCGCCAGTCGTCCTGGGCGTCCGCGATCTCCTGGGCGAACGTCTCGTCCGACAGCAGGCTCGGCAGGTCGGGGCGGGCGTCGTAGGCGGCGCGGATGCGGTCCAGGAACGCCGCCCGGATGATGCAGCCGCCCCGCCAGATCGAGGCCACGGCACCGAGGTCGATGTCCCAGTCGTACTCGTCGCTGCCCGCGGTGACCTCGTGGAAGCCCTGCGTGTACGAGACGATCTTCGACGCGTACAGCGCCTGCTCCACCCGGTCCGCGAAGGCCGCCGCCTCCGCCTCGCCGAGCTGCCGCGCCTTCGGTCCCGCCAGGCCGCGCGAGGCCTCGCGCAGATCGGCGTGCCCGGACAGCGAGCGGGCGAAGACCGCCTCGGCGATGCCCGACACCGGCACACCCAGGTCGAGGGCGATCTGCACGGTCCAGCGGCCGGTGCCCTTCTGCTCCGCGCGGTCCTGCACCACGTCCACGAACGGCTTGCCCGTCGCCTCGTCCATGTGCGACAGCACCTCGGCGGTGATCTCGATCAGATAGGAGTCGAGCCGGCCGGTGTTCCAGGTGCGGAAGATGTCCGCGATCTGCGCGGGGGAGTACCCGGCGACGTCACGGAGCAGTTGGTAGGCCTCGCCGATGAGCTGCATGTCGGCGTACTCGATGCCGTTGTGGACCATCTTCACGAAGTGCCCGGCGCCGTCGGGACCCAGGTGCGTGACACACGGCGCCCCGTCGTCCGCCTTGGCGGAGATCTTCTCCAGCATCGGGCCGAGCGAGGCGTACGACTCGGTCGAGCCGCCCGGCATGATGCTCGGCCCGTGCAGCGCGCCCTCCTCCCCGCCGGAGACGCCCGTGCCTACGAAGTGGATGCCCTGCTCGCGCAGCGCGTGCTCACGGCGCCGGGTGTCCGCGAAGTGGGCGTTGCCCCCGTCGATGATCATGTCGCCGGGCTCCAGCAGCGGCGCGAACTCCTGGATCACCGCGTCCGTCGGGTCGCCCGCCTTCACCATGATCACCAGGCGGCGGGGGCGCTCCAGTGCCTCCACAAACTCCTTCGCCGTCTCGGCCGGGACGAACGTGCCCTCGTCGCCGAACTCCTCCACCAGCGCGTTCGTCTTGGCGGCGGTGCGGTTGTGCACGGCGACGGTGTAGCCGTTGCGGGCGAAGTTGCGGGCGAGGTTGCGTCCCATGACCGCGAGACCCGTGACGCCGATCTGGGCTGTAGTACTCATACGGTTTGGCTCCTCAAAGTAGTGCCCCCGGCCATCCTGACGCGTCGGCGGAGTCCGCGCAGAGGCGTGCGGGAGATCCGGGCGTCACCGGGAGGGCGGGTTTCGGCCAGGCCTCGATGGTGCGGCGCCCCGCCGCACGGGACGCGCACACACCGGAACGCCTCCCCCGGATCGTGGAACCCATGCCCGTGACCTCGCCCCGGCTTCGCTCCCGCCCCTCGTCCGACCGGGGCATCCGTGCCCCGCCGGCCACGGCACGACGCGGGGCCACGCCCCGGCCCGGAGCCGTGCCGGTCACCCAGCGTGCCGGGCGGGGATGGCCGACCGGGGCCCTCGGCAGGCGTCAACCCCCGTTCGGGAGCGACCGATTGCCACCTTGTCCTGGCCTGTTCCCCCCGCTTACTTTGGCCGCTCCTGACGCATGTCTAGGGGGGCTCCCTCATGGCCGCACGCGGTCGGCACCGCCGGTACCAGCCGAACAGGATCAACCGTGCCTCACTCACCGTCACGGTGGGCGGGGCGGGGATCGCGCTCCCGCTCGTCGGAACCGGAGTCGCCCACGCGGCCGATGTCGGCACCTGGAACAAGGTCGCCGCCTGCGAGTCCGGCGGGAACTGGAGCATCAACACCGGCAACGGCTACTACGGCGGCCTCCAGTTCAGCCAGTCCACCTGGGCGGCCTACGGCGGGACGGCGTACGCCCACCGCGCGGACCAGGCATCCAAGGACCAGCAGATAGCCATCGCCGAGAAGGTCCTCAAGGGCCAGGGCCCCGGCGCCTGGCCGGTGTGCTCGGTGCGCGGCGGGCTCACCAGGGGCGGCGGCACTCCCGACATCCACCCGGCGGGCGGCACCTCGCACACCACCCCCCAGCACACCCAGCGCTCGCAGCCCACCCAGCGCGCGAAGCCCGCGCAGCGCTCGACGCAGCCGTCCCAGCACACGAAGCAGGCGCCCACGCGCTCGGTGCGGGACGTCAAACCGCAGAACACCCCGCAGTCGCAGGCCGGCACCGCCGAGATGTACACCGTCGTCCACGGCGACACGCTGTCCGGCATCGCCGGCTCACGCCATGTCCCGGGCGGCTGGCAGGGGCTGTACGCCGCGAACCGTACGACCGTCGGTCCCGACCCCGACCTGATCCTGCCGGGCCAGCGGCTCGCCCTGCGCGGCACGGCGCCCGTCCCCGCGCACCCGCACACCGCGCCGGCGCCGGCGCCGGAGAAGCACCCGGCGAAGCGGACCTCCGCAGACAAGGCCGCCACCCACACCGGCACGCACACGAGCACAAGCACAAGCACGCACACGAAATCCCACACGACGACCACCAGGAAGACCCACACCCTGGTCGCCCCGGTGCAGGCGGCGACCGGCACGCCCTACCGCGCCGCCGGGCCGTCCTGGTCGAAGGGCTATCACACGGGCGTCGACTTCCCGGTCGCGACCGGGACCTCCGTCGCGGCGGTGGCCGCTGGGCACGTGGTCACCTCGGGCTGGGGCGGTTCCTTCGGCTACCAGGTGGTGATCCGGCACGCCGACGGCCGCTACACCCAGTACGGCCACCTGTCGGCGATCTCCGTGAAGGCGGGCCAGAGCGTCGTGGCCGGTCAGCGCATCGGCCGGTCCGGGTCCACGGGCAACAGCACGGGCCCGCATCTGCACTTCGAGGTGCGGACGGGGCCCGGCTTCGGCGCGGACATCGACCCGGTGGCGTACCTCCGGGCCGGCGGCGTCAGGATCTGACCCGGGTGCGGTGGTGCCTGACGAACGGCATCGGCACGTAGGGCACTCCGAACATGGCGGTCAGGTACGGCACCTCGTCCCTGGCCGCCGGTTCCCGCGCGACGACGGCACTCACGCCGGTGCCCGCCGCCCCGGAGGGAGCGACCGCCTCGGCGCCGACCGCGGTGGCGCCGACGGCCGTAGCGCCGACCACGGAAGCGCCCGCCGCCGTAACCTCCGCCACCGGAGCCTCGGCCCCGGTCACCTGCCCGGGCGGCGGAACAAGCGGTGGAACGAGCGCCGGAACCAGTACGGCTCCGCCACCGGGCGGTGACTCCGGTACGAGTACGGGCCCGCCGTCGGGCCCAGCCGTCAGGGCCGACACCGAGGCCGTCAGCGCCGGCAGCGTGCCGTCGGCCGCCGACGGCCCGACCGTCAGTGCCTCGGCCGACTGCGGCACCGGCAGATACAGGCTTTCGTGACCCGGCTGTTCCGGCAGCCCGGCCAGCAGTTCCCGGACGCGCGCCTCGGAGGCCGTGAGCGTCGTGAGAGCGCTCAGGTCCGAGGGCGCGGCCGGGCCGACGGGAACGGCAGGGCCGAACGGGCCGGGGACCAGCGCTCCGAACGCTCCCTCGACGGCCGCCGCGCTCTCACCCCTCGCCGCGATCCCATCCCTCGCCACGGACTCACCGGTCGCAGCCACGGACTCACCGGCCGCAGCCACGGACTCATCAGCCAGAGCCGCGGATTCATCGGCCGCCGCGAGCGCGCCGCCGGTCAAGGACTCGCCGCCCGCCGCGGACCGCGCCGCCCCTTCCGCGCTGTCGCTGATCCGTGCCGTGGTGAGCAGGATCAGACCGCCCGCCGCGACCACACCGCAGCCCAGCGCGAGCGCCGTGCCGGTGGTGCCGTAGCGGAAGGTTTCGCCGAACATCGTCAGGCCGACGGCCGCCGCCACGACGGGGTTGACGACCGTCAGGGTGGCGAGCGGCGCCTCCAGGCCCGCCCCTCGGTAGGAGGCCTGCGAGAGCAGCATGCCGGCGGTCGCGAAGACCCCGATCGCGGCGAGGCTCGACAGGTCGGCGAGCGAGACGTGCCGCGACCAGTCCACGGCGACGGTCTTGGTGTACACCGACGACATGCTGAACGCGATGCCCGCCGCGATGGCGAGCAGCACGCTCCGCACCGCCGGGTGCCGGTGGGCGGCGCGACCCGCCACCATGAGGGCCACGACCGAGCCGCCCGCGACCACGCCCAGCACCAGACGCTGGGCACTGCTCAGGGAGTTGGAGTCGGAGGCGCCGACCAGCGACAGCAGGCCCGCGAGACCCACCGTGGCCATGATCGCGCCGCGCCAGGCGGCGACTCCGGCCTTGCGGCGGACGAAGAGGGCCGCCATCGGGAGGGCGAAGACGATGGTCAGCGCGCCGAGCGGCTGGACGAGGCTCAGCGGGCCGAAGGCGAGGGCGACCACGTGCAGCAGTCCGCCCAGGCCGGTCAGTGCCACGGCCGCCCACCAGGCGGGGCGGCGCACCGGCGCGTAGGCCTGGCCGGGGGAGGTCAGCGCGACCTGCTCCTGGATGATGGCGCCGCCCGCGTACGCGACGGCCGAGACGATCGAGAGCACCACGGACAGAGCGAGGGCACTCATGAGTCCCTCCTCTGCGTACGGCGCGGGGCCTCGACCCGGCGCGACGAACGGTCGGCTTCCATGGGAACAACGATGCCCTGCGATTTAGTTCTCGTCGTCGTCCCTGAGCAGTCATTGGCTCCTACTGCCGATGGAGTACGGATCGGGCGGTGTCCTCCCCAAGGTGGGCGACACCACGGAGTGATCCACTGGTGGTACCCCCTACGGGACTTGGTACTACTGCTGTTCGTGGACCTCGACCCCCAACTGGCGGCGCTCGGCGCGCTCGGCGGCTTCTTCGCACTACGCACCGGCGTACCCCCGCACGGTCTCCCGCGGACCCTCGCACACGCCTACGCGGCCCCGCGACCCGGCACGCCCGAGGACGCCGACGACGATCCGACGGCTCTCCGGCGCCGGGCACCTCACGACGACCCGGTCGCTTTCCGGGTCCGGAAGGTGGCCGACGGTATCGGGGCGCCGGAGCCGCGGGTCGCCGCGTCGGTGGCACAGCAGGGGCTCGCCGCCCGCCTCTGGTCGATCGCGCTGGGCTCCGCCGTGGTCTACGGGCGGCTGCCCGACCTCGACCCGGAGCTGCTCCACTGGGACCCGGACGCCGGTGCCCCGGACGACCTGTGGCTGGCCGAGGTCCGCGCCCGGCCGGTCGCCGACCTCGACGCGATGGTGCGCGCCGGGCATCTCGTCCCGCTGAACGCGGCCCTGCGCTCCCGGTACCGCGTCGCGCCGGCCCTGTTGTGGGGCAACGCCGGGTCCGCGCTGGCCGGCGCCGTACGCCAGCTCGACCGCTGGGCGCTCGCCCACGGGCGCCCGGAGGCGGGGGAGCGGGCCGGGACACTGGCCGCCGGCCTCTTCGCCCACCCGGATCTGGCCGGTACGCTCGACCCGCGCACACTGCGGCGCCGCAGTTGCTGCCTCTATTACCGGGTGCCCGGCGGCGGGGTCTGCGGCGACTGCTGCTTCGACCGGCCACCGGGCCGCGCACCCGGCCCCAGCTGACAGACCGCACGACGCCCACGTGACGGACCCCCACCACCCCCAACCCACAGCCGGCGGCCCCGCCCCGAGGCCGCCCGCGTGACGGACCCCCACCCCCAGCCGGCGGCCCCGCAGCCCGCCCGAGCCGGCGGCCCCGCCCTACCCCCAGCCAACGCCCCCGCACCGCGCCCCATCCGAGACAACCGGGCGCCACCGAAACACCCCGCCCGCACCCCGCCCGCACCGCGCCGGCGGAACCAGTTCCCGCACGCTCTTCCGCATCGGCGTCAACTGAGTGACCATGAAGGGCATCTGCCGACTACGACAGGGGTTCTGTGTGCGCGTGGGCCTGCTGACCCGGGAGTACCCGCCGGACGTGTACGGCGGCGCGGGCGTCCATGTCGAGTTCCTGGCGCGGGAGTTGCGCGCGCTCACGGATCTCGACGTGCACTGCTGGGGCGAGGGCGGGGCCGGCGGGGTGGTCCGCCACCGGCCGTGGCCCACGCTCGACGGCGCCAACGACGCCCTGCGCACCTTCTCCGTGGACCTCTCCATCGCCGCCTCCCTCGAAGGCCGCGAACTCGTCCACTCCCACACCTGGTACGCCAACCTCGCGGGCCACTTCGGGAAACTCCTGCATGGCATCCCGCACGTGATGACCGCCCACAGCCTGGAGCCGCTGCGCCCCTGGAAGGCCGAGCAACTCGGCGGCGGCTACGCCCTGTCGAGCTGGGCCGAGCGCACCGCCATCGAGGCGGCGGACGCCGTGATCGCGGTCTCCGGCGCCATGCGCGACGACATCCTCGGCTGCTATCCGGCCCTGGACCCCGCCCGGGTGCGCGTCGTGCACAACGGCATCGACACCTCCCTGTACCGGCCCGACCACGGCACGGACGTCCTGGAGCGCGTCGGCCTGGACGCCGCCCGGCCGTACGTCCTGTTCGTCGGCCGGATCACCCGGCAGAAGGGCGTGCCCCATCTCCTGCGCGCGGTACGGGACATCGACCCGGCCGCTCAGGTGGTGCTCTGCGCGGGCGCCCCCGACACCCCGGAGATCGACCGCGAGTTCCGGGAGCTGTACCAGGAGTTGAGCGCGGTGCGCGACGGCGTGCACTGGATCCCGCAGATGCTGCCCCGCCCGGACGTCATCCAACTCCTGACCCACGCAGCCGCGTTCGTCTGTCCCTCGGTGTACGAGCCGCTCGGCATCGTCAACCTGGAGGCGATGGCCTGCGGTACGGCGGTGGTCGCCTCGCGGGTCGGCGGCATCCCCGAGGTGGTCGAGGATGGCGAGACGGGTCTTCTCGTGTCCCTGGACGACGACTTCGAGGCGGGTCTCGCGACCGCCCTGGACGCCGTGCTCGCCGACCCGGAGACGGCTCGGCGCATGGGCGAGGCCGGACGGCGGCGCGCGGTCGGGGAGTTCGGCTGGGACGCCGTCGCCCGAAGGACCGTCCAGTTGTACGAGGAAGTCCTCAAAGCGGGGTAGTGGTCGGGCAGGCGCATTTTTCGAACCAACGGCCGGACCCGCACAGCCGGGACGGCCGGACCGGGCTTAGAGGGGCGGCGGCATGCGGCGCGGTGGACCTTCGGTGCTGGGAATCGTACTGGCGGGCGGTGAGGGCAAGCGGTTGATGCCGCTCACGGCCGACCGGGCGAAACCAGCGGTGACCTTCGGCGGTACGTACCGCCTCGTGGACTTCGTCCTGTCCAATCTCGTCAACGCCGACATCCTGCGCATCTGCGTCCTGACGCAGTACAAGTCGCATTCGCTGGACCGGCACATCACCACCACCTGGCGGATGTCGAGCCTGCTCGGCAACTACGTGACGCCGGTGCCCGCGCAGCAGCGGCTCGGGCCCCGCTGGTACCTGGGCAGCGCGGACGCGATCCTCCAGTCGCTCAACCTCATCCACGACGAACAGCCCGAGTACGTCGCGGTGTTCGGCGCGGACCACGTCTACCGGATGGACCCCCGGCAGATGCTGGAGCAGCACATCGAGGGCGGCGCGGGGGTGACGGTGGCCGGGATACGGGTGCCCCGCTCCGAGTCGTCCTCCTTCGGCGTCATCAGCCCCGGCTCGGACGGGCAGACCGTGCGCGGCTTCCTGGAGAAGCCCGCCGACCCGCCGGGCCTCGCGGACGACCCGGAGTGCGTCTTCGCGTCGATGGGCAACTACATCTTCACCACCAAGGCCCTCGTCGAGGCGCTCCAGCGGGACGCCGAGGACCAGAACTCCGTGCACGACATGGGCGGTTCGATCCTGCCCGCGCTCACCGAGCGGGGCGAGGCGCAGCTCTACGACTTCAGCGACAACCACGTCCCCGGCGAGACGACCCGCGACCAGGGCTACTGGCGGGACGTCGGCACGCTCGACGCCTACTACGACGCCCACATGGACCTGATCGCCGAGCGGCCGGCCTTCAACCTGTTCAACCGCAACTGGCCCATCTACACCAGCTCCGGCCAGCTCTCGCCGGCCCGCTTCAACGCCGGGGGCATCGCGAGCGAGTCCATCATCAGCGCGGGGTCCCTGATCCGGGGCCAGGTGACCCGCTCGGTGCTCTCGCCGGGCGTGCTGGTCGACCCCGGCGCCGTGGTGCAGGGCTCGATCCTGCACGACAACGTGAAGATAGGGCGGGGCGCGGTGGTGCGCGGCGCCGTCCTCGACAAGAACGTCGAGGTGCCGCCGGGCGCGACGATCGGCGTCAACCCCGAGCGGGACGCCGACCTCTACACGGTCTCCCGGGGCGGGGTGATCGCGCTGGGCAAGGGCCAGCGCGTTCCGTAGCCCGCCGGTCGCGGCGGCCCGGGACCCCGGCCGTCACGCGTGGACGCACGGCCCCGGGCACCCGGCTCACCGAGCGGGTGCCCGGGGCCGTTCCATGCCGGTCTTGTCATGTCCCTGGACATGCGGCGGAGTCGCGTGCTGTCATGCCAACTGCCGCGGATGACGACGTCGCACCTTCTGACAACGATGTCATCCCGTCCGGACGCGACGCGTCCCGGGGACACCGGCCGGTTGCCGGGAAAGCCGGCCGCCCGACCCGACCATGCAAGAAGACAACGACAACGATGTCGATCACCCCACCGGAGGTCTCCCGCATGAGATGGACCCGGCGCCTGCGCCTGTGCACGGCCGGGCTGGTGACAGCGTCCGCGCTGCTCGTCCTGCCCACCGCACAGGCCGCCGAGCCGCGCGACGGCCAACTCACCGATCTGGTCAACCCGTTCATCGGAACGGAGAACGAGGGCAACACCTATCCCGGCGCCGCCGTGCCCTTCGGCATGGTGCAGTTCTCGCCGGACACCGGTCACAACACCGGCTACGACCACGCGCAGAACCACATCCGCGGCTTCTCGCTCGTCCACCTGTCCGGCGTCGGCTGCGGGCTCGGCGGAGACCTGCCCGTGCTGCCCACCACGGGGGACATCACCCGGACGGACTACGCCCAGTACGCGGCCGAGTTCGGGCACGACACCGAGTCGGCGAGCCCCGGTTCGTACAAGGTCGGCCTGAAGAGCGGCATCGAGGCGGAGCTGACGGCCACCGCGCGCACCGGTGTGCAGCGCTACACGTTCCCGGCCACCGACAAAGCCAACGTGCTGCTGAACGCGGGCCAGTCGCTGCACAAGACGGTCGCCACCCAGGTCGAGATCCTCGACAACCGGACCGTCCGCACGGCGATCACCGGCAGCGGCTTCTGCCAGGGCACCGAGCCGTACACCGTGTACACGATCACCCGCTTCGACCGGCCGTTCACCACCTCCGGCACCTGGAACGGCGACACCGTCACCGAGGGCTCCGCCAAGACCTCCGGCACCACCGGCCGCACCGGCGCCTTTGTCCGCTTCGACACCACCAAGGACCGCACGGTCGAGGCGACCACCGCCCTCTCCTACGTGGACGCGGCGGGCGCGGCCGTCAACCTCCGCGCGGAAGGCGGCCGTTCCTTCGACGCGGTCCGCGGCGCCGCCCGGCGGGCCTGGGAGGACCGGCTCGACGACGTACGGGTGAAGGGCGGCACGGACACCCTGCGCCGCACCTTCTACTCCTCGCTCTACCGTTCCTTCCTCGCGCCGAACGTGGGCAGTGACGCCGACGGCCGGTACACCGGCTGGGACCAGCGGGTCCACCGGGCGAAGGGGTTCACGTACTACCAGAACTGGTCGCTGTGGGACACCTACCGCACCCAGTCGCAGCTCCTGTCGCTGCTCGCGCCGCGCGAGGCGCGGGACATGGCGATCTCCGTCATCCGGATCGACGAGGAGAGCGGCTGGCTGCCCAAGTGGGGCTACGCCACGGCCGAGACGAACATCATGACCGGCGACCCGGTCACCCCGTTCCTCACCAACGCCTACCAGCAGGGCCTGCTCAAGGGCTACGAGGACCGGGCCTACCGCGCGCTGAAGAAGAACGCGGACGGCGTGCCGCCCGCCGGCTCCCCGGCGGTGGGCCGCGAGGCCAACCGGGAGTACATCGCGAACGGCTTCGCCCCCTACGTCAAGGGCCGCCCGCACGCGAAGCCCGGCGACTCCGACTACGACCACGGCGCCTCCGCCACCCTGGAGTACGCCCTGTCCGACGCCATGCTCGGCGAGATGGCCCGCGACCTCGGCCACCACCAGGACGCGGCGCGCTATCTCGCGCGGGCCCAGAACTACCGCGCGATCCACGACCCCTCGACCGGCTTCTTCCGCGCCCGGGACGCCGCGGGCGCCTTCACCGGACCCGCCGACCCGGCCGAGAGCGAGGGCTTCCACGAGGGCACGTCCTGGCAGTACCAGTGGCTCGTGCCGCAGGACCTGCCGGGCATGGTCGGCCTGATCGGCGGCAAGCAGGCCGCGAACGACCGGCTCGACTCGTTCTTCGCCTACGACCAGCTCCTGAAGGACCCCGCCAAGACCGCCCGCGAGGTCTGGGTCAACGGCCCGTACGCCTACTACAACGCGGACAAGTACAACCCGCAGAACGAGCCCGACCTCATCGCCCCGTACACCTACCTGTCCACCGGGCAGCCCTGGAAGACCACCGACGTGGTGCACGCGGCGCTGACCCTCTTCACCGACGCGCCGACCGGCATGACCGGCAACGACGACCTCGGCACCATGTCCGCCTGGAACGTGCTGTCCTCGATCGGGATCTTCCCGGTGCAGCCCGGCTACGACACCTGGGGCCTGTCCACCCCCGTCTTCGACCGCGTCGACCTCACCCTGGACCGCCACTACTACCCGCGCGGCGCCCTCACGGTCACGGCGCCGGGCACCTCGGACACCGACCGGTACATCCAGTCGGCCCGCGTCGACGGATCGTCGTACGGCCGCACGTACCTGACGACCGGCAAGCTGCGCGGCGTCCGCTCGCTCGCCTTCACGGTCGGCTCCGAGCCGTCCGGGTGGGGAACGGCCGCCTCCGCCGCGCCCCCGGCCCTGAAGTGACCGCCCGCGTGTCCTGACGTGACCGAGTCCCGCCCCTCACCGGAGGGGCGGGACTTAATCCGGTATTAACTGTGCGTAGCCTGATCGTACTTGACCGTAATCGGGGGTCCGGGTTTGACTGACGGTTCACCCGTCGCCGACGCGAGAGCAAGCCTTTGACCTCCGATGTGCTCGCACCACTCGACCTGGCCTTCTGGAACATCGAGTCCGCCCGGCATCCCATGCACCTGGGCGCCCTCGGCGTCTTCGCCGCCCACTCGCCGACGGCCGGCGCCCAGGCGGCGGACCTGCTCGCCGCCCGCGCCGCCGCCGTACCCGGGCTGCGTATGCGCATCCGCGACGTGTGGCAGCCGCTCGATCCCCTCGCCTTCGGCGGCGCGACCCGCGAGCCCGTACCCGACTTCGAACCCCTCGACCACGTCCTGCCGCACGCGCCGACCGCCGACTTCCACGCCGAGGCCGGCCGGCTGATGGAACGCCCGCTGGAGCGCGGCCGGCCGCCCTGGGAGGCGCACGTCCTGCCCGGCGCGGACGGGGTGTCCTTCGCGGTTCTCTTCAAGTTCCACCACGCCCTCGCCGACGGGCTCCGGGCCCTCATGCTGGCCGCGGCCCTCATGGACCCGATGGACCTGCCGGAGCCCCGCCCCCGCCCGGCCGAGCCGCCCCGCGGCCTCCTCCCCGACGTCCGCAGGCTCCCCGGCCTCCTCCGCGGCACCCTCGTGGACGTGGGCCGCGCCCTCGACATCGGCGCCTCCGTCGCCCGCGCCACCCTCACCGCCCAGTCCTCGCCCGCCCTCACCTCGGACCCCACCGGCACCCGGCGCACGGCGGGCGTGGTGATCGACCTGGACGACGTCCACCGGGTCCGCAAAACCGTCGGCGGCACCGTGAACGACGTCCTGATCGCCGTCGTCGCCGGGGCCCTGCGCCGCTGGCTGGACGAACGCGGCGACGGCAGCGAAGGGGTCGCCCCCCGCGCCCTCATCCCCGTCTCCCGGCGCCGCCCGCGCGGCGCGCAGCCCCAGGGCAACCGGCTCTCCGGCTACCTGATACGGCTTCCGGTGGACGATCCCGACCCGCTCGGCCGGCTGCGCGCCGTCCGTACGGAGATGGACCGCAACAAGGACGCCGGGCCCAACCGGGGCGCCGGCGCGGTCGCGCTGCTCGCCGACCACGTGCCGCCCCTCGGGCACCGGCTCGGCGGCCCGGTCGTCGGCCAGGCCGCCCGGCTGCTCTTCGACATCCTCGTCACCAGCGTCCCGCTGCCCAGCCTCGGTCTGCGGCTCGGCGGCTGCCCGCTCACCGAGGTCTACCCCTTCGCCCCGCTCGCCCGCGGCCAGGCCCTCGCCGTGGCCGTCTCGACCTACCGGGGGAGCGTCCACTACGGCCTGGTCGCCGACGCGGAAGCCGTCCCGGACCTCGATCTGCTGGCCCGTTCGCTCACCGAGGAGGTCGACGCGCTGATCGCCGCCTGCACACCTTGATCACCACGGGTTTGGTGCCGCGCGCGATTGCTCCGTAAAATTCCGCCTTCGACAGCGAGCGCGGTCCGAACGCGGCGCACAACCCGAGGAACGGCAGCAGCGATGACGGTGACAGACGACGGCCGGGCGACCCCCGCCGCGGACACGACAGAGGCGGCCGACGTCGCGTTCGGTCCCGGTATCGACCCCGAGCGGCTGGCCGTCTGCCTCAGCGTGCTCGACGAACTCGACAAGATCGACGTCGACCACCCCGACGCCATCGCCGTGCGCCGCGCCACCGCGGGCGTCTACCGGACCGTGAAGCAGCGCCGCCGCCAGGAGCGCCGCGCCGCCAAGACCGCCCACGACAAGCAGGTCACCGAGTCCACCGCGACCGGCTCCGCCCAGCGCATCGACGACGAGACCGAAGGCCTCCTGCCGTCCTCGGTGACCGAGGAGGGACGGATCGCCGGGATACTCCAGCGCCCGCGCTCCTGCTACACCTGCAAGACCCGCTACGTCGAGGTCGACTACTTCTACCACCAGCTCTGCCAGGACTGCGCCGCCCTGAACCGCTCCCGCCGCGACGCCCGCGCCGACCTCACCGGCAAGCGCGCCCTGCTCACCGGCGGCCGGGCCAAGATCGGCATGTACATCGCGCTGCGGCTGCTGCGTGACGGTGCCCACACCACCATCACCACCCGCTTCCCGCACGACGCGATCCGCCGCTTCAAGGCCATGGACGACTCCGCCGACTGGATTCACCGCCTGGAGGTCGTCGGCATCGACCTGCGCGACCCCGCGCAGGCCGTGAACCTCGCCGAACGGGTCGCCGAACAGGGCCCGCTCGACATCCTGATCAACAACGCGACGCAGACCGTACGCCGGCTGCCCTCCGCCTACGCCGCGCTCGTCGAGGGCGAGAGCGCCCCGCTGCCGGCCGGCGAACTGCCCGCCCACCACGTCATCGGCGCCTTCAACTCGGGCGCCGTCGACGGACTGACCGCGCTGCCCGCCGGAGTCTCGGGCCTGGACGCCCAGAAGGTCGCCGACCTCGCCCTGGTCGCCGGCAACGCCAGCGTGGTCCGGCACCGCGACGGCACCGCCATCGACGCGGGCGGCCTGCTGCCCGACGTGGTGGACAGCAACACCTGGGTGCAGACCATCGAGCAGATCTCCCCGGTGGAACTGCTGGAGACCCAGCTCTGCAACTACACGGCGCCGTTCATCCTCATCAGCGGGCTGCGCCCGCGTATGGCCGAGGCCGCGCGTCTCGCGTCCACCGGGCGCTCCTACGTCGTCAACGTCTCCGCGATGGAGGGCGTGTTCGGCCGCGGCTACAAGGGCGCGGGCCACCCGAACACCAACGCGGCCAAGGCCGCCATGAACATGGTGACGCGCACCAGTGCCCAGGAGATGTTCCAGACCGACGGCATCCTGATGACCTCGGTCGACACCGGCTGGATCACCGACGAGCGCCCGCACTACGACAAGCTCCGCCTCGCCGACGAGGGCTTCCACGCCCCGCTGGACCTGGTCGACGGCGCGGCCCGCGTCTACGACCCGATCGTCCGCGGCGAGCAGGGCGAGGACCTGTACGGCGTCTTCCTGAAGGACTACGCGCCGGGCAAGTGGTAGAGGGACGGCGCGTTCGCGTGACGTGCCGTCAGTGAGCGGCGCCGGTGCCGTCCGGTCGAGCCAGCCGTCCGGTCTGCCGGCCTTTCGGTCAGCCGCCCGTGCGGGGTGCCGGTCGTGCGGTCTGCGGTCCGCCGGCCGCGTGGTCTGTCGGTCTGCCGGTCGTGCGCTCTGCCGTCCGCCGGTCAGCCGGTTTGCCGGTCAGCCGGCGGTGTCGAGGCGGGTGGCGCGGGCCGCGACGAGTTCCAGGACGGTACGCCAGTCCTCCATGACGCCCGCGTCCAGTCCGACGACCTTGCCCGCGTCGTCGGCCTGCCGCAGGGTCACCGCGTCCTCGGCCAGCGGGTCCCGCTCGAAGGCGGCGACTTCCCGCGGGCTCATCGCACCGCCCTGGGCGGTCAGCGTCAGCGCGCTCCGCGAGGACAGCCCGCGGTCCGGCGAGGTGGCCGCCAGATAGCGCTTCGCCGCCACGTGCAGATGGACGAGGCGGGCCACCCGGTCGCCGAGCAGCGGCCGGACCGCCTCGGCGGCGTGTGCCGCGTGCCCGGCGTCGTCGCCCGGCCTGAGCAGATGCCCGATGTCGTGGACCAGCCCCGCGACCTGGAGTTCCTTGTCGCTGGGGCGCTCCCGGCGCAGCAGCGCGGCGGTCTGCAGGGCGTGATCGTGCAGATCGACCGGGTCGCCGCTGCCGTCCGGCGTGTCCCACGCGCCCCGGCAGGCGTGCAGCAGATCCATCAGATCGTCGACGCCGCGCAGTTCCATGCGTCGGTCCTCCCCGGAGAAGAGCCTGTGCCGGGCGCCAGCAGACCATGACCTCCTTGCGAACCGGCCAACGGCACCTGAACCGCACACCACCTCCGGTGTCCGGCATGCGGGACGATTCCGGGTCGTCCGTCACATCAGGCTGGCCCGGGAGACCTCCCGATGCCCTGCGTCAGGGTCGGAATTGAGCCGAATGGGTGGCGGCGAAGGGGTGCATCATGTTTCAAATCGCCGCAGATCGGGGCCTGGTGAGGCTCTGGGGGACGCGCGACGGTAACGCGAAGTTTTCGGCCCCATCGAGCAGTCACCTGCTCATTTGGTTACTCTGTAGCCGACGGACAGCCTTACTGGGGTCCACCCACACCCACGGTCCGTCCCGGGACAAGCCGGTCACCACGGCCTGCTCTCACCCGAGTTACCGGCGCCACCGCGTCCCTAACTGCCTTCGACTCACGCCCGAGCGGACGTCAGGCGACCGGAGCAGACCGGCCCGCGTCCCGAGGGTGACCCGACACATAAGGAGTGCGCGGTGACACCAGAGAAGACGAATCGAGATCAGCGCCCCAAGGAACGCACGGAGCGCGCCGGCGGTGCCGACATCAAGCTCGGCAGCCTGGACGTGTGGGCCAGGTCCGCCCCGATCCGCCTCGCGGGCTACGAGGACGACCTCGCCGAGCCCCACATCCTCCCCAGCGTCGACTGACCGGCGCCGGGTCCGGTCACCGACGGCATGGGCGTGCGTGGTTCACGCCCATGCCCGTACCCCGCAGGACAGCCGCGGCCGACGACCGGCCGCGGCTCCCGTTTTTTCCGGGCGGAAGCGAACCCGCCGTCCGCCGAGCCCGCCGGACCGGCCGAGCTGATGGGGCGGGGCCGATCGGCCCCGCCGAGTCAGTCGAGCCGGGCGGTGCGTCGCCACGGGTTGAGGACCTCTAGCTGGGCCGCGACGTCCAGCAGGGCCGCCTCGGAGCCGGGGCGGCCGACGAGCTGTACGGCGCAGGGGGCGCCGCCCGGGAGGGTTCCGAACGGGACCGCCATCGCGGGCCAGCCGGTGAGGTTCCACGGCGGAGTCATCGGCGAATAGGTGGTGTTGGCCAGGATGTTGCGCAGCCAGCCCCGCTCGTGCCACGCCACCGCGGCGGGGCTCCGCCGGGCCAGGGCCGGGGTGAGCAGCACGTCGTGCTCCGTGAAGAACGGCGCCAGCCGCGCACGCAGTTCCTCCCGGCGCGCTCCCGTACGGACCCCGGTCACGAAGCGGCGTCCGACGGCCGCGTGCACCCGGGTGCGGCGGGACAGCGCGCGCGGGTCGAGATCCTCGGCGTCCACCGCCGTGCCCGCAGTCCAGTGCGCGAGCGAGGTCGTGCTCAGCCACACCGGGTACGGCGGGTTCGCGCGGCGCACCCGGTGGCCCGCCTCGGCCAGCAGGGCCGCCGCCTGCCGCGCGGCGGTCGTATACGGCCGGGAGACCCGGACACCGGCCAGCGGGCTGCGCGTCGAGACGGCGACGGTACGAGTCACGGGCTCCTCGGGCGGCGCCGCCGGCCCGGTGCCCGAGAGGACGGAGAACATCAGCCGGGCGTCCTCGACCGTCGTGGCCAGCGGACCGTTCTCCGACATGCCGAACCAGTCGCCGTGGCCGATCCCGGCCGGGATCACCCCGTGGCCCGGCTTCAGGGCGACCAGTCCGCAGTTCGCGGCGGGGATGCGCAGGGAGCCCATCCCGTCGTTGCCGAGCGCGACCGGCGCCATCCCGGCGGCCACCGCCGCCGCGCTTCCGCCGGACGAACCGCCCGCCGAGCGGGACAGGTCCCAGGGGTTCCGGGCGATGCCGTACACCCCGTCCGTGGTGCCGAACACGCACAGCTCGGGCACGTTCGTCAGCCCCACCACCACGGCACCGGCGGCCCGCAGCCGGGCCACCGTCACGTGGTCCTCGTCCTCGGGGGCGTCCGGGGTCGCGGCCGAACCGTCGCGCTTCGACTCGCCGCGCACCGCGAGGTTGTCCTTGACCGCCACCGGAACCCCCGCGAGGGGAAGGTGCCCGAGGTCCCGCGTGAGCACCTCGTCCGCCTCGGCGAGCGCGGCCTCGGCGCGCACCGTACGGAAGGCGCCGACCCGGCCGTCGAGGCGTTCGATCCGCGCGAGGTGTTCGGCCACCACCTCGCGGGGGGTGACCCGCTGTTCGCGGACGGCCGCGGCGATCTCGGTGGCGGTCCGGCCTACCCAGGTGGTCACAGGCGCTCCTCGTTCCGTGTCCCATGGCGTACTGGCGAGTAGTACGCGTACGGGGTGCACTCTGCCCGCCCGGGACCGCCGCGTCGAGAGCCGTTCACGCGCGGATGTCGAGAGCCGTTCACGCGCGGATATGGCGCGGCCCCGCCGGACCCCCGCTGGGCCCGCCGGGCTTCACGGGGTGGGGTTACAGGGCCCCGTGCTCTCCCGCTCGATCAGCCGGGGGACCGGGACCCGGACCGTCCGGGCCGGGCCGCCGTCCAGCAGCGCCGTCAGTTCCTGGGCCGCCGTGCGCCCGAACTGGACGGTGTCCCGGGACAGCGCGGACAGCCAGGGCCTGACCATCCGGCACAGCGCGGAGTCCTCCCAGGCGACCACCGACACCCCGCCCGGGACCGGGAAGCCCAGCTCCGTCGCGGCGGCGACACCGGCGAGGGCCATCACGTCGTTGTCGTAGACCAGCGCGCTCGGCGGCTCGGCGCCCTCCAGCAGGCGCCGGGTGGCGGCCGCGCCCTCCGCGTCCGAGTAGTCGGTGGTCACCGAGCGGACCTCGGCGAGGCCGCGCCGCTCCGCCTCGGCCCGCAGCGTGCGGATGCGCCGCTCGGTGTGGGCGAGTCCCGGCAGGCCCGCGATGTGCACGATCCTGCGGTGGCCGAGCGCGTACAGCGCGTCGACCAGGGCCGCCATCGCGCCCGCGTCGTCCGCCCACACCGTGGACAGGCCCGGGTGCAGATCCTCCGGTGCCCCGCCGATGATCACGGCGGGCAGTCCGAGTTCGTCGAGCAGGCCGGGGCGGGGATCGGCGACGCGCGGGTCCACCACGAGCACCCCGTCCACGCGGTGCTCGGCCCACCAGCGCCGGTAGACCGCGCACTCGGCGTCCACGTCCTCGACCACCTGGAAGAGCAGACCGAGATGACGCTCCGCCAGCACCTCCTGGATGCCCGAGACGAGCTGGAGGAAGAACGAGTCGACGCCCAGCGCGTCGGCGGGCCGCGCCACCACCAGGCCCACGGTGGCCGCGCCCTCGCCGGAGAGCTGGCGGGCCGCCGTGCTCGGCCGCCAGCCGAGCTGCTTGGCCACCCGGCGCACCCGGTCGCGGGTGACCTCGGAGACGCCGGGCCGGTCGTTCAGCGCGAAGGACACCGCGCTCTCGGAGACCCCGGCGCGCCGCGCGATGTCCTTCATCGTCGGCCGGCGCGCCGGAGACCGTCTGGCTGGCACGGGGCTCCCCTTTTCTCCCGGTCATGTACTAAAGCGCTTGAGTGACCTCACCCTAAAGCGCATTAGTGATTCCTCGCAAGGGGCCGACGGAAGCGCTCTGACCTGCGCTAATGCTTTACGCATTTCTTTAGTTGGCGCTAATCCATTGACTTCGCTCCGCGCCGCCGGGCATGGTCGCTGGCGCCACCACCCGCAGACGCCGCAAGGGAGCCGTGTCACCGTGCCCATACCCCGCAGAGCACTTGTCGCCGCCGCCGTCGCCCTCGTCCTGCCGCTGAGCGCCTGCGGCTCCGGTTCCGGCGGCGGTGGCTCCACGGACGCCTCCGGCAAGGTCGAGGGCGACATCACCTTCCAGACCTGGAACCTGAGGGCCAACTTCAAGCCGTACTTCGAGGGCGTCATCGCCGACTTCGAGAAGAAGTACCCCGGCACCCATGTGAAGTGGATCGACCAGCCCGCCGAGGGCTACGCCGACAAGATCAGCGCGGACGCCGCCGGCGGCACCCTGCCCGACGTCGTGAACGTCTCCCCGGACCTCGTCGCCCCGCTCGCCAAGGCCGGACTCGCCCTCGACCTCGACAAGTCCGCCGCCCGCTACAAGAAGGAGTACCTGCCCGGCGCCTGGGCGGGACACCAGATCCCCGGCATGACCGGCACGTACGCCTTCCCCTGGTACCTCAACACCGGGCCGCTGTTCTACAACAAGTCGCTCTTCACCAAGGCCGGCCTCGACGCCGGCGAGCCGCCGACGACGTACGACGAACTCTTCGCGGACGCCCTCCGGCTCGCGGACAAGAGCCACGGCAAGGTCGCCACCCTCGCCAACGTGCCCACCATCGAGGACTTCGGCCGCTACGGCGTCGAGCTGATGAACAAACAGGGCACCGCGTTCTCCTTCAACGACGCCAAGGGCGTACAACTCCTCACCAAGTACAAGGAGTTGTACGACGCGAAAGCGCTCGACCCGCAGGCGCTGACCGCCACTCCCGAGTCGTCCGGCAAGAAGTTCCTCACCGGCGCCGTCGCGATGAACCCCGGCAGCGCACTGGACCTCGGCAACTTCAAGAAGCAGGCCCCGAACCTCTACAAGAACATCGGCATCACGGACCAGATCACCAGCACCGGCAAGGTGAACATGTACGTGATGGGCGTGATGGTCAACGCGCGCACCAAGCGCACCCCGGCCGCGGTCGCCTTCGCGCACTTCGTCACCGACGCCCAGAACCAGATGTCCTTCGCCAAGAAGGTCGCGATCTTCCCGAGCACCGCGGGGTCCCTGGACGACCCGTACTTCACCGAGGAGGACGGCACCGACGAGACCCGCGTCCGGGTCGCCGCCGCCAAGTCCCTGAAGAACGCGGTGAATTACACGCCGGTCCTGTTCAGCGAGCAGATGAAGACCGCCCTGCGCAACGAGATCGCCAAGGCCCTGCAGGGCAAGGAGAGCCCCAAGTCGGCGCTCGACAACGCTGTCAAGGCCTGTGACACGCTGCTGCGGCAGCAGGGCTGAGCGGTCATGGCGAGTTCCTCCAGCACCGCGCGCGAGCCCGGCGGTCTGTCGCGCGAGTCCCGCGGCCTGTCCCGGGACCCTCGCGGTCGGTCGCGGGAGCCGCGGACCGGCTCCCGTCCGGCGGCTCCCGGTCCGAGCCGGCCCGGCACCCGGGTTCGGCGCCAACTGGCCACCAGCCCCTGGCTGTTCGCGGCCCCCGGGCTGGTCGTCGTCGGCGTCTTCATCCTCTATCCGTTCGTCTCGACGGTGGTCAACTCCTTCACCGACCGCCGCACCCTGATCCCCGGCGAGTTCGTGGGCCTGGCCAACTTCCGGGAGCTGCTGCACGACGAGATGTTCTGGACCGGGCTGCGCAACAGCACGCTGTACGTCCTCGGGGTCGTCCCCGCGCTCGTCCTGCTGCCGCTGCTGCTCGCCCTCCTCGTCCAGAAGAACATCCCCGGCATCGCGTTCTTCCGGTCGGCCTTCTACACCCCGGTCGTCGCGTCGATCGTCGTGGTCGGACTCATCTGGGTGTGGCTCCTGGACGAGCGCGGGCTGGTGAACGCCGTGCTGGAGGCGGTCGGTGTCGGCAGGGTCGGGTTCCTGAGCGACCAGTGGCTGCTCCTGTGCAGCGCCATGGCCGTCACGGTCTGGAAGGGCCTCGGCTACTACATGATCATTTATCTGGCGGCGCTGGCCAACGTGCCCCGCGAACTGCACGAGGCCGCGGCGGTCGACGGCGCGGGCGCCGTACGCCGCTTCCTCACCGTCACCGTGCCCGCCGTCCGCTCCACCATGGTCCTGGTCGGCGCGCTCTCCTCGGTCGCCGCCTTCAAGGTGTTCTCCGAGGTGTACCTGATGGCCGGTCCCGACGGCGGACCGGCCGGCGAGGACACCACCCTCGTCATGCTGGTCCAGCGCACCGGCACCGGACTCACCGGCCGTGTCGGCTACGCGTCCGCGATCTCGGTGGTCGTCTTCGTCGTCACCGTCGCGCTCATGCTGCTCGTGCTGCGCGCCGACCGGAAGGAGGACGCGTGAGCGCGGAAGGAAGACGCGTGAGCGCGGAAGGAAGAAGCGTGAGCGTGCAGGAGAAGACGCCCGCCGCCCGGCAGCCCGCCACGGCGGACCGGCCACGCCGGCACTGGGTCACCGACGAGCACGGACGACGCGTCCCGGCCTGGGAACTCGCCCTGCGCTACCTGCTGTTGCTGACCGTGCTCGCCCTGACCGTCGGCCCGTTCCTGTGGCAGCTCTCCACCTCGCTCAAGGGGCCGACCGAGGACATCTTCAGCTCACCGCCCCGGTTCCTGCCCGGCGACCCGACGCTGCACAACTACCAGCGCGTCGCCGACACCATCCCGGTGTGGGAGTACGCCCTCAACTCGCTGAAGGTGGCGGGAGCCAACGTCGTCACCAACTGCGTCGGCTCGGCGCTCGCGGGATACGCCCTGGCCCGGCTCCGCTACCGGGGCCGGCGGGTGGCCACCCTGGTCTTCATCCTGGCCATGCTGGTGCCCGTCGAGGGCATCATCATCGCCCAGTTCACGACCATGCGGGAACTCGGCCTGAACAACACGCTCATCGGCGTGGTCCTGCCCGGCTGCGTCGGCGCCATGAACGTCCTGCTGATGCGCAACGCCTTCCTCAACCTCCCCTACGAGATCGAGGAAGCGGCCTTCGTGGACGGCGCCAACGTGTGGCAGCGGTTCCTGCGGATCGCGCTGCCCTCGGTCAAGGGGACGCTCGCCGTCGTCGCGATCTTCGCTTTCATGGGCGCCTGGGACGACTTCCTGTGGCCGCTCATCGTGCTCAGCGATCCGTCGAAGTTCACCCTCACCATCGGACTCAACTATCTGCACGGCACCTTCGCCAACGACGAACGGCTCGTCGCCGCCGGCACGGTCATCGCCGTGGCGCCCCTCATCGCCCTGTTCGCCTGCCTCCAGCGGTACTTCTTCCGGGGAGTCGGCGAGGGAGCGGTCAAGGGCTGACCGCCTCGCACCCCGCCGCAATCCCCGCCTCCGCACCCGCAGCCCCGTAGCCCCGGACCCCGCAGTCCCGCACTCCGTACTCCAGCCTCCACGGCCCGCCCCTCCTCTCGCCCCGCCGTCCCGATTCGCAAGGACCCCCGCATGCCCCCTGCCGCGCGCTTCGGCGTCAACTACACCCCCAGCCAAGGGTGGTTCCACCACTGGCTCGACTTCGACCTGGACGCCGTCCGCGCCGACCTCGACTCCATCGCCGCGCTCGGTCTCGACCACATCCGGGTCTTCCCGCTGTGGCCCTACTTCCAGCCCAACCGGACCCTGATCCGGCCACGCGCCGTCGAGCAGCTCGTCGCGCTCGCCGACGCGGCCGGCGAGCGCGGACTCGACGTCAACGTGGACGGACTGCAAGGGCATCTGTCCAGCTTCGACTTCCTGCCGGCCTGGACGCAGACCTGGCACCGGCGGAACATCTTCACCGACCCGGACGTCGTCGCGGGGGAGGCCGCCTACCTGCGGACCCTCGCCGCCGCCCTCGCCGACCGGCCCAACTTCATCGGGATGACCATCGGCAACGAGATCAACCAGTTCGCCGCCGGACCGCACCCCGACCCCGACCGCGTCACCGAGGCCCAGGCCGAGGCCTGGCTGCGGCACCTGCTCGCCGCCTGCGAGGAGGGCGCCCCCGGCAAGCCGCACCTGCACGCCTCGTACGACGCCGCCTGGTACCAGGACGACCAGCCGTTCAACCCCGGCCACTCGGCCCGGCTCGGCGCGATGACCGCCGTCCACTCCTGGGTCTTCAACGGCACCGCCCAGCGCCACGGCAGGACCGGCGTCGCCACCGAGCACCACGCCGCCTATCTGATCGAGCTGTCCAAGGCCTGGTCCGACGACCCGCACCGCCCGGTCTGGCTGCAAGAGGTCGGCGCCCCCGCCCCGTTCATCCCCGCCGAACACGCCGCCGCCTTCACCGAGGCCACCGTGACGAACGCCCTCGACTGCCCGGACCTGTGGGGCGTGACCTGGTGGTGCTCCCACGACGTCAGCCGCGACCTCGCCGACTTCCCCGAACTCGAATACGGACTTGGCCTGTTGACCAGCGACCGGCAAACGAAACCCGCCGGGGACACCATCGCCCGCATCGTCAAGGAGTCCGGGCCGGCCGCCCCGGCCGCCCGCACCACCGCACTGGTCGTCGACACCGCGCCGGGCCGTTCCGTCTGCGCGCCGGGCGGCCCCGTCTTCGAGGCCTTCGCCCGGCTCACCGCCGACGGAGCCCGCCCCACCACCGTCCTCGCGAGCCGCGCCGCCGACCCCGGACACCTGGTCGCGCGCGGGATCACCGAGGTCGTCACACCGGCTCAGGCCTTCGCCTGAGCCGAGCACCGTAATGCGTTCCCCACACGATACGGAGCACCACGTGAACCTCAGCAGACGCGCCGTCCTGCTCGCCGGAGCGGGTGCCGCCGCCGGACTCGTCCCCGGCCTGTCCGGTACGGCGGCGGCCGCGGCCCGTGACCTCCAGCCGTGCGCCTCCTACTGGTACCCCGACTCGCTGCCCTCGGGCACGCCCGGCACCGGCATCACCTGGCGCAGCCTGAAGTCCTGGCGCGCCGAGACCGACCCCGACCTCGCCTTCAACGCCGCCGCCGTGCCGCTCGCCGGCCGCTTCACCCCGGTCCCCGCCAACACCACCGCCCGCTCGGGACAGGCCCGCGTCCAGTCCCTCGTCTCCTTCGGCCCCACCGCCCAGAACCCGTCGCAGGGCGCGCCCACCGCCGACTACTACGCCCTGACCCACTGGGCCTACCTCGACGAACTCGTCTTCTGGGGCGGCTCGTCGGGGGAGGGGCTGATCCTCGCGCCGAACGCGCCGGTCGTGGACGCGGCGCACCGGCACGGCGTACCGGTCCTCGGCAACGTGTTCCTGCCGCCCGCCGCGTACGGCGGCCAGTTGCGGTGGACCCGCGACCTCGTCCAGCAGGACACCGACGGGCACTACCCGCTCGCCGCCCAACTCGTCGCCGTCGCCGAGGCGTACGGCTTCGACGGCTGGTTCGTCAACGCCGAGACCGGCGGCGGCGACACCGCCCTCGCCACCGACATGCGGGGCTTTCTCGGGGAGTTGAGGTCGCTCGGCGCGGCCAGGGGGCAGCGGGTCACCTGGTACGACGCGATGACCGTGAACGGCTCGGTCGCCTGGCAGGGCGCGCTGAACGACCGGAACGCGGCGTTCTTCCAGGCGGCGGACTCGATGTTCCTCGACTTCCGCTGGTCCTCCGCCTCACTGGCTTCCTCCGGGACAGCCGCCGGTCAACTCGGGCGCAGCCGGTACCAGTTGTGGGCGGGCGTCGACGTCGAGGCGAACGGCACGAACGCCTCCGTCGACTGGGACGCCATCGCCCCGGCCACGAAGGACCACGTCACCTCCGTCGGCTACTACCGCCCCGAGTGGACCCGCAACCACCTGCCCGCGAGCCGCACCCCCGGCGACTTCCACGCGGCCGACGACGCCTTCTGGACCGGCGCCTCCCTCGACCCCGCGCACCCCGACCCCGCCGCCCGCTGGCGGGCGCCCGCCCAGTTCGTCGCCGACCGCTCCACCGTCACCTCCCTGCCGTTCGCGACCGTCTTCAACACCGGCCACGGCCTGAAGTGGTACGAGGACGGCGAGGCCGTCTCGGACACCCCCTGGAACCACCTCGGTCTCCAGGACCGGCTGCCCTCCCGCCGCTGGGTGGCGCGCACCGACGGCGCACGCCCCTCCGTGACCTTCGACTTCGCGGACGCCTGGCGCGGCGGCAGCAGCGTCCTCGTCGCGGGAGACCTCGACGCCCCGGTCACCCTGGACCTGTACGCGACCCGCCTCCCGCTGGGCGAGGACACCGTGGTCGAGCTGACCCACCGCACGGACGAGGGCGGCGTATCCGTGGAGCTGGCCGTCGCCACGGACGACCCGGAATCGGCCGGCGGCGCACCCCCGTACACCTGCTTCCCGGTACCGGCGGGCGGCGGCTGGCGGACCTCGGCCGTGTCGCTCGCCGGGCTGACGGGGACCGTCCGCGCCCTCGGCGTCCGGCTGACCGGGACCGGTGGCCCGGTGCGCTGGCGGCTCGGCGGACTCGCCGTCCGGGACGCCCCCCTCACCCCGGACGCGCCCACCGGGCTGCGGGTCACCGACGCCGAGGGCGGCGCGCTGCGCCTCGCCTGGCAGCCGGCCCCCGGACCGGTGCGCCACTACGAGCTGTACCGGCTCCTGCCCGACGGCTCGCGCCGCTTCCTCGGCGGCACCTGCCAGCGCGCCTTCCACGTCGCCGGGCTCGTCCCCGAACAGGGCGAACCGGCCGCACGGTTCGAACTGCGCTCGGTGGGGGAACTGTTCAGCGTCTCCCCACCCGCGACGATCACGCACACCTGGTAACCGCACCCCACACCCACGGAGCACCGCATGCATGACGACCGCACCCTGGTCGAGTCCCGCCTCAAGCGCGTCCTGGACGAACGGATCCGTCCGGCCGTGTACCCCGAGTCCGTCCCGCTGGAGGTGGCGGTGTGGAACGCGCCCGGTGAACCCGTGCCGGTCGAGGAGGGGCTCGCCGCGCCGACGGAACCGATCGAGGTGGGCGCGCGCTGGGGTGCTCCGTGGGGCACCAGTTGGTTCACGGTCACCGGAACCGTCCCCGAGGCCTGGGCCGGACGGACCGTCGAGGCCCTGCTCGACCTCGGCTTCGACGAGAACATGCCCGGCTTCCAGTGCGAGGGGCTCGTCTACCGGCCCGACGGCTCCCCCGTCAAGGGCCTCAACCCGCGCAACCAGTGGGTGCGGATCGCCGCGCCGGCCGCGGGCGGCGAGCACGTCGAGCTGCGGATCGAGGCCGCCTCCAACCCGGTGATCCTCGATTACCACCCCTTCCTGCCCACCCGGCTCGGCGACAAGGAGACCGCCGGCAGCGAGCCGCAGTACCGGCTCACCCGCATGGACCTCGCCGTCCTCGACGAGGAGGTCTGGAACCTCGTCATCGACCTGGAGGTCCTCGGCGAGCTGATGGCGGAGCTGCCGGTGGAGTCCCCGCGCCGCTGGGACGTCCTGCGCGCGGTGGAACGCGCCCTGGACGCGGTGGACCTCCAGGACGTCAACGGCACGGCGGAGGCGGCCCGTTCACAGCTCCGGGAGGTCCTGGCCGCGCCCGCCGTGCCGTCCGCCCACCGGATCAGCGCCGTCGGGCACGCGCACATCGACTCCGCCTGGCTGTGGCCGCTGCGCGAGACGGTCCGCAAGGTGGCCCGTACGACCTCCAACATGACCGCGCTCATCGAGGACGAGCCCGACTTCGTCTTCGCCATGTCGCAGGCCCAGCAGTGGGCCTGGGTCAAGGAGCACCGGCCCGAGGTGTGGGCCCGGGTGAAGAAGGCGGTGGACGACGGCCGGTTCGTGCCGGCCGGCGGCATGTGGGTGGAGTCCGACACCAACATGCCCGGCTCGGAGGCGATGGCCCGTCAGTTCGTGCACGGCAAGCGGTTCTTCCTGGACGAGTTCGGTGTCGAGAACGACGAGGCGTGGCTGCCCGACACGTTCGGCTTCGCCGCCGGGCTGCCGCAGATCATCAAGGCGGCCGGCTCCAAGTGGCTGCTCACCCAGAAGATCTCCTGGTCCCAGACGAACAAGTTCCCGCATCACACGTTCCGTTGGGAGGGCATCGACGGCACCCGGATCTTCACCCACTTCCCTCCCGTCGACACCTACAACTGCTCGATGAACGGGCGGGAGATCGCGCACGCGGCGAGCAACTTCAAGGACAAGGGCGCAGCCCGGCACTCCCTCGCCCCCACCGGCTGGGGTGACGGAGGCGGCGGCACCACCCGCGAGATGATCGCCAAGGCCGCCCGCCTGCGCGACCTCGAAGGCTCCGCGACCGTCGTGTGGGAGACCCCGGAGGACTTCTTCCGCAAGGCCGAGGCCGAATACCCCGACGCGCCCGTGTGGGTCGGCGAACTGTACCTGGAACTGCACCGCGCCACCCTCACCAGCCAGGCGAAGACCAAGCAGGGCAACCGGCGCAGCGAACACCTGCTGCGCGAGGCCGAACTCTGGGCCGCGACCGCCGCCGTACGCACCGGATTCCCCTACCCGTACGAGGAGTTGGACCGCATCTGGAAGACGGTCCTGCTGCACCAGTTCCACGACATCCTGCCCGGCTCGTCCATCGCCTGGGTGCACCGCGAGGCGCGCCGCACCTACGAACGCGTCGCCGCCGAACTGGACGCGATCATCGACGCCGCCCAGCGGGCCCTCGCGGGCGAGGGATCGGCTCCCCTGGTCTTCAACTCCGCGCCGCACCCCCGCGACGGGGTGCCCGCCGGAGGCGCCCGGACGGCGGCCGTGCTCGGCGAGACGGCTCTCGCGCCCCGCGTCGACGGCGGCTTTGTCCTGGACAACGGCGTGCTCCGCGTCGAGATCGACGGCCGGGGACTCGTCGTCTCCGCGTACGACCTGTCCGCCGACCGGGAGACGGTCGCGCCGGGACGGGCGGCGAACCTGCTCCAACTCCACCCGGACTTCCCGAACATGTGGGACGCCTGGGACGTGGACGAGTTCTACCGGAACACCGTCACCGACCTGCTCGACGTGGACGAGGTCGCACCGGGCGAGGACGGGGTCTCGGTACGGATCGTCCGCTCCTTCGGCGACTCCAAGGTCACCCAGGTGCTGTCGCTGGCCCCCGGCGAGCAGCGGCTCGACATCGACACCGAGGTCGACTGGCACGAGACCGAGAAGTTCCTGAAGCTCGCCTTCCCGCTCGACGTGCACGCCGAACGGTACGCGTCCGAGACCCAGTTCGGGCACTTCTACCGGCCCACCCACACCAACACCTCGTGGGAGGCGGCCAAGTTCGAGGCCTGCAACCACCGCTTCGTGCACATCGAGGAACCGGGCTGGGGTGTCGCCCTGGTCAACGACTCGACGTACGGCCACGACGTCACCCGTACCGTCCGGGACGAGGACTCCGGCACGACGACCACCGTCCGGGTCTCGCTGCTGCGCGCCCCGCGCTTCCCCGACCCCGAGACCGACCAGGGCGTGCACCGCTTCCGGCACGCGCTGGTTCCGGGCGCGGCGATCGGCGACGCGGTGCGCGAGGGCTGGCGCATCAACCTGCCGGAGCGCCGGGTGGCCGGCTCCCAGGAGGTCGTCCCGCTGGTCGGGGTCGGGCAGGACGCCGTGGTGGTGACGGCGGTCAAGCTGGCCGACGACGAGAGCGGTGACGTGATCGTGCGCTTCCACGAGTCCCGGGGCGGCCGGTCCCGGGCCACCCTGACCGTGGGCTTCGCGTTCGAGGAGGTCACGGTGACGGACCTGCTGGAGCGACCCCTCGCCGACGCGGCCGAGCCCGAGCGTGACGGGGAGCGACTGCGGGTGGCGCTGCGGCCGTTCGAGCTGGTGACGCTCCGCTTGAAGCGGGCCTGATCCGGGGGGTGCCTCTATGTCTTTCGTCAAGCGAGGCGTGGGGCGCGGGGTTCGTAGAAGGTGCCGTCGCGGAGCATGGCGAACAGCATGCTGATGCGGTGGCGGGCGAGTCGGAGGAGGGCCTGGGTGTGGGTTTTGCCGCGGGCTCGGCAGCGGTCGTAGTAGGTGCGGGAGGCGGGGTCGTGGAGGGCTGCGAACGCGGAGAGGAACATCGCGCGTTTGAGCTGCCGGTTCCCGCCTTTGGGGGCGTGTTCGCCGTGGATCGAGGTTCCCGACTGCCTGGTGGCCGGGGCGAGGCCGGCGTAGGAGGCCAGGTGGGCGGCGCTGGGGAAGGTG
>NZ_JBEYFY010000018.1:0-135383 GCF_040703595.1 Streptomyces sp. NPDC007084
GGCGAGCCTGATCAGGCTCGCCCCCGCCCGGCGGAACAACCCCGGCCCCGAACCGAACACCTGATGAAGACGGACGGACCCCACCCCGCGAGGGCTCAGTCCTCTTCGCCGGCCGGGACCACTACCAGGAACGCGTCCGAGTTCAGGTCCATCACGACCGTCGCCGCCAGTCCCTCGGTGCGGCGCCGGGCCGCGTACTCCTCCGCCGTCCAGGATCCGCGAGGGGCCCCCGCGGGAAATCGTTCCAGCACCTTTGTCCCCATAGCGGCAGGCACCTCCACCTCTGACCTCGGACCCCGAGCGCCGGGTCCCCGTGGATTGCGCTTGCCCGCTTTTCACCCAGACATGTCATGTACGTTCAGGGTTCACCGGCGACGGACGGCAGACGGACGCAGGGCGGCAGGCGGGGGCCGGCGATCCGCGCGGACCGGCCACCTCACACTCCGACGCGCTCCCCCTGACGCGGCACCCGCGCCGGTTCACGGCTCAGCCCGCCCGGCCACCACGCGCGGCGGCCAATGTCGCGGACGAGGGCCGGCACCAGCAGGGACCGCACCACGAGGGTGTCGAGCAGGACGCCGAACGCGACGATGAAGGCGATCTGCACGAGGAAGGCCAGCGGGATCACCCCGAGGGCCGCGAAGGTGGCCGCGAGGACGACACCGGCCGAGGTGATCACCCCGCCGGTGGCGACGAGTCCGCGCAGCACTCCCTGGCGTACGCCGTGCCGCAGGGACTCCTCCCGGACCCGGGACATCAGGAAGATGTTGTAGTCGACGCCGAGGGCGACGAGGAAGACGAAGCCGTACAGCGGCACGGACGCGTCGGTGCCGCCGAAGCCGAACACGTACCGGAAAACGAGCGAGGAAATGCCCAGCGTGGCCGCGAAGTTGAGCGCGACCGTGGCGACCAGCAGCAGCGGCATCAGCAGCGAGCGCAGCAGGCCCGCCAGGATGACCAGGATGATGGCGAGGACCACGGGGACGATGAGGGCGCGGTCCCGTTCGGCGGTCTGCCGGGTGTCGTACTGCTGGGCCGTGTAACCGCCGACGAGGGCGTCCGCGTCGGGCAGGGCGTGGACCGCCGTACGCAGCCGGGCGACGGTGTCCTTGGCCGGGTCGCTGTCGGCGGCGCCGCGCAGGGTGACGTCGACGCGCACCCGGCCGTCCACGACTTTGGGGTCTCCCCCGCCGGGCCGCCCGGACTCCGTCACGGCGGCGGCCGAGGCGACGCCCTCGGTGGCGCGCGCCGCGGCCGTCACCTCGGTGACGCGGTCCGCGTCGGCGATGATCACGGCGGGGTTCCCGGAGCCGCCGGGGAAGTGCCGCGAAAGGGCCTGCTGGGCGGCGACGGAGGGCGCGTCGTCGACGAAGATCTCGTCGAGCGGGACGCCCTTCGCGGTGAGGGTGGGGGCGAAGGCGGCGCAGGCGAGGAGCCCGGCCAGGGCGATCGCCCAGACCTTGCGGGGCGCGCGGTCCACCAGGTCCGCGACCCGGTGCCAGACGCCGCCGCCGCCCGCGTCCCCGGCCGGGCGGGGACGGGCCGGCCAGTAGGCGGCGCGGCCGAGCAGGACCAGGACGGCGGGCAGGAAGGTGAGCGTGCTCAGGACGGCGCAGCCGACGCCGATGGCACCGACCGGACCGAGCGCCCGGTTGTTGGTCAGGTCGCTGAGCAGCAGGGCGAGCAGTCCGAGCGCGACGGTCCCGGCGCTCGCGACGATCGCGCCCCACGACCGCCGCAGCGCGGCCCGTACGGCGGTCAACCGGTCGCCGTGCAGCGCGAGTTCCTCGCGGAAGCGGGCGGTGAACAGGAGGGCGTAGTCGGTGGCCGCGCCGATCACCAGGATGGAGAGGATGCCCTGGACCTGGCCGTCCACCCGGACGAGGTCGTGGTCGGCGAGGACGTAGACGATCGCGCACGCGAGGCCGAGGGCGAACACCGCGCCGAGGATGATGACGAGCGGCAGCAGCACGCTGCGGTAGACGAGCAGCAGGATGACGAGCACGGTCGCGAGGGCCACGCCGAGCAGCAGGCCGTCGATGCCGGCGAAGGCGTCGGAGAGGTCGGCCTGACTGGCGGCGGGGCCGGCGATCCGCGCGGTCGTTCCCGGGACACGGTCGGCGGCGGCCCGGACCCGGTCGAGGGTGTCCGGCAGCTTGTCGCCGAGGTCGGGGCGGAGTTGGACGACACCCTCCAGCGCCTTGCCGTCGTCCGACGGGAGCGCGGGGGACGGGCGGCCGACCACGCCGGGCGCACCGCCGAGGGAGGCGAGCGCACGGGTCGCGGCGGACTGGCGAGCGCCCCGGACCGAGCCGTCCGCGTCCACCGTCCAGACGACGATGGCCGGCAGGGTCTCGTCCTGCTGGAAGGCCCGCTGCTCGGCCACCACCCGGGTGGACTCGGCGCTGCGCGGCAGGAAGGCGGCCTGGTCGTTGGTCGCGACCTCGCCGAGCTTGCCGGCGTAGGGGCCGAGCGTGCCGCCGATGCCGAGCCAGGCGACGAGCAGGACGACGGGGATCAGCCACAGGGCCCGTCGGGGGGTGAGGGACATCGCTCTCCAGGGGTCACGGTCACGGCGGCGTACGAAGCGCCGGGCCGACGCTCCGGCCCGGCGCCCGGGGTCGGTGCACCGGTTCGGCGCCCGGCTTCGACACTCGAACCTCGGCGCTCGGGTTCGGTGCACTGGTGTCCAAATATCTCAACGAAAAACAATCTCAATCATTGAGTCATCTCGGGGGCAGATCGTAGACCACGGCCTTGCTTCGGGAGTCACCGCCCGTTCGGATGCGGCAGGTGCCGTACGGCCTGCGCGGTCAGCGGCCGGGGGACCGTACGCCGGAGAGCCGTTCGTTCATGGCCGTCAGAAAACGCAGGACCACCGTCAGTTCGTCCTCGCTGAACCCGGACCGCACGCTCGCCGTCACCTCGGCGAGCGGCCGGAAGTGGGCGCGCGCCGCCGATCGGGCGTCGGGGACCCAGTGGAGGTGGACCACCCTGCGGTCGGGACTCTCCCGTACCCGCCGGATGTGCCCCGCGCGTTCGAGCCGGTCGAGGCAGGCGGTGACGGCTCCCGAGGTGAGCCCGAGGTGCTCGCGCAGCCGGCCGGGGGTGAGCGGCTCGGGCGCGTCGAGGATCGCGGCGAGCGCCTGGACGTCGGTGGCGTGCAGCCCGTGCTCCCCGGCGAAGCCGTGCACCAGCCGGTTGACCTCGCCGTTCATCCGGCGGAGCTGCACCGCGAAGGCCTGGAGGTCCGCCGCGCCTCCCTGCTCGCGGGCCCCTCCCCCGGCCTGGTCGCGGGCCGGCCCCCCGGCCTGCTCGCTGGCCGACCCCTCGGGGTGTGGCCGGCCCGTTCCCCCGGCGCGCTCGCGGCCCGGTTCCCCCACGGGGTCCGGCTCGCCCGCCCGGGCGTCACGGTCGTCTGCTCTGGCCACGCGGTCAGCCTATAGAAGTCGGCGCCGCGTCCCCGTACGGCCGCCCCCGTCGGCGGATCCGGCCGGACAGGGCCGCCGACTAGGCCCGTCCGGCGCATCCGCGGGAGTGGCCAGCGTGGAAGGGATCACAGGAGAGACAGACGGACCAGCGGCGATCACGGCCGGTGACGGAGGACGCATGAGCGAGGACGACACCCGCACCGGACTGCGGTGTCTGGTGACCGGCGCGACCGGCTACATCGGCGGGCGGCTCGTCCCCGAGCTGCTGGCGGCGGGTTACCAGGTGCGCTGTCTGGCACGCTCCCCCGACAAGCTGCGCGACTATCCGTGGGCGGGCGAGGCCGAGGTGGTGCGCGGGGACGTCACGGACGCCGAGTCCGTCGCGGAGGCGATGCGGGGGATCGATGTCGCGTACTACCTCGTGCACGCGCTCGGCTCCGGCCGCGACTTCGAGGAGACCGACCGCAGGGCGGCCCGTGTCTTCGGCGAGCAGGCCAAGGCGGCGGGCGTCCGGCGCATCGTGTATCTGGGCGGCCTGACCCCCGTGGGGGTACCGGAGAAGGAGCTGTCGCCGCACCTCAGGTCGCGGGCCGAGGTGGGCCGTGTCCTGCTGAACTCGGGTGTGCCGACGACCGTGCTGCGCGCGGCGGTGATCATCGGCTCCGGGTCGGTCTCCTTCGAGATGCTGCGCTATCTCACCGAGCGGCTGCCGGTGATGGTGACGCCGAGCTGGGTGAGCACCCGCATCCAGCCGATGGGCGTACGCGACGTGCTGCGCACGCTGGTCGGCTGCGCCACCATGCCCGCCGAGGTCAACCGGGCCTTCGACATCGGGGGCCCCGACGTCCTGACGTATCTGGAGATGATGCGGCGGTACGCGACGATCGCGGGTCTGCCCCGCAGGCTCATCTTCCCGGTGCCGTTCCTCACGCCCCGGCTGTCCAGCCACTGGGTCGGGCTGATCACGCCGGTGCCCGCGTCCATCGCGAAGCCGCTCACCGAGTCGCTGCGCCATGAGGTGGTGTGCCACGAGCACGACATCGCCCGCTACCTTCCCGATCCCTCGGGCCGGCCGATCGGCTTCGACGCGTCGGTGGCGCTCGCGCTCCAGCGGGTGCGGGACGCGCAGGTGACCACCCGCTGGTCGTCGGCCTCCTACCCCGGTACGTCGAGCGATCCGCTGCCCACCGACCCGGACTGGGCCGGCGGCAGTCTGTACACCGACCGCAGGGAGCTGACCGTCGACGCCTCGCCCGAGGCGCTGTGGCGGGTGATCGAGGGCATCGGCGGCGACAACGGCTGGTACTCCTTCCCGCTGGCCTGGGCGGTGCGGGGCTGGCTGGACCGGCTGGTGGGCGGGGTGGGCCTGCGGCGCGGGCGGCGGGACGCGGCGCGGCTACGGGTGGGCGACTCGCTCGACTTCTGGCGGGTGGAGGAGATCGAGCCCGGCCATCTGCTGCGGCTGCGTGCCGAGATGAGGCTGCCGGGCCTGGCCTGGCTGGAGATGTACGCGGAGCGGGACGAGGAGGGACGCACCCGCTACCGGCAGCGGGCCCTGTTCCATCCGCACGGTCTGCTCGGCCACCTGTACTGGTGGAGTGTCTCGCCGTTCCACTCCGTGGTGTTCGGCGGCATGGCCCGCAACATCGCCAAGGCCGCCGCGAAGAGCACGACGGGCGGGACGAAGGAACCCGCCCTCACCCGCTGACCACGACCCCGCGTCCGGCGGAGCCGCCCCGGCCGAAGCAGATCACGCAACGCCCCTCGCGGCCCCGCGGCAGTGTCCCCTACGACCCCGTAGCCGCACCCCTCGCAGCCGTCGCAGCCCTCGGCCGCACCCTTGCCGTCCTTCGCCGTCCCCCTCGCAGCCCTGTACCGGAGCAACGCCATGACCCTCTCGATCGTCCTGTTCACCTCGGACCTGCGCCTGCACGACCACCCTCCGCTGCGGGCCGCGCTCGACGGTTCCGACGCGGTGGTACCCCTGTTCGTCCGCGACGAGGCCGTCGCGGAGGCCGCGTTCACCGCTCCCAACCGGATGGCGTTCCTCGCGGACTGCCTGACGGATCTGGACGCCGGGCTGCGCGAGCGCGGCGGGCGGCTGGTGGTGCGGTCCGGTGACGTGGTGGCCGAGGTGTGCAAGGTGGTCGCCGAGGCCGACGCGGACGAGGTGCACATGGCGGCGGGCGTCAGCGGCTACGCGCACCGCCGGGAGGAGCGGCTGCGTGCCGCGCTGGAGGCCGAGGGGTGCAGGCTGCACGTCCACGAGACGGTGATCACGGCGGTCGCGCCGGGCGCGGTGACCCCGGCGTCCTCGGACCACTTCGCGGTCTTCACGCCGTACCACCGCCAGTGGGCGCGGCAGCCGCTGCGGGACGCGCTCGGCGCTCCCCGGGTCGTCCGGGTGCCGGACGGGGTCGGCTCGGAGGAGATCCCGAAGCGCGCCGACGTCTCCGGGGTGTCCCCCGCGCTCGCCACGGGCGGGGAGTCGGAGGGCAGGAAGCGGGTGACGGCCTGGCTGCGGAGCGGGATCGCCGCGTACGAGGACCGGCACGACGATCTGCCGGGCGACGCGACCTCCCGGCTCTCCCCGTATCTCCACTTCGGGACGGTCTCGCCGGTCGAGCTGGTGCACCGGTCGAACGCGGCGGGCGGCCCGGGCGCCGAGGCGTTCGTCCGGCAGCTCGCGTGGCGCGACTTCCACCACCAGGTGCTCGCCGTACGGCCGGACGCTTCCCGCGCCGACTACCGCACCCGGCACGACCGTTGGCGCTCGGAGCGGGAGGCGGGCGAGGACATCGAGGCGTGGCGCGAGGGCCGCACCGGCTATCCGGTGGTGGACGCCGCGATGCGGCAACTGCGTCACGAGGGCTGGATGCACAACCGGGGCCGGCTGCTCACGGCGAGTTTCCTGGTCAAGACGTTGTACGTGGACTGGCGGGTGGGCGCCCGGCACTTCCTGAGCCTGCTGGTGGACGGCGACCTCGCCAACAACCAGCTCAACTGGCAGTGGATGGCGGGCACGGGCACGGACAGCCGGCCCAACCGCGTCCTGAACCCGGTCACCCAGGGCAAGCGCTACGACCCGGACGGGGAGTACGTGCGGCGCTGGGTACCGGAGTTGGCGGGCCTGGAGGGCAGGGCCGCGCACGAGCCGTGGAAGGCCCAGGGACTCGACCGGGCGGCCTGTGACTATCCGGACCCGATCGTCGAACTGTCCGAGGGGCTGGCCCGGTTCAGGCGGGGCCGGGGCCTGACCGACTGAGCGGGCGGGCCGGCGGCGGGCGGAACCGCCGAGGGCAGGCGGGCGGCGGGCGGAGCCGCCGAGTGCAGGCGGGCGGCGGGCGGAACCGCCGAAGATTTTACCCGCCGTAAAGATTTTTCCCCGGTGTGCGGCCGTACTGGGGGGCGTCCGAACCACTCGTACCGGGTCCGTCCGCAGCGGATCCATCGCGCGGCGGACCGGCGCGTTTCGCTCCGGACGCCGCCCCCGGCCACCAGGAGGCTCAGTGCGCATTGCACGGAACGCGGGAACACTCTTCGTGACGGGCGCGTTGACCCTGACCCTCGCCGCGCTGGCCTATCCGGCCATGCTGGGTGTGCAGACCACCTCCAGTGCCTCGACACGGATCATCGCCAATCCGCCGTCGGGCCCGCTGACCGAGGCCGACCGCGACTTCGTCGTCAAGGTGCGCGCGGCCGGCCTGTGGGAGTACCCGGTGGGCCAACTGGCCTTGCAGAAGGGGACCATTCCGTCGGTGCGCACGGCGGGAGAGCATCTGGTCTCGGGTCACGCGGGGCTGGACGAGGCCTGCCGCACGATCGCGCGGCAGCTCGGCATCACCCTGCCGAACAAGCCCTCTCCGCAACAGCAGGGATTCGTCGCCACGTTGAGCGGCGACAGCGGCAAGAAGTTCGACTCCGACCTCGCCAACATCCTGCGGGTGACGCACGGTCAGATCTTCTCGGTGATCGCGAAGGTGCGGGCCACGACGGAGAACACGCTGGTGCGTCAGCTCGCCAACCAGGCCAACTCCACGGTGCTGGACCACATCACGGTGATGGAGAAGACCGGGCTCGTGAACTTCGAGCAGGTGATCGTCCAGGAGACGACCGACCCGAAGCTGCCGAAGGACAACCTGACCCCTCCGCCGCCGCAGCCCGGTGAGCCGACGGTCGTGCTGACGCCGCCGGCGGGCGGCGCGCGGGGCGGCGCCGCGAAGCCCTCGCCGACGCCGACCGTGGGATGACCTGAGGCACGCGCGGAAACTCCGTCGGGGCTGCGGGACCCGGCCGGCCGGTTCGCTCAGCCTGCGGCGAGGCCCGCCAGGGCCGTGAGCGCGTCCCGCAGTCCCGGCGGCCGGAGCATCCCGGGCTCCTGCCGCCCGGCCCAGCCCGGTCCGCCCAGCAGCACGGCGGGGTGGCGGCGGGCGCCCTTCACACCCCAGCCGGTGGCGGCGATGTACCGGGCCAGCGGGCGGTCGGCGGTGGAGCGGGTCTGCGACCAGAGCACGACGGCCAGCGGACCGAGCCGCCGTACCGCCGCGGTGAGCGCCTCCGGGGGGACGGCGGGGCCGAACATCCGGGTGGGCAGGCCCTGTTCGACCAGGCAGGCGTGGAGCGCCTCCAGCGGCAGACAGTGCTGTTCGCCCGGGACGCAGGCCAGCACGACGGGTCCGGCGCCGCTCGCGGGCGCGGCCGGCGCGGGCGGACCGGACGGGCCCGACGCCCGGTGCAGCGTCCGGGAGATGTGCCAGGAGAGCAGGTGCTCCACCTCGACGTAGCGGTCACCGGCGGACTCCCATTTGCGTCCCACCGCGTGCAGGGTCGGCACCATCACCTCCTCCCAGCCGACGACCACGCCGTGCCGCTCGACGAGCGAGGTCAACTGGTCGTCCACGGCGGGCGAGTCGAGCCGTACGGCGGCGCGCGCCAGGCCCTTGCACTCCTGCCGGGCGTCGCCGAGGGGCAGCGCGCCCGCCGCCTTCGAGCGGGGCCGGTACTCGTCCCCGGCGGGCTTGGCCTCGGCGGGCTTGGCCTCGGCCGGGGTCTGGTCGGCCCCCTCCTTCGCCGCGCGGGCCGCCTCGGCGGGCGGCACGCCGGCGGAGGTCAGCCGGCACATCTCCTCCAGCATCGCCACGTCCTGCGGGGTCCACCGCCGGTGCCGTCCGCCGGAGCGGACCGCGGGCCCCACGCCGTACCGGCGGTCCCAGGACCGCAGCGTGGTGGGTGACACGCCGAGGCGGCGGGCCAGCGCCCCCGTGGTGACGCCCGTGTCGGCGGACGCCGCGTCCGCTCCCCGCACCAGATCCGACCGGCTCTCACCCATACGGCCGACTATACGACGCAGAAACGATGCGAGTTGTCGCCTCTGTCCAGCCGTTCACACGATGGGGTAACGCGGCCTTCGGGCAGGGCCGGCGGCCGCGGAGGGCGCGGCCCGCGCCCGTTCCGGCGCGGCCCGCCGTCGCCCGCGCAGGTCCGGCCGCCCGGCCCGTGGGACCGTTGTGCCATCCCACAGGAGGGTGTGCCGTCCCATGGGACCGCGAGACCCGAGAAGACCCGGCACCGCGCATCACCGGGGCAGGGCCGCCATCCCGCGGCCCGGCCCCGGCACGGCCGGAACTTTTCCGGCGGCGGGGCAATCCGCCGGCCGACCAGCTTCGGATCACCTGCGAATCATCAGCGCGTCCTGGAGGACCACACCGTGAAGGAAGCCGTGGAGATCGGGAGAAACCCGTCTGCGGAGCCGGATCTGCCGGAACTGATGGCCCGGGTCGCCCGGGGCGACCAGCAGGCGTTCGCCTCGCTGTACGACGTCGTGGCGGGTCCCGTCCTCGGCATCGTGCGCCGGGTGCTGCGCGACCGGGCCCAGTCCGAGGAGGTCGCCCAGGAGGTGCTGGTGGAGGCGTGGCGTACGGCAGCGCGCTACCGGCCCGAGCGGGGTTCGGTGATGAACTGGGTCCTCACCCTCGCCCATCAGCGGGCCGTGGACCGGGTCCGCTCGGTGGAGGCGTCGGCGGCCCGCGAGCACAAGGCGGCGCTGCTGGACAGGTCGCGCGAGTACGACGAGGTGACCGAGCAGGTCGAGGCCCGGCTGGAACGGGAGCAGGTGCGGCGCTGTCTGCGCACGCTGACCGAGCTTCAGCGTCAGTCGGTGACCCTGGCGTACTACCGCGGGCTGACCTACCGGGAGGTGGCGGAGCTGCTGGCGCTGCCCCTCGGCACGGTAAAGACGCGGCTGCGCGACGGTCTGATCCGGCTCCGTGACTGCCTGGGGGTGACGGCGTGACCACGGTCGACCTGCACACGCTGACCGGCGCGTACGCGCTGCACGCCCTGGCCGACGACGAGCGCGAGCTGTTCGAGCGGCACGCGGAGGCCTGCGAGTCCTGCTCCCAGGAGGTCAGGGAGCTGACGGAGGCCGCCGCCCGGCTCGGCATGGCCGTCACCGAGAAGCCCGCCCCGGCGCTCAAGGAGAACGTGCTGCGGAGCATCACCACCGTCCGGCAGGAGGCGCCGCGGACCGTCGCGGTCCCCGCGCCCCGGCGGGCGGCCGGCCGCGTCCGGCGTCCCGCGCGGTGGGCGCTCGCGGCCTGCCTGGCGGCGGCGGCCGGGCTGGGCGGCACGGCGGTGTGGCAGCACGACCGCGCCGAGGACGCCCGGCAGCAGGCCCGGCAGGCCGAGCGGCGTACCGACGAGGTGGCCGCGGTGCTGGCCGCCCCCGACGCCGCGTCGCGTACGGCGAAGCTGGCGGGCGGCGCCCGGGGCACGGTCGTGGTGTCGAAGAGCCGGGACCAGGCGGTGTTCGTCGCCGCGGGGATGGCGAAACCGCCGGCTGGCAAGGTCTACCAGCTCTGGTTCAACGACGCGGGCACCATGCGGTCCGCCGGTCTGATGGACCCGTCCCGTACGACGGAGGCGGTGCTGCTGAAGGGCGCCGTCGACAAGGCGTCCGGGATGGGGATCACCGTGGAGCCGGCCGGCGGTTCGGCCGAGCCCACGTCCGATCCGGTGGCCCTGATGGACTTCCCGGCCTGAGCGGTCGTCCCCTCGTTTTCCCGGGGGAGGGGACGAACGGCCCAGACGCCTCGCCCCGCCGGGTTTCTCCCGGCGGGGCGAGGCGTTCACGGCCGCTGTGCTCAGCCCCGCCGTTTCGGCGGCAGCGGGAAGAAGCCGCTGGTGTGGTCCACGTACTCGGCGTAGCCGGGGCGCTCGGCCATGTGCCGCTCCAGCATGGGCTTGCCGCTGCCCTTGGTGAGCAGGTAGCTCATCACCAGCGGGGAGATCAGGGACAGGGCCGCCGCGGCGGCGCTGTCGCAGGTGAACAGGAACAGACCCCACCAGACGCAGAAGTCGCCGAAGTAGTTGGGATGCCGGGTCCAGCTCCACAGGCCGCGGTCCATGACCTTGCCCTTGTTGGCGGGGTCGGCCTTGAAGCGGGCCAACTGGGCGTCGCCCACGGTCTCGAAGAGGAAACCGCACGCCCAGAGCGCGACGCCCGCCCAGGCGAATCCGCTCGGCCGCCCCGGTACGTACTGGGCGGCCTGGACGGGCAGGGACACCAGCCACACCAGCGCGCCTTGCAGGAGGTAGACCATGCGCAGGGCGTAGAGGTCGCGGTTGCCGGGGGCCTTGGCGAGCAGGGCGTCGTAGCGCGGGTCCTCGCCGTGTCCCCGGCCCCGGCGGGCGATGTGCGCGGCCAGCCGCAGCCCCCACACCGCGGTGAGGACCGTGACCAGCACGCGCCGGACGAGGTCGCCCTCGCCGGCGGAGGCCAGAAGGGAGACCAGGGCCACCGCGGTGAAGGCGATCCCCCAGGCGACGTCCACGATCCGGTGCAGGCCCTTGCGTACGGCGGCGGCGAACGTGGCGAGCATGACGGCGAGCGCGGCGGCTGCCGCGAGGCCGAGGTTCGGGGCGAACGCGCCCCAGGGGAAGCCGCTCATCGCTCGTCCGTGCCCGCGTACCAGGTGTGCGGCACGGCGGGCATCCCGCTCGCGCCGTCCGGTGTGGGCCGGACGGCGAGGATCTGGTCGACGCCCATGCGGCGCTCCTCGAAGGCGAGCGCCCCGCCGACCAGGTACAGCCGCCACACGCGGGCGGTCTCCTCACCGACGAGCCGCACGAAGTCGTCCCAGTGCTCCTCCAGGGTCCGGTGCCAGGCGGCGACCGTCCGGACGTAGTGCTCGCGCAGCGATTCGACGGAGCGCACTTCGAGTCCGGCGTCCTCCAGGAGTCCGACGGTCTCCCCCAGCGGCCTCATGTGCATGTCGGGGGCGATGTACGCCTCGATGAACGCGCCGCCGCCGGGGGCGACCGATCCCCGGGACATCTGCTGGACGAGCACCCGCCCCTGGGGCCGGACCAGCCGGCGCAGGGAGGCCGCGAAAGCCGGGTACTCGGCGTCGCCGACGTGCTCGCCCATCTCGACGGTGGCGACCGCGTCGTAGGCGCCGCCCTCGATGTCCCGGTAGTCCTGGCACACCACGTCGACCAGATGCTCCAGCCCGCGTTCGCGGACCTGCTCGCGGACGTACGCGGCCTGCTCGGCGGCCAGGGTGACGGCGGTGACCTGGGTCTTGTACTCCTCGGCCGCGTAGAGGGTGAGGGAACCCCAGCCGCAGCCGATGTCGAGGAGCCGGGCGCCGGGTACGAGGGCGAGTTTGCGGCAGATCAGCTCCAGCTTGGCGCGCTGGGCGTCGGCGGGGCCGAAGGCGGGGTCCTCGCTCGTCCAGTAGCCGCTGGAGTAGGCCATGGTGTCGTCGAGGAGGAGACGGTAGAACGCGTTCGACAGGTCGTAGTGGTGGCTGATGGCGGCCCGGTCGCGGGACCTGCTGTGCAGGCCGCCGCGCAGCCTGGCCTGGGAGGCGGGCGCCGGGGGCCGGGGGCCGACCGCACCGAGGCGCACCGCGGTGCCGACGGCCTGGGCGCGGTCGGCGAGGCTCAGCCGGGGCGCGTGCAGACCGCGTTCGCGGACGGCTCCCCACATCAGACGCAGCGCCTGGGCGAGGTCGCCCTCGACGTCGAGTTCGCGGGTGACGTAGGCCTGGGCGAGGCCGAGTTCGCCGGGCTGCCAGAGCAGGCGCCGCAGGGCGCGGCGCGAGCGCACGACGACGACGGGGGTGTCCGGCGGGCCGGCCTCGCTGCCGTCCCAGGCGCGTACCCGCAGTGGGAGGGGGCCGCCGAGCGCCTCCTCGGTCAGGGCGGCGAGCCGCTGGGCGGCGCCGCGTCGGGTGGTGCGGGCGACGGGCGCGGTGCTCATGGGGTGGGGTCCTCCTTGGTGAACAGGTACTGCTGGACGTCGAGGTAGCCGGAGCGGAACCCGGCCTCGGAGTAGGCGAGGTAGAAGGTCCACATCCGGCGGAAGGTCGCGTCGAAGCCGAGGGCGGCCACCTTGTCGGCGCGCTCGGTGAACCGTTCGCGCCACAGCCGCAGGGTCTCCGCGTAGTGCGCGCCGAAGGCGTCCCTGCGGGTGGTGCGCAGCCGGGTGTGCCGCTGGGTCACGTCCTCGACGGCTTCCACGGAGGGCAGCAGTCCGCCGGGGAAGATGTACTTCTGGATCCAGGTGAAGGTGTCGCGGGAGGCGAGCATGCGGTCGTGCGGCATGGTGATCGCCTGGAGGGCGACCCGGCCGCCGGGGACGAGCAGCGCGTCGAGGGCGGTGAAGTAGGTCGGCCAGAACTCCTCGCCCACGGCCTCGATCATCTCGACGCTGACGACGGCGTCGTAGGTGCCCGCCGCCTCGCGGTAGTCGCGCAGTTCGATGGTGACCCGGTCGTCGAGTCCGGCCTCGCGAACCCGTTCGCGGGCGAGGTCGCGTTGTTCGCGGGAGAGGGTGAGCGAGGTGACGTGGGCGCCGCGCGCGGCGGCTCGGATGGCCAACTCGCCCCAGCCGGTGCCGATTTCGAGGAGCCGGGTGCCGGGTCCGGCCTCGGCGAGGTCGAGGAGCCGGTCGATCTTGCGGTGCTGGGCGGCGGGGAGCAGGTCCCAGGTGGCGGGGAAGCCGCGGAAGAGGGCGGCGGAGTAGCTGAGGGTGTCGTCCAGGAAGAGGGCGAAGAGGTCGTTGGACAGGTCGTAGTGGCGGCTGATGTTGTCGCGGGCGCCGGTGGGGGTGTTGCGCTGGATGTCGGGCCGGCGCAGCGCCCAGACGTTCCGGAGTTTCTGGAGGGGGGCCGGGATGAGCGCGGCGGCGTTCCCGGCGAGGACGGTGAGGGCCGCCACCAGGTCGGGCGCGTCCCACTCCCCCGCCATGTAGGACTCGCCGAAGCCGATGAGTCCGGTGGTGCCGATGCGGGCGTGGAAGGCGGCCGGGTCGTGGATGTCGATGACCGGGCCGCCGAGGCCGACGCTGGTTCCGTCGGCGAACCGGGCCCGCAGGGGCAGTCGTCGGAGTGCTCGGCGCAGGAGGGCGCGGGTGACGGCGGTGCGGGCGCGCGAGGCGTCCGGCCGTGTGACCACGTCCGGCCAGCGGACCGGGTCGGTGTCCTGTCGTGGCGTCTCGACGGGGCAGGACTCGGCTGTCCTCATTTCGTGTTCTCCTGGGTTCGGCGTGGGGTGCGGGGCTGGACGGGCAGTCCCCGCAGATAGAGGCGGACGCCGTGCAGCCGGATGGCGGCGGACACGGCGACGGTGGACCAGGGGTGGCGCAGGGCCTGCCGGAGCAGGGCGCCGAGGGTGGCGGTGCGGCGCGTTCCGCGTACGGTCGCGGTGAAGGGGCGGGTTCCCTCGCGTTCCAGATGGACCGTCAGGTTCAGCCGGCCGTCGGGCTCGGGCAGCCGCATCCGGTAGGCGCCGTCGACGGGGAAGAACGGCGAGACGTAGAACTCCTTGCGGGTCCGCGCGGTGCCGGTGGCGTCCGGGTGCAGCAGGTAGGTGTGCCGTTCGCCGTAGGTGTTGTGCACTTCGGCGACGACGCAGCGCTGGGTGCCGTCCGGGTCGTGACACCAGTACAGGGTCAGCGGGTTGAAGACGTGGCCGAGGACGCGGGCGTGGGCGAGCATCAGTACGGTGCCGCCGCGCAGGTCGATGCCGTGCGCCGCGAGGAACCGGTCCAGGCCGGCGCGGATGCTCGGCTGGTCGCCGCTGAAGTGGTCACGCGCGTCGAACCGGGCCAACGGGCGGAGTAGATACGGCAGTTGGGGTGGCCGGTCGGGGTCGGTGAGCCACATGTAGGTGCGGTGGCGCAGGGCGTAGCGGCGGGGCGCGGTCCGTATGTGGGCGACCGTGCAGGGGTAGAGGGCCGGGGCCGTGGTCACCAGGTCACCCCCAGGGCGGCGGCCGCCTCGACTCCGGAGCGGCAGCCGTCCTCGTGGAAGCCCCAGCCGTGGTAGGCGCCGGCGTAGGCGGTCACCGGGGTGTTCAGGGCGGGGAGCCGGCGCTGCGCCGCGACCGACTCGGGGGTGTAGACGGGGTGTTGGTACTCCATGCGGGCCAGTACCCGGGCGGGGTCGACGCGGTCGCCTCCGCCGAGCGTCACGACGTAGGTCTCGGGTGCGTCGAGCCGCTGGAGGCGGTTCATGTCGTAGCTGACCCGGACCCGGTCGGCGCCGGCATCGCAGTCGGGCATGAGGTAGTTCCAGGAGGCGCGTGCTCCGCGGGCGCGCGGCAGCAGACTGGTGTCGGTGTGCAGGAGGGTGGCGTTGCGTGAGTAGCGGAACGCGCCGAGCACCTCGCGCTCTCGCTCGTCGGGGTCGGCGAGCAGCCGGAGCGCCTGGTCGGGGTGGACGGCGATGACCACGGAGTCGTACGAGGTGGTGGTGCCGTCCTCGGTGGTGACGTCGGCTCCGTCGGCGTGCCGGCGCACGGCGCGGACGGGGGCGGAGGTGTGGACGGCGTCGAGCTGTTTGGCGAGCCGGTCGACGTAGGAGCGGGAGCCGCCGGTGACCGTGCGCCAGACCGGGGAGCCGCTGACCGAGAGCATGCCGTGGTGGTCCATGAAGCGGAACAGGTAGGCGGCCGGGTAGCGGCGGGCGGTGGCGGCGTCGCAGGACCAGACGGCGGAGACGAGCGGGGTCATGAAGTGCCGGGTGAAATAGGCGGAGAAGCGGTGCCGGACCAGGAACTCGCCCAGGGTGAGGGTGTCGTCGCCGTCTTCGGCGCTTTCGGCGAGCAGGCGGCGGGCGGCGCGGTGGAACGCCGGCACCTCGGTGAGCATGCGCAGGTAGGGGCCGCGCAGTGCGTTGCCGGGGCGCGGGAAGAGTCCTGCGGGACCGCGGGCACCCGCGTACTCCAGGCCGCAGCCCTCGCACCGTACGGACATGCTCATCTCGGACTCCTGGGTGGCGACGCCGAGTTCGGCGAAGAGCCGCAGGAGGTTGGGGTAGGTGCGGTGGTTGTGCACGATGAAGCCGGAGTCGACGCGGTGCACCCGTCCGTCGGACGAGGCCAGGTCGTGGGTGTGGGCGTGCCCGCCGAGCCGGTCGTCCGCCTCGTAGACCGTGACGGACCGGGTCCGGCCGAGCACGTGCGCGGCGGTGAGACCGGCCACTCCCCCGCCGATCACGGCCGTGCGCTCCGTCGTCCGCCGGCCTTGTCCGGCGCGCCCGGTGCCACCGCCCGTGGCGTCTTCGGACCTGTGCATCCTCGTTTCCTCCCGCCCGGCTCCTCGTCGGAGCTCTCGGAGGTATTCCGGAGCTGGGCCCCGTACGGATTGCCGGGGAGGCGATCTTCTGAATCTGGGCGGGCGGAGTCCGGGCGGTTTCCAGGGGGCGTGGCCACTGAAGGGCTCTACGGCTACGGCCGTCGCGCCACCGCATGGCTGCTCAGCGGCGTCTGGTCATCGCCGTCTGGTCATCGTGGCCTGATCATCGCGGCCTGATCATCGCGGCATAAGGGAAAAATAAGGGCAGAATGGAGATGTAGGGCACCGGCCCGCACCCGCGGTGAGCGCGGGCCGGCGCTGTCGGGTGACGTGCCGGTGGGACCGGCTCTCCCAGTCCACCCACGACACCGGCACTGGCACCACCACCGGCACCGGCACCGGCACCGCTTCAACTTCCGTGCGAACGCCGTCAGTTGACGTCCCTGTCGCGCTTCTCCCAGTATGGGCGGCGCAGTTTGTACTTCTGGAGTTTGCCGGTCGCGGTGCGGGCCAGTTGGTCGCGGAACTCGACCTGGGTCGGCGCCTTGAAACCGGCAAGGCGCTCCTTGCAGTACTGGATCAGCTCGTCCTCGGTCGCCGCCGCGCCCGGCGCGAGCACCACCAGCGCCAGCACGGTCTCGCCCCATTTCTCGTGGGGGACGCCGATCACCGCGACCTCGGCGACGGCGGGGTGGCTGAAGAGCGTGTCCTCCACCTCGATGGAGGAGACGTTCTCACCGCCGGTGATGATCACGTCCTTCTTGCGGTCGCTGATCGTCAGATAGCCGTCCGGGCCGAGCGTTCCGCCGTCGCCGGTGTGGAACCAGCCGTCGGCCAGGGCCCGTTCGGTCTCCTCCGGCTGTTCCCAGTAGCCCTCCAGGACGACGTTGGAGCGCGCCAGGATCTCCCCGTCCGCGGAGGTGCGCAGGGTCACGCCGAGGGCCGGGGCGCCGGCGCGCACCAGTTTCTCCGCCCTTTCCCGCGGGGCGAGTTCGTCCCATTCGGAGCGTGCGCGGTTGACGGTGAGCAGCGGTGAGGTCTCGGTGAGACCGTAGATCTGGATGAACTCCCAGCCGAGTTCGGACTCGACGCGGGCGACGGTCCTGGTGGGCGGCGGGGCCCCGGCGACGATGATGCGCACCCGGTCGCGGCCGGGGATCTCGCCCTCCCAGGTGCCGGCGGCGGCCAGCACCGCGTTGACGACGGCGGGCGCCGCGCACATCACGGTCACGCCGTGCTCGGCCACCCGGCGCAGGATCTCCGTGCCGTCGACCTTGCGCAGCACGACCTGGGGAACGCCGAGGCCGGCCATCCCGAAGGGCATCCCCCATCCGTTCGCGTGGAACATGGGCAGGGTGTGCAGATAGACGTCGCGGTCGGTCACACCCGCGTGCAGGGCGAAGGTCGTGGCGTTGATCCAGATGTTGCGGTGGGTGATCTGGACGCCTTTGGGGCGGGCGGTGGTGCCGCTGGTGTAGTTGATCGTGGCGGTGGCGTTCTCGTCGGGTTCCCAGGGGGCGGGTTCCGTGTCGAAGCGGTACAGCTCGGCGTCCGCCTCGGCACCGAGCGTGTACCGGTGCTCGCAGGCGACGCCCTCGAAACGGCCGGCGAGTTCCGGGTCGACGAGCAGGACGCTCGCCCCCGAGTGCTCGACCAGATAGCTCACCTCGTCCGCCGTCAGGCGGAAGTTCACCGGCACGAGGACCCGGCCGTGGCCGCTGACGCCGAAGAACGAGGTGAGCAGGCGGGCGCTGTTGGGCGAGACGACGGCGACGCGCGCGCCGTGCGGGACGCCGAGCGCGTCGAGTCCGGCGGCCTGGGCCCTGGCCAGTTCCCCGACGCGCCGGTAGGTCAGCCCCTCCCAGGGTTCGGCGGGCTGGTCGGGTTCGTCCACGACGCCCACACGGTCGCCGTACACGGTGACGGCACGGTCCAGGAAATCCCGGGCCCCCAAGGGAACGAACATCACGGCCTCCCGACGATCCGACGAACTCCAGGGTCCATCCTGGCCACGCCCCCGCGCATCCGGACAGCCCCGGGGCGGCTCGGTTCCGTCCTGATCGCCGGACTGGCCCGGCCCGCGGTGGGGCAGATACCTGACGGCGACAGACCGACGTGGAGGGGCGGAGATGGAGATCTCAGGCATCATCAGTGCCATCGTCATCGGCATCATCATCGGCGTGCTCGGCAGGCTCGTCGTGCCGGGCCGTCAGCGCATCGGCATCCTGCTGACGATCCTCGTCGGCATCGTGGCCGCGTTCATCGGCTCGGGGGTGGCGGCGGCGTTCGGCGTCGCCGACACCAAGGGCGTGGACTGGATCGAGTGGCTGATCCAGATCGGCCTCGCCGCGGTGGGCGTCGCGGCCCTGGACCGGACCCGCGCGCGCCGCTGAACCGGCACGGCACCGACGGCGGGGGTGCCCGCACGCGCCGGCGAGCGTCACCCCTCGTAGACGTACGGTGTCGTCGTGGTGAGCGGCTGGAAGCCGAGCCGGGCGAGGATGGGGCGGCTCTGGCTGGAGGCGTCGACCTGGACGTAGCGGTAACCGCGGTCGGCCGCGACGCGGGCGCGGTGGGCGACCAGCGCGCGGTAGATGCCCCGGCCGCGCCAGGCCTGGACGGTGCCGCCGCCCCAGAGGCCGGCGAACCGCGCTCCCGGCAGGAGTTCCATCCGGGCGGCGCTGACGGGGACGTCTCCGGCGAGCGCCACCACGGCGACCACGGTGTCCGCGTCTCCGCCGAGCTGGGCGAGGAGCTGATGCCGCAGGCGGGTGCTGTCCGTCCCGAATGCCTGCTCGTGCACGTCGGCCACGAGGTCGACGCCCGCCTGGTCGGTGACGGGCAACAGGCTGACGCCCTCGGGAGGTTCGGCGTCGAGGGCCAGATCGCCCAGCTCGGCGATCATGAGTGTCTCCTCGGGCTCGGGGGTGAACCCGGCGGCTCTCAACCGCTGCCCGAGGTCTTCCGGCCGGTCGTGTCCGTACAGCTTCCACTCGAACTCCCGGCCGAGGCCGGTGAAATGGCGTATCTGCTCGGCGATGGCCGCGTCGGCGTTCGTCTCGTCCAGGTCGGACCAGATCACCCCGTTCCATCCGTCCTCGGCGCCGATCTGGCGCACCACGGGTCCGGCGCGCTCGATCCGGGCGTCCGGCGCGTCGGGCCGCGCCGTCTCCCGCATGTCCCGGTCGAACAGAGCCAGTACCGCTGTGTGATCCATGGGCTCACTCCAGCACCCCGGGGCGTGCGGGGCAACGGAGATTGCGGGCGCCGCGCCACCATGGCGGCCGTACCGAGGAGACATCGAACCCGGGGTGCGCCGTCCAGCGGCCCACGCGGACACACCGGTTGGGCGGGGCGCGCGTGTCCGGACCCGCTCTACTGAGCAGGGGAAACGTCTCGTACGGTGGCTGTGGGCGGCGGCTCCGGGCAGCACCTCCGGTCGGTCGCCGGCCGACGCCGGCCGCGAGCGATCACGGCCGGAACCCTCCGATCCCTCTCGCGAAAGGCTTCCCCTCGTGCCGTTCGACTCCCCGCGCGGACTCTCTCGTACGGTCGCGGTCGGCGCCGCCCGTTCGCGGCCGTGCAGCCTCGTCGTCTGCCGGGGATGCTGCTGCGGCGACCCGGTCAAGTTCCCGGACACCGACCATGCCCGGCAGCTCGCGCGGCTGCGGGCCGGGGCGGAGGCGTCCGGCGGCCGGTTCACCGTACGGACGACGGACTGTCTCGGGCCCTGCGACCAGGCGAACGTCGTGGTGGTGCAGCCCTCGGGGGCGGGCCGGCTGGGCGGGGGACGTCCGACCTGGGTGGGCTTCGCCACGGACGACGGCTGTACGGACGACCTGCTGGCCTGGGCCTCGGCCGGCGGCCCGGGAGTGGCCGAGCCGCCGACCGCCCTGGAGCTGCAGTTCGTCAGCCCGCCGCGCACGGCACGGACCCGGAGGCGGCGGTGAGGGCGGAGGCACGGACGGGGACCTATAACTCCGGCCACACGACCAACTTGTCCGCCGGGTAGCGGAGTTGGGGCAACTCCCCTGCCCGTCTCGCAACACCGCCGCCGCTCGGCCAAGTCGCCGGGCCACAGCCGCGCCGAGCGCCAGGCCAACTCCCTTACCGGGCCGCGCAGTACCGTGCGGGATGGGCGGTGGGCCGTTGATCCAGTGGGCCGGTCCGCCCGTGGGCCGGCGCGGGTCCGTGGCCCGGTGAGCCGGCGTGGCCCGGTGAGCCGGCGCGGGTCCGTGGCCCGGTGAGCCGGCGTGGCCCGGTGTGCCGGCGTTGGCCGGGGGCTCGGTGAGCCGGCGTGGCCCGGTGTGCCGGCGTTGGCCGGGGGCTCGGTGAGTCGGCGTGGGGGCGTCGCCGGAGCGGCGCCCCCACCCCCTCTCAGCGGGCCTCAACCCCCGCCGCCCGCGCCGGGCTCGGTGCCGGTGCCAGGCCCGTGGGCCGGGTCGTGAAGACACCCCGGCCCTGGGTCCGGCTGCGCAACCGGGTCGCGTAGCCGAAGAGTTCGGCCAGCGGCACAGTGGCGGTGAGCACCGCCGTACCACCGCGGGTGAGCGAGCCGGTGACCCGGCCGCGCCGCGCTGCGAGGTCACCGAGCACGCCGCCGACCGCGTCCTCGGGCACGGTGGCCGTGACCTCGACGACCGGTTCCAGCAAGCGCATCACGCAGGCGCGCAGTGCCGCGCGGAGCCCGAGCCGGCCCGCCGCGCGGAACGCCATCTCCGAGGAGTCCTTCGCGTGGGTCGCCCCGTCGGTGAGCGTGACGCGCAGCCCGGTCACCGGGTGTCCGCCGAGGGGACCCTCGGCGAGCGCGTCCCGGCAGCCGGCCTCGACGGCACGGACGTACTCCTGCGGCACCCGGCCGCCGACCACGGCGGAACGGAACACGAAGGCCGCCGCGCTCCCGTCGGCACCGTCCGTGCCGGTGTCGAGCGGTTCCACGTCGAGCACCACATGGGCGAACTGCCCCGCGCCGCCGTCCTGTTTGACGTGCCGGTACACCAGGCCGGACACCCCGCGGGCCACGGTCTCGCGGTAGGAGACGCGCGGCCGTCCCACGGAGACGTCCAGGCCGTGAGCGCGCCTGACCTTCTCCACCGCCACCTCCAGATGCAGCTCTCCCATGCCGGACAGCAGTGTCTGGCCCGTCTCCGGGTCGGTCCGGACGACCAGCGAGGGGTCCTCCTCGACCAGACGGGTCAAGGCGGACACCAGACGGCCGGTGTCGCTGCTCCGGCGTGCCTCGACCGCCACGGACACGACCGGGTCCGCGACCGCCGGCGGTTCGAGGAGCAGGGGCGCCGACGGGTCGCAGAGTGTCGCCCCGGCGCGGGCGGACTTCGGCCCGATCAGCGCGACGATGTCACCGGCCACCGCGCGGTCCAGCTCGGCGTGGCGGTCGGCCCGGACCCGCAGGATCCGCGCGACCCGCTCGGTGCGTCCCGTGCCCACGTCCGTCACCGCCTGTCCCTTCTCCAGCGTGCCCGCGTAGACCCGCAGGTACGTCATCCGTCCGGTCGGCGTGGCGTTCACCTTGAACACCAGCCCGGCGAAGGGGGCTTGGGGGTCCGCCGCCCGCTCCCGCTCCACTCCGCCGTGGGTGCCGCGTACGGCGGGCACGTCGAGCGGCGAGGGCAGATACGCCACCACGGCGTCCAGCAGCGGTTCGATCCCCCGGTTGCGGTAGGCGGAGCCGCACAGCACGACCAGGCCCTCGCCGGTCCTGGTCAGGTCGCGCAGGGCGGCCGTCAGAGTGGTCGCGGAGACCGTGGACCGGGTGCAGAACTCGTCCATGGCCGCCGGGTGGAGGTCCGCCACCGCCTCTTCCAGCAGCCGGCGGCGCCGGAGCGCCTCCACACCGAACGCCTCGGGCACCGGCCCCTCCTCGGGCGAGTCGGCGCCGTCGGCCCACACCAGGGCGCGCATCCGCAGCAGGTCCACCACACCGGTGAAGGTGCCCTCGGCGCCGATGGGCAACTGGACGACCAGCGGCGCCGGATGGAGCCGCTCGCGGATCGACGCGACCGCCGTGTCGAGATCGGCGCCCGCCCGGTCCAGCTTGTTGACGAAGGCGATCCGCGGCACGCCGTGCCGGTCGGCGCGCCGCCACACCGACTCGCTCTGCGGTTCGACACCGGCGACGGCGTCGAACACCGCGACGGCGCCGTCGAGGACGCGCAGCGAGCGCTCCACCTCGTCGGAGAAGTCGACGTGTCCCGGCGTGTCGATCAGGTTGACGCGGTGACCGTCCCAGGCGCAGCTGACGGCCGCGGCGAAGATGGTGATGCCGCGGTCGCGCTCCTGGGAGTCGAAGTCGGTGACGGTGGTGCCGTCGTGGACCTCACCGCGTTTGTGCGTGGTGCCGGTGGCGTAGAGGATCCGTTCGGTGACGGTGGTCTTCCCGGCGTCGACGTGGGCGAGGATGCCCAGGTTGCGGACGGCGGTCAGGGAGTCGGTGAGGTGTCGGTGCGGGTGGGTACGCACGGCCGTTGGCCTTTCGGACGATCCGGAGCGGGTCGGCGCGATTGCCGTACGACACGCCTGGGATCAGGCGGCTGACGGCCTCCGGCGAGCAGGCGTTCGGCGACTCGTCGTGCGGTCGCCGTGGTGCGGTCGCCGTGGTGCGTGCGGAGGTCAGCGGGTCGTCACGGCCATCCGGTCCCGGCCGCGCAGCCGGTGCCGGGCTCCCGGAGACACGAGGATCACCTCGTACTGCGACCGGGGGACGACGACAGCGGTGCGGTACCGCATGGCCTGCCTCCCCCGTCGGTCGCGACACGCGGCGCCGGGCGGGGCCGCGCGTGATTCCGTTGCGAGTGTAGGGAGTTGGGACGTCCCGGCGCACCGCCATTTCTCCGGCCCCTTGTTTCCGGTTCCCCGGCCCCTTGTTTCCGTTTCCCTGCCCCTTGTTTCCGGTTCCCGGCCCCTTGTTTCCGGCGGGGAGTCCCTGCCCGGCCGCTCCCGCCGGATCGCCCCGGTCCGCCCCCCGCTCGGGGCATGACGCCTCAAGTCGCCTGGGTGGGGCGCCCGTTCACCTGTCGCCACCTCGCGCCGGTTCCGCCGGCGCAGTGGTCGCGCGATACCTTCGACCCGGCCCGGCCCACCGGCCGGGCAAGACGTCGTCAAGATCGGGATGGTCATGCGCGAGGAAGCGATCGTCGAGGCAGCCGCCGGAGTCCATCTGGTGCACGGCAGCGACACGAACTGGGTGGTGCTGAGCGAGGGCGAGTCGGTCACGCTGATCGACACGGGCTACCCCGGCGACCGCGAGGACCTCCTCGCGTCACTGGCCGCCCTCGGCCACCGGCCCGAGGACGTGACCGCCGTCCTCGTCACCCACGCGCACACCGACCACCTCGGTTCGGCCGAGTTCCTGAGCCGCACCTTCGGCACGCCCGTCCTGCTGCACGAGGCCGAAGTGCCGCACGCGCGGCGCGAGTTCCTGCACCAGGTGAGCATCGGGCAGGTGATGCGGCAGGCGTGGCGGCCGGGTGTGCTGCCCTGGGCGGTGCGCGCGCTGCGCTCCGGCGGGAAGACGGACGTCCGTGTCACGAAGCCGGAGGCGTTCGCCGGGCCGGGTCCGCTCGACCTGCCCGGTCGGCCGGTGCCGGTGCACACGCCCGGCCACACCGGCGGCCACTGCGTCTACCACCTGCCGGACGCCGGTGTGCTGATCTCCGGGGACGCCCTGGTCAGCGGCCATCCGACGTCACGGACCCGGGGCCCGCACCTGCTGCCCGAGATGTTCGACGCCGAGCGCGCCGCCGCCCTCGATTCACTGCGGCACATCGAGGGGCTGGACGCCGATGTCCTGCTGCCGGGGCACGGGCCCCTGCACCGCGGCCCGGTCCGTGAGGCGGCCGGGCGAGCGCGGGAACTCGCCGCCTGACGAAACTCACCGGCTCACGAACCTCGCCGCTCACCCGGGGGGGCACCCGGCGGGCCCCCTCCGATCGAGGTCCGGACCCGATCAAGGGCCCGGACCCGATCAAGACCGGACCCGATCAACACCGGACCCGATCAAGGTCCGGATCACCGCCCCTCGCGCGCCTAGCCGAGTTCCAGGGTGGTGACCCCGTGCACGCGCTCCAGTGCGAAGGGCCGGACGGGGCCGGTGTACATCCGCGCGGTCTCGAAGGAGGGGGCGAGGCCGAGCTTCTCCACCAGGGCGACGGCCGGGGCGTTGGACTCGGGCACGTCGATGGCGAGCGTCCGGCCGTCGGCCTCGGCGGCCAGCGCCGCGAAGAGGGCGCGGGCGTCGTCGGGTGTGTCGGCGAACAGGGGGCCGACGCGGAGCGCGTCACGCGCCGGCCGGAGCACGGCGTAACCGGCAGGCCGGCCGTCACCGGCGTCTCGTACGAACGTGCGGTGGCCGGGTGCGGTCAGCCAGGACGCCAGGAACGCGGGCCGGTCGGCCGGGGTGCACGCCCCGTCGTACGCGATGATCGCCGGATGGTCCGCGGGCCTGGCCGGCCGGACTCCCGGCGGCTGATCGCCGGGCGGCACCACTCCGCCGAACCGGACGGTGCGGTGGGCGAGTTCGAACCCGGACCTGCGGTAGTTGTCCTGCTGCGCGACCACCCCGTCGAGGCCGACCGTGCGATCACCGGCGTGCGCGAGGGCCGCTTTCCAGGTGGCGAGTCCGTAGCCGCGACCGCGCAGGCCGGGGCGTACGAGGTAGAAGCCCAGGAAGGCGTAGTCCGCGCCGTAGGTGACCACCGAGATGGCCGAGACGGGCTCCCCGTCGATCCGTCCGACGAAGAACCCGGCGGGGTCCTGCGCGAAGAAGCTCGCGATGTCGGACAGCCCGGGATTCCACCCCTCGTCCGCGGCCCAGCCGGTCACCACCGCCCAGTCGTCGGGCGAGGCCTGGGTGACGACGAGGCCGTCGGGTCCGGCAGGGGTCCCGTCGGGGCCCGGAGAAGTCATGGACACGCTCCCATGTGTGAGGGTCACGGAGTGCGCCGGCCGGTCGCACGTGCGGCATCCTCGCCGATCTCCGCGCCGATGACGGGGGCTCGGCCCCCTCCCGGGACGCGATTCGGCCGGCCCCGAGTCATCCGGTCCCGGGTGCCCCGACACCGTGCCGGTGACGAGATAGAGGGACCGCCACGCCGGTAGCGCCTACCGGGGGGAGAGAGCACCACGCGCGCCACCCCTGAGGGGGACGGACACACGGGCCACCCGAAAGAAGAACGGCCCGTGGATGACCCCCGAGGAGGACCGCGACACGGGCCACCACCCAGAAGGCCGACCGCACGGGCCACCCCGTAGAGGGGCAGCCGAACGAGTGACCGGCGACCAGGCCGGACGGAAGTGGCCGCATGCCGGGCCGGGCGGAAGTCGCCGCATGCCGGGTCCGACGGAAGCGGGCGCATGACGGGGTCCGGCGGAAGTGCCCGCATGCCGGGCCCGGCGGAAGCGGGCGTATGACGGCCGGGCAGGCGGGAGGCCCCGCCGGTCACCCGTCCGGCGGGGCCTCCCGTCCGTGATCGCGCGCGGGTCAGCGCACCGCGGCGGGCCGGAACCGGCGGAACATGACGGCACCGCCCAGCAGCATGGCCGCGCTCACCGCGACAGCGGGCATCACTCCGTCCGCGCCCGTGTGGGCGAGGGTGGCCCCGGTGTCGCCCATCGTCCGCACCTCGCCCGGGACGCCCGGCTTGGGGTGCTCCGGCGCGGGCGCGGGGGCGACCGGGACGGTCGGCTTCGCAGGCGGGGTGACGGGGTGAACGGGCTCAGGGTGCTCGCCCGAGGTGTTGGCGGACTCGTTCCCGAAGGCCGGGTTGCCGATGCCGACCACGTTCACCGAGTTGCCGCTCACGTTGACGGGGAGCTGCACCGGAAGCTGCAGTCCGTTACCGGAGAGCAGGCCCGGCGAGTCCGTCGCGCTGCCGTCCGCGACCGCGCCGCCGCCGCTCCCGCCGACGGGCCCGCCCGCGTGGCGCCCACCGGACTCCCCCTGCGCGGCCGGGGTGATGCTCCTCTTGCCGCCGGAGGAGTGGGAGGCGGCTCCCCCGCCGTCGCTCACGTTGGCGCAGCGGTTGCCGGCCGCCGGGTTGAGCAGGCCGACGACGTTCACCGTGTTCCCGCACACGTTCACCGGAACGTGCACCGGGAGCTGGACGGTGTTGCCGGAGATCACCCCGGGCGATCCCGCCAAGGTGCCGTCCGCGGCGGAGTCGGCGTGCGCCGGCACGGTCGCGGCGAGCGCGCCCGAGGCGGCGGCCGCGGCGATCAAACCATTTCGGGTCACCCGTTTCATAGGTTCACTGCCTTCCAGACAAGGTCACGGGCACTCACCCGCACTGCCTAAAACGCATAAGACCTATCCGAGTTATGGCTAAACGGTCTTTCACCCCATCGAGTGTCAGACATATCGAACTGCCACTGTTACCCGTACGGGCGACAAGGTGACGCAGAGTAGGGCACGCCGAGGGGTCCCGCACGCCCGGTGCGCCGGACGGATTCGCCCGGAGGCGTGCCCCGGACGCCGCGCCTATCGTGAGCCGGGGGGTACGCCGGTCCACCGCAGGGCGACCCTGGAGGCACGCATGCTGTCCATGCACCAACGCGTCGCGGTCGTGGGAGCCGCGACGGCGACGCTGACGCTGCTGGCGGCGGGTCTGCCGACGACGGCGACCGCCGAGGATCCCGACCTGTCCCGGTTCTACCGGCAGAAGGTCGCCTGGGCCGCCTGCAAGGGCGAGGGCATGCCCAAGGATCTCCAGTGCGGCAAGGTCACCGTGCCCCTCGACTACGCGAAGCCGGACGGCGGCACGCTGGACCTGGCCCTGGCCCGCTACCGGGCGACCGGCTCCTCGCGCGGTTCCGTGCTGCTGAACTTCGGCGGTCCGGGCGGGGCCGGCATCCCCCAACTGGCCATGGGCGGCAAGGACTTCATGGGCCTGACCAACGGCTACGACGTGGTGACCTTCGACCCGCGCGGGGTCGGCCGGTCCTCCCCGGTGAGCTGCGGCGAGGGAGTCGACCAGATAGCCGAGGCGACCGACGACAGCGCGGAGGGCAGCGACAGCGCCTCGGTGCGGGCGGCGCTCACGGCGGTGAAGAAGGCCGCCGACGAGTGCGCCCGGCACTCGGGCGCCGTCCTCCCCCACATCGGCACGGTCAACGCCTCCCGCGACATGGACATCATGCGCCAGGCGCTCGGCGACAAGAAGCTCAACTATCTCGGCTTCTCCTACGGAACCCGGCTCGGCGCGGTGTACGCGGCGCAGTTCCCCAAGAAGACGGGCCGGATGGTCCTCGACGGCGTCGACACGCTCACCGAGCCGATCGCCGAGCAGGGCCTGACCGGCGCGGAGGGCCAGCAGACCGCGCTGGACGACTTCATCACCTGGTGCACGCAGAACATGGCCTGCCCCTTCGGCCAGGACGCCCGGGGCGCCCGCGAGCAGGTGGTCCAGCTCGTCGCCTCGCTCGACGACGAGCCCGTGCCCTCGGACTACGGCCAGGAGTTCTCCGGCCAGGACCTGGTGGGGTCGATCAGCCAGGCGCTGTACAGCAAGGAGATGTGGCCCTCCCTGGAACAGGCCCTGAGCCTGCTCGTCCAGGACGGCGACACCCACGGCCTCACCCAGCTCTCCGGCGGCGCCGCCCTGCCGAACGTCTCGGCGCCCGTACGGAAGAACGGCACCCCGCAGGAGAACGCCCGCGACGAGGGGGGCGGCACCGGGGACAGGGACAAGAAGACCAAAGAAAAGAAGGCCAAGGGGAAAGCCAAAGACGAAGCCAAGGACAAGAAGGCCGGGGACAAGCCGAAGAGCGGCGGCCTCGTGGACGACGAGGAAGTCCCGATCGACAACCTCCCGGCCGCGCTCATGGCGATCAACTGCGCCGACGACCCCGACCGCCCCAGCGCCGAGGAGATCACCCGCGACATCGGCAGACTGCGCGCCGCCTACCAGGAGGCGTCCCCGGTCTTCGGGCAGTACCGGCTCACCCAGGTGCTGATGTGTTACGGCCGGCCCAAGGGCACCGACTACATCCGCGACGAGGTCCGTGATGTGAACACCTCGAAGATGCTGCTCGTCGGCACGCGCGGGGACCCGGCGACCCCGTACCGCTGGACGGAGGAGACCGCCAAGCGGCTGGGCTCCGCGGCGGTCGTGCTGGACAACAAGGGCGAGGGGCACACCGGCTACGCGTCCTCGAAGTGCGTGCACCGGAAGGTGGACAACTTCCTGCTGTACGGCTCCCTGCCGGACAGCGGCAGTTCCTGCGGCCCAGAGGGCAGGGACGACTGACGCCCGCCGGGATGCTCTGCCTGCTGTTCGTGGCCCTCGGCGCGGCCGGGTCGCTGTTCCTCGCGGGTGCCGTCTCGGCCTGGTGGTGGTGCGCGGCGGGCCCGCTGCTCGCCCTGACCGCGCTCGGCGGCCGTGACCTGGTCCAGCGCCGCCACGCGCTGCTGCGCTCCTATCCGCTGCTCGGCCGCTTCCGCTTCCTGTTCGGTGTCGAGGCCGCCGGGGAACCGTCCGGCACGGAGCGCGGCCCGTCCGGGCCCGGCGCACACACGCGCGGCGTCCACCAAGCAGATACGTACGGAGCCGGTGCTCACGGAGACAGTGCACACGCAGCCGGTGCGTACCGAGGCGGTGCGTACGAAGGCGGTGCGTACCGAGGCGGTGCGTACGGAGATGTCCACGAGTTCCTTGAGCCCTCGATGCGCCCGGTCGACGTGCCCGAGGAGCCGCCCGTCGTCCGGGTCGGCGGCCCCGACTGCGCGCAGCCGTACGACATGGCGCTGCTCAATGTCTCCGGCCTGAGTTTCGGAGCCCTCTCGGCGAACGCGATCCTGGCGCTCAACAGGGGTGCGGCGCTGGGGGGTTTCGCGCAGGACACGGGCGAGGGCGGCCTCACGGAACATCATCTGCGGGGCGGGGGCGACCTCGTCTGGGAGATCGGCACCGGGTACTTCGGGTGCCGGACAGCCGAAGGGGACTTCGAGGCGCGGGAGTTCGCGGACAAGGCCGCGCTGCCCGAGGTGAAGTGCGTGTCGCTGAAGCTCTCGCAGGGGGCGGGGCCGGGGATGGGCGCCGTGCTGCCCGGGGCGAAGGTGAGCGCGGAGGTCGCCCGGGAGCGCGGGGTCCCGGAGGGCCGGACGGTGGTGTCACCGCCGTATCACCGGGTCTTCTCGACCCCGCGTGAACTGGTGCGGTTCCTCGCCCGGATGCGGGAGCTGGCGGGTGGCAAGCCGACCGGTTTCAAGCTCTGTGTCGGCTCGCGGCGCCAGTTCCTGGCCGTCTGCAAGGCGATGCTCGCGGAGGGGGTGACGCCGGACTTCATCGTGGTGGACGGCTCGGAGGGCGGTACGGGGGCGGCGCGCCGGGAGTTCACCGGCGCCGTCGGCATGCCGCTGACCGAGGGGCTGATCACGGTGCACAACGCGCTGGTCGGCACGGGGCTGCGGGACCGGGTCCGGATCGGCGCGAGCGGGCGGGTCGCGAGCGGCTCGGACATCGTCAAACGCCTTGCCCAGGGCGCCGATTACACCAACGCGGCCCGCGCGATGATGTCCGCACTCGGCTGCCTCCGGGCCCACCGGTGCCACACCAACACCTGCCCGGTCGGCGTGGCGACCCAGGACCCGCGCCGGGTCCGCGCCCTGGACGTGGCCGACAAGTCCGAGCGGGTGTTCCGCTACCAGCGTGCCACCGTGCGCGACGCGAGCGAGATCATGGCCGCGATGGGCGTACGGGAGCCGGCCGCACTCACGCCGCACCGGCTGCTGCGGCGCACCGGACCGACGACCGCGCGGACGTACGCGGAGCTGTACGAGTGGCCGGCGCCCGGGGTGCTGCTCGCGGAGCCTCCGCGGTCCTGGGCTGAGGACTGGACGTCCGCCGATCCGGACACCTTCTGACGGCTCCCGCAAAGGCCGTCGCCCCCGTCCGTGCGCCGGCCTTCCCGCGACACCGGCAACCTGACCCCCGCACCCACCAAATGCCCCAAATGCCCGACAAGCCGATTCATCCTATGGTGCTCGTATGGAGCACGCACTCAGCCCCGCGACCCTGTCCGAGCTGCGCAGCCCGCGGCCCTATCCGGCGGTGTCCGTGCTGACGCCGACGCACCGCCGCGAGCCCGACAACGCGCAGGACCCGGTCCGGCTGCGCAATGTCGTGGCCGAGGCCAAGAAGCAGGTGGAGGCCGATCCCGCGGTCACCCGAGAGCTGCGGGCGGACGTCGTCGAGCAGCTCGACCGGGCGGTCGCCGAGGTCGATCTCGCGCACGCCGAGGAGGGTCTGGTGATCTTCGCGGCGCCCGGTGAGCACCAGGTGTGGTCGCTGGCCCGTACCGTGCCCGAACGGGTCGTCCTGTCGGACACCTTCCTGACCCGCAACCTCGTCGCGGCGCAGGCGGCCGAACGTCCGTTCTGGGTGCTGTCGGTCTCCGCCGACCGGGTCACCCTGTGGAACGGCGGCGTCGACCGGGTGACCGAGGAACGCCGGGGCGGCTTCCCGCTCACGCGGAGCCTGGAGGACCCCGACGCCGAGCGCAAGGAGCGGATCGGGGATCTGCCGAGCACCTTCCGGGACGAGCGGACCCGGCAGTTCCTGCGCGACGCGGACACCGCCCTGGGCGAGGTGCTGCGCGAGCACCCGCGCCCCCTGTACGTCACCGGTGAGACGGCCGCGCTGTCGTTGCTGGACGAGATCGGGACGGTCACCAAGGACGCCGGGCACCTCCCGCACGGCGGCCTGGCGAGCGGTCCGCCCGACGCGGTCTGGCAGGCGGTCCGCCCGGTGATCGCGGCGCGGGCGCGCCAGAGCGCCGAGGAGGTGGCCGGGGAACTGGAGTCGGCGCGCGGGCGCAAGGAGTTCGCGGCGGGGCTCGACGAGGTGTGGCAGAGCGCGGCCGAGGGCCGGATCAGGCTGCTCGCCGTCGAGGAGAACTACCGTGCCACGGTCCGCGACGACGGCGACCACCTGGTTCCGGCCGCGAGCGGTGATCTGGACGCGCGGGAGGACATCGTCGACGAGATCGTGGAACGCTGCCTGGAGACGGGCGCCGATGTCCGGTTCGTCCCGGACGGTGCCCTGGGTGACGCGAAAGGCATCGCCGGGGTGCTGCGTTACTGATCTCCGCGGCCGACAATCGGATCGCGCGGACGAGCGGTCCGGGCTGTCGTCGGAGAGGTGCGCGAGGCGTGAGTGAGCTGTTGGGTGTGGCGGTGCTGGGTGCCGGACACATGGGAGCCGACCACATCCGCCGGCTCGACGGGGCCGTGAGCGGGGCCAGGGTGGCGGCCGTCGCCGATCCCGACACGGGTCGGGCCGAGGAGGCCGTGGCGGGCATCGACGGGGTGTCGGTGCACGCCGAGGCGGAGGCGGCGCTCGACGCGCCCGGGGTCGACGCCGTGCTGATCGCCTCTCCCGGTCCCGCGCACGAGGAGGCGTTGCTCGCGGCGTTCGCGCGCGGGCTGCCGGTGCTCTGCGAGAAGCCGCTGGTGCCGGACTCGGCCGGGGCGCTGCGGGTCGTGGAGGCGGAGGCGCGGCTCGGGCGGCGGCTGGCGCAGGTCGGGTTCATGCGCCGGTACGACGCCGAGTACCAGCGCCTCAAGGCCCTGCTGGACAGCCGGCGGCTCGGCCGCCCGCTGATGCTGCACTGCACCCACCGCAATGTGTCCTCGCCGTCCCACTTCACCTCGGCGATGCTGGTCAACAGCTCCGTCTCGCACGAGATCGACGCGGCGCGCTGGCTGCTGGACCAGGAGCTGACGGCGGTGACCGTCCTGCGTCCGCGGTCCACCTCGAACGCCCCGGACGGGCTGCTCGATCCGCAGTTCGTGGTGTTCGAGACCGCCGGGGGCGCGCTCGTGGACGTGGAGATCTTCGTGAACTCGGGGTTCGGCTACCAGGTGGCGTGCGAGGCGGTCTGCGAGGCCGGCACCGCGCGCGTCGGCGACGAGCGCACGATGTCGGTGACGACGGCGGGCGGCCGGTCGGAGGAGGTGGCGCGGGACTACCTCGTACGGTTCGCCGACGCCTACGACCGCGAGGTGCGGGCCTGGGTGGACGCCACCCGGGCCGGCCGGGTCACCGGACCCGGCGTCTGGGACGGGTACGCGGCGTCCGCCGTGGCCGAGGCGGGGGTCCGGGCGCTGGAGAGCGGCGGCCGGGTGGCCGTCGACCTCGCGCCGCGCCCGGAGCTGTACGCGTGACCGGCGCTCCGCGCCCGATCAGCCGCTGACGCTGGCGGCGCCGGTCTCGATGTGCCCGGTGAACCGGCGCGACCACGTCGTGTCGGAGTCGACCGTCACGGTGAAGTCGTACCAGCCGTTCTGGTAGGCGACCGCGTTGAAGAAGTCCTCCGCCGAACCGCCCGCCGCGACGGTGTACGTCCAGGGGCCGTCGCCGCGGTAGTGCGTGGACGTCACGGTGAACTTGACCGGCGCGGCGGAGGAGTTGGCCATCTTGAGGTAGAGGGCCGTTCTGCCCGTGCCGGGCTCGGTCGCGTAACGGGAGGTGACCTCCGCGGACTTGCCCGGCTTGCCGGCGTCGCCCTTGAAGCGGCGCAGGAAGCGGTTGGGGCCGACCATGGAGAAGTCGTACTTGCCGTCGCCGTAGCCGGTGCCGATGTTGAAGGAGTCGGCGGCGGTGCCGCCCGCGTCCACCGTGTACTGCCAGGGTGTGGTGTCGCGGTAGGCGTTGGGGTGGAGGGAGAAGTGCGCGGCCCGCTTGGCGGGGGCGCCCTGGTTGGCCATGGTGAACCAGGCGAGGATCTTGCCGCTCGCCCCGAACTCCAGGTGGTCCAGGTATCCGTTGGGCTGGTAGGGCAGTGCGCGGGCGGGCCGGGTGCCGCTCTCCTGGACGGGCAGGGCGTTGGCCGTCGGGACCGGGTTGGGCAGCGGCGCGCAGGCGGACATGCCGATGACGCTCGTCGCGGGCAGCGCGGGGGTGCCGTGGACGGGGTTGGCGAAGTCGAAGACACCGGTCAGGTCGCCGGTGACCTTGCGCCGCCAGGCGCTGATGTTGGGGCAGGCGGCGGGGTTGCCGAGGGCGCCGGTCCAGGTCTCCAGGAAACGCAGCACGGAGGTGTGGTCGAAGACCTCCGAGGAGACCCAGCCGCCGCGCGTCCAGGGCGAGATGACGAGCAGGGGCACCCGGAAGCCGAGGCCGTAGGGAACGCCGTTGAGGAACTCCCCGGCGGTGCCGGCGGGCGGCGCGGGCGGCGGCACGTGGTCGAAGAAGCCGTCGTTCTCGTCGTAGTTGAGGAACAGGACGGTGGAGTCGAAGACACCGGAGTCGGCGGCGAGCGCCTTGTACACGAGGTCGACGAAGTGGGCGCCGTCGCCGGGCGGGGCGTAGGGGTGCTCGCAGAAGGCCTGGTTGGCGACGACCCAGGAGACCTGGGGCAGGGTGCCGGCGAGCACGTCGGCCTTGATGGCGGCGGCGATGTCGTCGGGCGTGGAGCCGGTGACCTTCGGGACGGAGGCCATGCCGCGGTCGTGCAGCGGGTCGCCGGCCTTGGCGGAGGCGAACTTCTGGAAGTAGGCGCAGCCGTTGTCGCCGTAGTTGTCCTGGGCGTTCTGGTAGACCTTCCAGGTCACGCCCGCGGCCTGGAGCGCCTCGGCGTAGTTCTGCCAGGTGAGTCCGGACTCGTCGCCGCCGTCGTGGCTGGAGGCGTCGACCTTGCCGCTCCACAGGAAGGTGCGGTTGGGGCCGGTGGCGCTGAGCGTGGAGCAGAAGTAGGCGTCGCAGATGGTGTAGTTGTCGGCGAGCGCGTAGTGGAACGGTATGTCGGCGCGGTCGAGGTAGCCGAGCGAGCGGACGTTGCCGACGCCGGAGACCCAGCTGTCGAGCCGTCCCTTGTTCCAGGCGGCGTGCTGGGAGGTCCAGGAGTGCGGGAGATCGCCGTTGCACTGGGCGAGGGTCTCGCCGTCCGCGCCGCCGGCGGCGGGGGTGGAGCTGAGCTTCCACGGGTACTGCCGGGCGGCGCCGTTCGGCTGGTTGAAGACGGAGTATCCGCCGGACAGGGTGATGCCGCTGCGGTCGTCGAAGCCGCGGACGCCCTTGAGGCGCCCGAAGTAGTGGTCGAAGCTGCGGTTCTCCTGCATGAGGATCACGACGTGCCGTACGTCGGTGATGGTGCCGGTCGCCGCCGCGGCGGTGGACGCGGCCGCCGCGGGCCGTGCTCCGGCGGCCATGGCGGCGCCGGCCGCCACGGACGCGCCGAGCCCCACGAAGTCTCTTCGGCTGATCGGTGTCATTCGCCCGCCCTCGTCGCTCGCTCGGGGTGCCCCGGTGGCACACCGCGCGCAAGCGTGCACCGTGTGATCGGCGAAGGCCATGGTGGTGCGGTGAGAGCTGGGTGAACAGCGGCCGAACCTGTTCACACAAGTCACCGGGTCGGCGGCGGGCACGGACACCGCACCGTTACCCCTTATCGCATACTTGATAAGATCTAACACTCCTGTTTCCGCCGAGACGAAGAGGCGATGTCATGGCCGCAGCCACCCGGACCGGTACGGGCCCGCGCGACCGGTTCCGCGCCCAGGTGCGGCAGGAGGTGAAGACCGCCGCGCTGCGCCAGCTCGCCGAGGGCGGTCCCGAGGCCCTGTCGCTCAACGCGATCGCCAAACAGCTCGGCATGACGGGCCCCGCCCTCTACCGCTACTTCGCCAACCGCGACAGCCTGCTGACCGAGCTGGTCATCGACGCCTACGGGGACCTGGCGGCCGAGCTGGCCCGCACCGCCGAGGCGTCAGCGGCCGAGGCGTCCGAGGGGGACGCCGCCACCCGCCTGAGGGCACTGGTCCTGGCCTACCGCGCCTGGGCGCTCGCCGAGCCGCACCGCTACCGCCTGCTGTTCCGCGCCCCGCTCCCGGGCTACGACGCCCAGTCCACCCGCCTGGTCGAGGCCGCACAGCCCGCCATGACCGTACTGCTGGCGGCGGTGGGAGCGCTGGCGGAGTCGACCGCCGAGGCGACGGACGGCACGCAGGGGGCCGGCGGTGCGGCGGTACCCGAGGGCACGGCGGCCGAGTTCCGTGCGTGGGGGGAGCGCCACGGCTTCGAGGACGTGCCAGAGGCGGTGGCGGCACGGTCCACCATGCTCTGGGCCCAGCTGCACGGGCTGGCCGGCCTGGAGATCGAGGGCAACTTCGCCTCGATGGGGGTCGATCCGTCCTTTCTGTACGAGACCGCGGTGACGGACTTCGCGCGATCACTCTGAGGTACATCCGGGGCACCCGCGCGCAACGGCGTACGCGCGGCGCATCCGTGCGATCGTCCGGAACGGATGGGACACCAGGGTGGATATGTGACGCACGGGGCTCGCACACACGACCCTCGAACATGCGATTGAAGAAGCCGCTCCCGGTCCATCCCAGCCACCCCAAGTCACGTACCACGGCTACGACTTGACCTGTCGAGCGGCTACCGCGCCGGGGCCGGTAGTTCACTCCGGGAGGACTGTGGCACATGCCAGAAGCACCACCGCATCAGGTGTTGCCAAATCCCTTACAGCGCGTCGCGGGCTGTGCGACAGTCGTAACGGTCCTTCCGTCAACCCGGGTTGTACCGTCCCCGCATCGGAGTACGCCATGCCTCCCCATCTCTCTGCGGACCGCCCAGCCGCCCAGCCGTCGCAGCACGGCTCGGTCGACGCGCTCATCTCGCAGACCCGCCGCCTGCGCGGCGAGGTGGACGCCGTCCGGCGTGAGGCACCCGCCGACGGCGAGGACGTACGGGGACGCTGGCAGCGCGCGCTGTGCACGCTGGCCCTGCATCAACTGAACGATCTGGACGAGCACTTGGCGCAGCTCCGCGAGGGCCCGCCGGGCGTGGACGCCGGGCCCTCGGCGGTCACCGGTCCCGCGCCGGCGCCTGCCGGGCGCGGCTCACTGCTGAGCCGGGTCGGCAGTGCCGAGTGGAACCTCCTGACGGACGAGGCCAGTTGGTCCGAGGAGCTGTACCAGATCCTCGGCCGGGACAGCGCCGCTCCCCCGCTCACCCTGGACGAGTTGCCGTCCCTGGTGCACGACGAGGACCGTCCGATGCTGACGACGATGGTCACGGACTGCCTCATCGACGCCAAGCCGATCGACGGGGAGTTCCGCGTCATGTGCCCGGACGGCGGCGTACGCACCGTGCACATGATGGGTGAGCCCGTGCTCGGCGCCGACGGCAGCACCGCCGCCATGTGGGCCGTGCTGCGTGACATCAGCGAACTGCGCAGCACCCAGCGGACCGTGAGCGAGACCCGTGACTCGCTGCGGCGCGAACAGCGGGCCGCGCACACCGGGCACCGGCCCCCGGCCGAGCCACGGGAGGCCGGGGGGCGACAGGCCGCACCGAGGGAGGCGGTCCCGCCGCCCTGGCGCGGCCCGCTCCGGCCCTCGCCCCAGGGCGCCCCCTCGCCCCTGGGTGTTCACACACTCGACATCGCCGCCCACCGCCTGCCCGCCTCACCCGTCGCACCGGTCGGCGGCGCCTGGTACGACACGCTCGAACTGCCGGGCGGCGAGACGCTGTTGAGCGTCGGTGACCTCACCGGCGCCGAGGCGGCCTCGGGCACGACGATGCTGCTGGGAGCGATGCGCGGCATGGCCGTGGCCGGCACCCAGCCCGGCCAGCTCCTTTCCTGGCTCGACCACCTCCTCGACACCCCGGTCCAGCCGCCCCTGGGCAGCGCCGTGTGCTGCCGCTACCGGCCCGACAGCCGCACCCTCACCTGGGCGCAGGCCGGACACCCCGCACCGCTGCTGTTCCGCGACGGGACGGGACGCGCGCTGACCCCGCCGGACGGCGCCCCGCTGGGCACCGGACCCGACGCCGTCTACGGGCAGGCCGAGGAGACCCTCCGCCCGGGCGACGTACTGCTCCTGCACACCGGCGGACTGCTGCCGCGGCCACCGGAGTCCTCCCGCGCCGGCGAAACCACACCGGCCGGAAACGGGCACGGGTCAGCGGCCGTTCACGGACTGCTCCCCCTGGCCGCCCGCCTCACCGAGGCCGGCACGGCTCAGGACGCCGCACGGATCGTCGCCGAGGAGTTCGGCGGGACCGAGCGCGAGAGCGACGCCCGCGTACTCGTCGTGCGCGTCGGTTCCTGACCGGCCGCTTCCTGACCGCCCAGTTCCACCTCTCGGTCCGCGCTCTCACAGCGGCAGATCGCCGCTCCGGGCCGCGCGTGTGCCGCTCAGGTCCGCGCGCTGCCGCCCCGGGGCTTCGGCACCGGCTTGGGCAGCGCGAGTTTGATCTCCTCACGCAGATCGCTGATCTTCGGATAGCTGGAGTACTGCCCGGTGAGCCGGTACATCTCACGCAACCGGTCCCAGGTGCGATGGGAGGAGTTGGAGCCCATCGACGTCAGGGCCAGACGCGCGTACCGGTCGGCCTGTTCGGGATCGTCGGCGATGAAGCAGGCCGACGCCAGGGAGATGTGGTCGAAGATCTTCGACCGGTCCCGCCCCGACTCCCGCAGCTTCAACGCCTCCTTGGCGTGCCGCTGGGCCGTCACCGCCGCGCCCGGCTCGTGCTCCGCCAGGGTGCGGTAGGCCAGCGCCTGCATGCCATGCAGGTCGGCCTCGTCGAACATCTGCATCCAGCTCGGCGAGGGCACGTCACCGCGGTCGGAGACGAACAGGTCCTCCGCCACACCGAGGGTGCGCCGCATGGCCTGGCCCTTGCCCATCGAGGCCTGCGCCCAGGCCTCGATCGTGTGCAGCATGGCCTGGGTGCGCGGCAGCACCTCGTCACCGGAGCCCGACTTGGCGAGCTTCATCAGGTCCAGCGCGTCGTCCGGCCGGCCCAGGTGCACCATCTGGCGGGCCGCCCGGGAGAGGGCCTCCCCCGCGCGGGGCCGGTCGCCGCCCTCCCGGGCCGCGTGCGCCGCGATGACGAAGTACTTCTGTGCCGTGGGCTCCAGGCCGACGTCGTGCGACATCCAGCCCGCGAGGACGGCGAGGTTGGCGGCGACGCCCCACAGACGCCGCTGGAGATGGTCGGGGTGATGGTAGGAGAGCATGCCTCCCACTTCGTTGAGCTGGCCCACCACCGCCTTGCGTTGCAGCCCGCCTCCGCGGGACGCGTCCCAGGCCCGGAACACCTCGACGGAACGCTCCAGTTCCTCGATCTCCTGCGACCCGATGGGGGCGGCCTCGTAGCGGTCGAACCCGGCGGGGTCGGCGTGCAGGGGATCGTCGAACTGCGGAGCGTCGGCCGTGAGGGCCGGATCGGTACGGAGCCAGTTGTGCATGGCGGAGCTGAGTGCGGAACCCGCGGCGAGCGCGGCACCCGCGCCCACCAAGCCGCGTCGGTTGAGCATGAGGTCCATTCCCGTGAATTCGGTGAGGACCGCGGCGGTCCGCTCGGGCGCCCACGGCACTCCGTCGGGATGGTCCACACTCCCGCCGCCCTGCCGTTTCCCCGCGCGCCCGTGCCTGACCAGACCGAGGTCCTCGATGGTCACGACACGGCCGAGACGCTCGGTGAACAGAGCCGCCAGCACCCTCGGCACCGGATCGCGCGGGATCTCTCCCATGTCGATCCAGCGCCGCACCCGCGAGGTGTCGGTCGCCAGCTGGGGGTGGCCCATGGCCGCCGCCTGCCGGTTGACCATCCTCGCGAGTTCGCCCTTGGACCAGCCGGCCAGGCCGAACAGGTCCGCGAGGCGGGTGTTGGGTTGTCCGTTCACGTCAAGCCCCCAGGTTCTCGGCTGATTTCGACAGTAACCGCCTGTCAGTTGCTGAGCGACTATTCGCCAGGGTTCGCCAGGGTGCGCCAGATGGTGTGCCAGTGGACCTCGGGTGTCAGGTAGGAATGCGCCACCCCGACCCGGTCACCGCAGGGACATTCCCCAGGATGGACCGAGGGGTCACCGGGCGGGGAGCGCGGCAACTCGCAGGCACACGAAGGGATCTGTTTCGCCCATGTACACAGCATCGTCCTCCGTGTCCGCTCCGCCCCGGTCGTTGCACCCCCGCCCGGTGGGCAGCGGCCCTTACCTCGACCCCGCGCGCCAGTCGGCTCCCGTTCTCGGGGCCGGCCGGGCACGGCGGCTGCCGGGGCTCGGCACCCAACCGCTCAGCGGGAGACTCGACTTGTCCGGCCCACAGGGCGCCCACCTGCGCACCGCGATCGCGTCGGTGCACCGGATCTGTCCGGAGTTCGCGCCGGTCCAGGTGCTCAGGCGCAGCGGACGCTCCGTGCTCCTCGTCGGTACGACGGGACGCAGCACGGCGGTCGCCAAGTGTTTACTGGACCACTCCCCCGTCTGGGCCGAGCGGATCCGGCACGAAATAGCGGCGTACCGCTCGTTCGTCCGGCACCGCCCGCCCGTGCGGGTGCCCCGGCTGATCGCGGCGGACCCGGACAACTGCACGCTGGTGATCGAGCGGATGCCCGGCCGGGTGGCCGCGCTCCAGCGGCACCCGGCCGAGGCCCCGTCCCGCACGGACATCCGGGCGGCGCTGGGCGCCATCTGCCGGCTGAACACCTGGCGCCCGCCGGCCGGCACGTTCAACGCCCCGCTGGACTACGCGGAGCGGATCTCCCGCTTCCACGAACTGGGGCTGCTCACCGACCGGGACATGGGCGACCTCCAGAAGCTCGTGCACGGCATCGCCGCCTCCTCGGGACGCCAGGGCATGGGCCAGTTCTGCCACGGCGACGCCCTGCTGTCGAACGTGCTGCTCTCGCCGGCCGGTCCCGTGCTGGTGGACTGGGAGCACGCGGGCTGGTACCTCCCGGGCTACGACCTGGCGACCCTGTGGGCCGTCCTCGGTGACGCCCCGGTGGCCCGCCGTCAGATCAGCCAGCTCGCCCAGTCGGCGGGCCCCGCCTCCCGGGACGCCTTCCTGGTGAACCTGATGCTGGTGCTCACCCGCGAGATCCGGACCTACGAGACGGCCGTGCAGCGTTCCCTGCACGACCCGGCCCCCGCGGCCCCGGGACAGGCCCCCCCGGCCGCCGCGCCGTCCGGCGAGGAGCAGCGGCTGCTGCTCCGGCGGCTGCACGACGACTGCCAGATGGCCCGGCGGGCCGTACGCGCGGCGGTCGGCACTCGCTGACCGGGGACGAGGGCCCGCGGAAGCGCACCGCACGGTGGCGCGCCGCGGGCCCTCGGCATGTCCGGCCTCACGGAGTCACGCGCCCTCGCGGTGTCCAGGACGTTCCGGGGCGCCGCCGTTCGGGTTATTGGTCCAGGCCACTGATGCCGCGCAGGCGGGAGACCCCCCGCCGCGGAAACCTTCCCGCCACGCGCTGACATGGGAAATCACCTCGCCCCGGTCATGATTGACGGATCGTCCGGAAGCCGGTAGCACTGACGCGTTCGGCCCGCACGCCCCACCGCGCTCGACCGTCCCAGGAGGCTGCATTGCACCGGTCCGCCACCGACCCCCACGGCACCACCGGACACAGACGCGCCCGAAGGGTGGCGGGGACCGTCGCCTCGGCGGCGCTGCTGCTGCCGCTGCTCGGCGCCGCACCCGCGCGTTCCGCCCCCGAGGCGCCCGAGACCGACGGGCTCCAGCAGGCCTTCGCCGCCGCGGCCGGCGAGTACCACGTACCGCAGAGCGTGCTGCTCGCCGTGTCCTATCTGCAGTCCCGCTGGGACGCACACGCCGGGGCGCCGAGCGTCAGCGGCGGCTACGGTCCCATGCACCTGACCGACGCCCGGGCGGCGATCGCCGGGTCACCGCACCACAGCGACGGCACGGAGGACGCCCGCGGCGACAGCTCCCGTCCGGCGCTGCCGCCCAGGGCGAAGGTCCCGGCCAACGCCGAACTCCCGGCGCGGCTCAAGACGTTGACGAAGGCGGCCGGTCTCACCGGGCTGCCCGCGGAGCGGCTGCGCACGGACGCGGCGGCGAACGTCGAGGGCGGCGCCGCGCTGCTCGCCGCCGCGCAACGCGATCTGGGCCGGCCGCTGAGCGCCGACCCGGCCGACTGGTACGGGGCGGTGGCGCGCTTCTCCGGCGCGGACGACACCGGCACGGCGGCGGCCTACGCCGACGACGTGTACACGGTGCTGCGGACCGGCGAGGCGCGCACCACGGACTCCGGCCAGCGGCTGACGCTCGCCGCGCAGCCGAAGCTGAGCCCCGACCGGGCGCAGCTCCGCGGTGCCGGACTGCGCACCGCCTCCGCCGACGGCACCGAGTGCCCGAAGACCGTCTCCTGCGAGTGGATCCCGGCTCCCTACGAGGAGTTCGGGGACGGTGACTACGGCAACCACGACCTGGGCGACCGGCCGGCGTCGGAGAGCATCAAGTACATCGTCATCCACGACACGGAGGGGACCTGGGACGGTGTGCTGAACCTCGTCCAGGACCCGACGTACGTGTCGTGGAACTACACGCTGCGCTCCACCGACGGGCACATCGCCCAGCACGTGAAGGCCAAGGACGTCGCCTGGCACGCGGGCAACTGGTACGTGAACGCGAAGTCGATCGGCCTGGAGCACGAGGGCTTCCTCACCGCGCCGGACGCCTGGTACACGGAGGAGATGTACCGCGCCTCGGCGCGCCTGGTGCGCTACCTGTCCGCGAAGTACGCGATCCCGCTGGACCGGCAGCACATCCTCGGCCACGACAACGTGCCGGGGCCGACCACGTCCACCATCCCGGGCATGCACACCGACCCGGGCCCGTACTGGGACTGGCAGCACTACTTCACGCTGCTCGGGCACCCCTTCCACCGCACCCTCGCCAAGAGCGGGTCGCTGGTGACCGTGCTGCCCGACTTCGCGAAGAACCAGCCGGTGTACACGGGCTGTGTCACCTCCGGCGAGCCCTGCGCCGCGCACGGCTCCAGCGAGGTGCGGCTCTACTCCCAGCCGGACGAGACCTCGCCGCTGATCAAGGACATCGGCCTCTACCCGAGCGGCGCCGCCTCCACCATCGACGTGAACGACGTGGCCTCGCGCGTCTCGACGGGCCAGCGGTACGCGGTGGCCGGACGGGACGGCGACTGGACGGCGATCTGGTACCTGGGCCAGAAGGCCTGGTTCAAGAACCCGAAGAAGCAGCCGACCGCGGTGTCCGCGTCGGGCCCGGTCGTGACGCCCAAGGCGGGCCTCGCGGAGGTCCCGGTGTACGGCAGGGCGTACCCGGAGGCCGCGGCGTACCCGGCGGGCGTTCCGGTCCAGGCCGTCTCCCCGCTGCCGTACAAGATCCTCGCGGGGCAGCGGTACGCGGTCGGTGACAAGGTGCCGGGCGAGTACTTCTTCTCCCCGACGTTCGACACGACGGGCCACAAGGTCGTGATCGGCAAGGACATGTACTACGAGATCCAGTACGGACACCGGGTGGAGTTCGTGCGGGCGGCGGACGTGGACCTGGTGCGGTAACGGGCCGCGTCCGTCCGGGGCCGGGTCCGCCGCAGCGGGCCCGGCCTCACCGCTTTCCGCCCACACCCCGGGCCTCGCGCTTCCCCGTGAGCGGGGCAACCGGCCAGGGAAGGTTCCCCCGAGGTCAGGTTCGGCCCTGCTCGGGTCAGTAAACGACATGTCGTCGCACCGGGCGCCGAGTTGCGCTGAGATGGGCCGAATCACGTCAAGCGGCACATCTGGGGCGGACATGGGCGACTTCGTCAAGGGGACTTCAGCGGGTCTCGCCGGCACGGCGGAACCGAGACGGTGCCAGTGCGGCGGGGCCCCGCCCGATCCCGTGCCGGAGGGGGCCGAGGAGAGGTTCCGCGGGCTGCTGGAGGCGGCGCCGGACGCGATGGTCATCGTGGACGACACCGGCACCATCCGCCTCGTCAACGCCCAGACCGAAGCCCTCTTCGGCTACCGACGCGAAGAACTCCTCGGCCACCCCGTCGAACTCCTCGTCCCCGGCCGCTTCCGCACCCACCACACCCTCCACCGCGACGGCTACGCCGCCAACCGCCAAGTCCGCCCCATGGGCGCCGAACTCGAACTCCACGGCCTCCGCAAGGACGGCACCGAATTCCCCGTCGAAATCAGCCTCAGCCCCCTCGAAACCACCGACGGCCTCCTCGTCTCCGCCGCCGTCCGCGACGTCAGCGACCGCAAGGCGGCGGAGGAGAGGTTCCGCGGGCTGCTGGAGGCGGCGCCGGACGCGATGGTCATCGTGGACGACACCGGCACCATCCGCCTCGTCAACGCCCAGACCGAAGCCCTCTTCGGCTACCGACGCGAAGAACTCCTCGGCCACCCCGTCGAACTCCTCGTCCCCGGCCGCTTCCGCACCCACCACACCCTCCACCGCGACGGCTACGCCGCCAACCGCCAAGTCCGCCCCATGGGCGCCGAACTCGAACTCCACGGCCTCCGCAAGGACGGCACCGAATTCCCCGTCGAAATCAGCCTCAGCCCCCTCGAAACCACCGACGGCCTCCTCGTCTCCGCCGCCGTCCGCGACGTCAGCGACCGCAAGCGGGCCGAGGCGCGGATCAACGAACTGGCCGGTCTGGTGGAGTCCTCCCAGGACGCGATCCTCGCCAAGACCCTCGACGGGGAGATCACCTACTGGAACGCGGCGGCCCAGCGGCTGTACGGCTACTCGCGGGCCGAGGTGATGGGGCGGCACGTGTCGCTGCTCGCCACCGCCGAGCGCCGCGACGAGATCGACACGCTGCTGGACCGGCTGCGGCGCGGCGAGAAGGTCGAGCACTTCGAGACGCTGCGGCTGACGCGCTCGGGCGATCTGCTCGACGTGGACATCACACTGTGGCCCACGCGCACCCCGGACGGCGCGGTCGTCGGCGCGTGCGCCATCGTCCGGGACATCAGCGACCGCAAGAAGGCGGAGGCGGAGCTGACGTTCCTGTACGAGCAGCAGCGGCACATCGCGCTGACGCTGCAGCGCAGCCTCATGGGCACGCCGCCCGCGATCCCGGGTCTGACCACCGCGAGCCGCTACCGGCCCGCCACCCAGGGAGCGGGGGTGGGCGGCGACTGGTTCGACCTGATCCCGCTGGGCGCCGGCCGGGTCGGTGTGCTGATCGGCGATGTGATGGGCCGCGGTCTGGAGGCCGCCGCGGTGATGGGCCAGCTACGGTCGGCGGCGCACGCCCTGGCCAAGACGGGGATGCAGCCGCGGCAGCTCATGCAGGCCCTGGAGACGGTCGTCGGCGATCTGGACGTGCCCGACCAGTTGGTGACCTGCTGCTATGTGGTCATCTCGGCCGACGCCGGTGAGGTGACGGTCTGCTCGGCGGGGCATCTGCCGACGCTGGTGGCGTTGCCGGGCAGCGCGGCCCGGCAGCTCCCGGCGCCGGTGAACGCGCCCCTCGGTGTCGGTGACGTCCTCTACGAGCAGGCCACGTCGGTGATACCGCCCGGCGCGACCCTCGTCCTGTACACGGACGGTCTCATCGAGACGCCGGGGACCGACATCGAGGACCAGCTCGCCCAGCTCACCGCGACGCTCGGGGAGCTGTTCGCGGGACCGCCCGATCTGGAGGACGCGGCCGACCGGGTGCTGACGGCGCTGCTGCCGGACGCCGAGGGCCACAACGACGACGTGACGCTGCTGCTCACCCGGCTGCCCGACGCGCCCCTCGCCACGGTCGCCGTCGAGCTGCCGGCCGTGCCCGAGTCCGTACCGGAGGGCCGCGCCTTCCTCGGCAAGGCGCTGACCTCGTGGGACTGCGGGCCGGCCGCGGACGACGCCCGGCTCCTGCTGTCCGAGGTGCTCACCAACGCCGTCCAGCACGCGCAGGGACCCATCGGCCTGCACCTGTGCCGCGGCGCCACCGATCTGACCGTGGAGATCAGCGATCACAGCCCGCATCTGCCGCAGCCCCGGATGGCCGCCGAGGACGAGGAGTCGGGACGGGGGCTGATCCTGGTGCGCGCGCTCGCCCACAACTGGGGCGTACGGCCCACGGACCAGGGCAAGACGACGTGGTTCACGCTCAAGTTGTGACGCCGGGCGGGGGTGTTCGGCCTCGGCGCGGTGTCCGGCCCCGGCCGCCGCCGAAGCGGCCCTGCCTGAAGATCAGCCCTGCTGGAAGAGTTCCGCCGGCAGCGGCTTGAGCAGTGCGTACAGGTCGTCGGTGATCGGGCGGTCCCAGGCGGCGATGGTCACCAGGACGTTGTCGCTGCGGTCGAACTGGACGCAGGAGATACGGGTCTCGGAGAGCTTCAGCCGGCGCACGATGAGCAGGTTGTCGCCCTGCATCACCGGCATGTCCTCGGTGCCGGTGACGGTGACCTCCTCGTCGTTCTCCAGCGCGATCAGCAGTTGCGCCACCTCGAAGGGGACCTCGCCCTCGGCGACCTCGCGGGCCGGGGAGCCCTCGGGGAGGTTGCCGATGATCATCGCGGGGCCGCGGCCGCCGAACAGGTCGTACCGCAGGAAGACGCCCTGGCAGCTTCCGTCGGGAGCGGGCAGCAGGCCGGCGCCGAGGTTGCCCGGCCAGTCGCCCGGGTCCATGGCCAGAACGTCGAAGTCGGGCCCGGCGGGCGTGGCGCTGCGGCGGCGGAGGAAGGACATGCCGCAATGGTACGTGCCCCGGGGGCGCGCCGGGTGCCGCGGGCGCCGCCTCCCGGCGCCGGCCGCCGCCTCAGCTGGTGGCCTGTTCCCTGAGGGCCGCGGCGAGCCCGGTGCGGTCGGTGCCGACCTTGCGGTAGACGGCGGACAGCAGCCGGACGACGGTCTGCTCGTCGAGGCGCAGTTCCTTCGCGACCTGGGCCGGGGTCCGGTCCCGGGCGGTGAGCGTGGCGGCGGCGCGTTCGCGGGCGGTCAGGGTGTCCGTCTCGGTGCTGTGCAGCGGGCGCGGTCGCAGTCCCGCGTGCGTCAGTTCCTCGCGGGCGGCTTCGGCGAGGCCGTCGGCGCGGCACTGGACGGCCGCGTCGAGGCCCCGGTGGAGGTGCTCGGCGGCTTCCTTGGGGCGTCCCGCGCGGCGCAGTCCGGTGCCGAGGGCGACCAGGGAGCAGGCCAGTTCGTAGGCGGCCGGGGAGCCTTCGAGGTGGGCGACGGACTCCTCCAGGAGCGGGACACGGTCGGGCTCCGGGGCGACCTCGGCGGCGGCGCGCAGGGCCTGGCCGATCGCGGAGGGGGCGCCGTACTGGTGGGCCCGGTTCACCGCTTCGAGTGCGGTTGCGACGGCGCGCTCGGGGGCGTCGCGGTGTTCGGCGCGGGCGAGGTGGAGCTGCCAGGGGCACCAGGCGGGGTTGCGCATGCCGCGTCCGTCGAGGCGGCGTCCGGCGGCGGCCAGCTCGACGGCGGCTTCGGCGGTGAGGCCGCGGGCGAGCAGGAGTTCGCCGTACACGGTCTGGGCGTCGGGGAAGGTGACGGCGGCCGGGAAGGGCGGGCGCAGCGCGTAGTGTTCGCCGGCGCGGGTGGCCTCCCGGACCCGGCCGCGGGCCAGCAGCACCTGGACGAGGGTGCCGACGGCGTACCAGTGGACCGGGGTGCCGGGTCCGACGCGTTCGGCGAGCCTAAGTCCCGCGCGGACGAAGTCCTCCGCCTCGGCGAGCCGGCCGCGGCGGAAGCGGACGTAGCCGAGGATCGTGTAGCCGAAGGAGAGGTGGGCGCCGTGCCAGCCCTGCTTCTCGAAGTCGGCGAGGCCGGTGGCGAAGAGGGCCTCGGTGCGGCCCGGCCGGTCGGCGTACATGTAGGTCATGGCGACCAGGACGGGGACCTCGAAGCCGCGGTCGGGTTCGGCCCAGCCGAAGCCGCCGGCGAGGGCCCGTTCGGCGTGCCGGAGGGCGACGTGGGAGGATTCGCCGCGCAGGGTGGCGTCCCAGGCGCGCAGTCCGATGACGTAGCGCTCGGTGAGGTCACGGCCGGTGAGCCGGTCGGCGAGACGGGCCAGGCGGCGGGAGCGGGCGGGCGAGTCGGGTTCGTCGGCGCGGAAGGCGTCCCACATGAACTGCTCGGACTGCATGCGCAGCCGTACCCGGGCGTCGCCGGTGACGCGGATCTCACGGGCGAGGGTCTCGGAGGCCTCGGCGAGCCGGTCGCTGTGGGCGAGGACCTGGGAGAGGCGGTAGACGATGTTGTGCCGCAGCTCGGCGTCGGCGATGGGTTCGTCGAGGGCGGCGCGCAGGTGGTTGACCGTGTTCGCCGGTTCGGTGAGCAGGGAGGCGCAGCCCAGTTCGTACAGGACGGCGGCGCGGTCGGCGGGCAGGGGTGGTTCGCGCAGGGCGCGCGCCAGGCAGCGGCGGGCCGCGTCGGGGGCTCCGGCGCGCTGGGTCTCGCGGGCGGCGGCGCGCAACTGCTGGACGATCCAGGTGTCGCCGTCGGGGTGGGTCTCCATGAGGTGGCGGGCGGCGGCGGCCGGGCCGAGTCCCTCGTCGATGACGCACCAGGCTGCCTGGCCGTGCAGGGCGACGCGGACGCCGCCGGGGATGTCCCGGTAGACGGCGGTGGCGATGAGGGGGTGGACGAATTCGAGGGGGTCGGCGCCGGTGAGGATGCGGGCGGTGCGCAGGGCGTCGGCCGCGTCGGCGGCTTCCTCGGGGCCGAGTCCGGCGACGGCCGCGGCGAGCGCCGGGCGGATCTCGGTGCCGAGGACGGCGCAGGCCCAGGCGAAGCGGACGGTGGCGGGGCCGAGGCGTTCGAGGCGGGCGACGAGTCCGCTGCCCTTGACGGCGGCGGCGAGGTCGCGGAGCAGGTGGGCGCCGTCCTCGGTCGGGTCCAGTCCGCGGTCGCGGACCTTCGCGGTCAGCTCGACGGCCTCGAAGGGGTTGCCCGCGGTGACGGCCCAGCACTCGCGGCAGAAGGCGTCGTCGGCCTGGGTGCCGAGGTCTTCGCGGACGAGCCGGGCGACGGCGGCGGCGCTGAGCGGTTCGAGGCCGATGGGGCGTCCGCCGGCCCGGCCGGGCAGGTTCCTGAACGCCTCGGCGTGGTCGGGGAGTTCGTCGGGCCGGTAGGCGACGACCAAGAGCAGCGGGAGTTGTTCGGCGCGGGGTGCGAACGCGGCCAGCCAGCTCAGGGATTCGGCGTCGGCCCAGTGGGCGTCGTCCAGGGCGAGGACCATCGGGGCGCGCTGCACGGCGAGGTGGGTGAGCACCCAGTCGAGTCCGTCGCGCAGTCCCTGCTGGTCGGGCGGGGCGCCTTGGGAGGGCGCGCAGAGGCCGAGCGCGGGACCGACGATGGCGTACCAACTGCCCAGGGTGGCGCGGAGTTCGGCGTCGGAGAGGCCGGCGAACTCGGGCTGGAGGAGCTGGCGCGCGACGTGGAAGGCGACGCGCTGCTCCTGTTCTCCGCCGCGGGCGCTCAGGATGGTGCAGCTCCTGGCCGCGGCGCGGCGGCGTACTTCGGTGAGGAGGGTCGTCTTGCCGATGCCGGGGTGGCCCGCGAAGGCGAGCAGCGCCCCGCGGGGGCGTCCGGCCGGTTCTCCGGTGTCCGGGCGCGGTCCGGCGAGGTCGCCCAACGCCTCGTCCACGGCGGACAGTTCGCTCTCGCGCTCGAAGAGCGTACGACGGCCACGCAGGCTGCGCTGCCCCATGCTCACCCCCTGTCACGGTCGTGTCCGCGCGCGGGTGCGGACGCGTACCGTGACGTTCAGGCAGCTCAGCGTACGCCGGGATCATCCAGGGGGCAGCCTGTTCGAGCGTGCTGCTCAGGGAAGCTTCGCGCGCTCGTGGGCGGGCGGCCGGACGCGGCGGCGCGCGAGCGCGTCCGGGCGCGGCGGGGCTGCCGCCGCCCTCCCCGCACGGGGTCCGGGGACGGGGAGGACACGGTCCGGCCGGGGCCGGTTCAGGTGAGGTCGAACTCGCCTTCGCGGGCCCCCGAGACGAACGCCCCCCACTCCGCGGGGGTGAAGATCAGGGAAGGGCTCTGTGGGCGGCCACTGTTGCGCATCGCGATGAAGCCTTCGACGAAGGCGATCTGGACATCTCCCCGCCCTCGGCTGCTGGACTGCCACTCGGCGTTGCTGAGATCCAGCTCCGGCTTGTCCCAGCCCGCGAGCGGGTGCTGCTCGATGGTGCTTTCGGCCACGTCCGTGCTCCTCCCGGTTCGTCGTCCGCGGCCAGCCTAGCGATCGGTCCGGGTGGCGGACAGGCCACGTGAGGGGGACGGTTTCAGGATGCGGGCGGCGCGGCGCCGACCAGCCACATGGCGAAGAACTGGGAGCCGCCCCCGTAGGCGTGCCCGAGGACCCGGCGCGCGCCGTCGACCTGGTGTTCTCCGGCCTGGCCGCGGACCTGGAGGGCCGCTTCGGCGAAGCGGATCATGCCGGAGGCGCCGATCGGATTGGTGGACAGGACGCCGCCCGACATGTTGACGGGCAGGTCGCCCTCCAGTTCGGTCACACCCGATTCGGTGAGTTTCCAGCCCTCGCCCTCGTCGGCGAAGCCGAGGTTCTCCAGCCACATGGGCTCGTACCAGGAGAACGGCACGTACATCTCGACGGCGTCGATGTCCCGGCGGGGGTCGGTGATGCCGGCCTGGCGGTAGACGTCGGCGGCGCAGTCCTTGCCGGCCAGCGGGGACACGAAGTCCTTGCCGGCGAAGAGGGTGGGTTCGCTGCGCATCGCGCCGCCGTGCATCCAGGCGGGCGGCCGGGGTGAACGGGCCGCTCCGGCACGGTCGGTGAGGATCATCGCGCAGGCGCCGTCGGAGGACGGGCAGGTCTCGGAGTAGCGGATCGGGTCCCAGAGCATGGGTGAGGCCTGGACCTTCTCCAGGGTGATGTCGTGCTCGTGCAGGTGCGCGTACGGGTTTTTCAGGGCGTTGCGCCGGTCCTTGTAGGCGACGAGGGAGCCGACGGTGTCGGGGGCTCCGGTGCGCCGCATGTAGGCACGTACGTGGGGGGCGAAGAAGCCGCCGGCACCGGCGAGGAGCGGCTGCTGGAAGGGGACGGGCAGGGACAGGCCCCACATGGCGTTGGACTCGGACTGTTTTTCGAAGGCCAGGGTGAGGACGGTGCCGTGGACGCGGGCGGCGACGAGGTTGGCGGCGACGAGGGCGGTCGAGCCGCCGACGGAGCCGGCGGTGTGCACCCGCAGCATCGGTTTGCCGACGGCGCCGAGCGCGTCGGCGAGGTACAGCTCGGGCATCATGACGCCCTCGAAGAAGTCGGGGGCCTTGCCGATGACCACGGCGTCGACGTCGGCCCAGGTCAACTCGGCTTCGTCGAGGGCGCGTCGGGCCGCCTCGCGGACGAGTCCGGCGATGGACACGTCGTGGCGCGCGGCCACGTGTTTGGTCTGGCCGATGCCTACGACGGCCACGGGCTCCTTGCTCATCGGGCGTCCCCTTCGAGTACGGCGACCAGGTTCTGTTGCAGGCAGGGGCCGGAGGTCGCGTGGGCGAGGGCCCGTTCGGACTCCCCGCGCTGGACGCGGGCGGCGGCCTCGCCGAGCCGGATCAGTCCGGCGGCCATGACCGGGTTGGCGGCGAGCGCGCCCCCGGAGGGGTTGACGCGCACGGTGTCGTCGAGGCGCAGCGCCTTGCGCAGGATCACCTCCTGGGAGGTGAACGGGGCGTGCAACTCGGCGGTGTCGACGGGCCGTTCGAAGGCTCCGGCGTGTTCCGCGGCGAGCCGGGTGGAGGGCGAGTCGGTGAGGTCGCGCACGCCGAGGGAGTGGGCCTCGACGCGGTGGTCGATGCCCCGGATCCAGGCGGGGCGTTCACACAGGTCGCGGGCCCGGTCGCCGGCGGCGAGGATCACGGCGGCGGCGCCGTCGCCGATGGGCGGGCAGTCCCCGGTGCGCAGCGGCCGGACGAGGTGGTCACCTCGCGGGAGCGGACCGCGGAGCTGGGCGTGGGGGTTGGCGCTCGCGTCGGCGCGACTGCGGGCGGCGATGCCGGCGAGCGCGGGTTCGTCGGTCTCCCCCGCGTCGATGAGGGCCTGCGCCTGGAGCGCGGCGAGGGCGACGGAGTCGGGCCACAGGGGGGCCACGTAGTACGGGTCGAGCTGCCGGGTCAGGACGTCGCGCACCGAGCCGGGCGAGGACTTGCCGTACGCGTACACGAGGGCGGTGTCGGCGTCGCCGGTGAGGAGTTTCGTCCAGGCCTCGTACAGGGCCCAGGCGCCGTCCATCTCGACGTGCGACTCGGAGATCGGCGGCCAGGCGCCCACCCCGTCGAGCGCCATGGTGAAGGAGAAGGCGCGGCCGGCGAGGTAGTCGCTGGAGCCGGAGCAGGTGAAGCCGATGTCCGCGGTGCGCAGGCCGGTCCGGTCGAGGACGTCGTGCAGGACGGGGAGGAGCATCTCGACCTCGGAGTGCTCCTCGGAGGTGCGCCGGTGGTCGGTCTGCCCGAAGGCGACGACGGCGATGTCCCTGGCGGTCGGCATCTACAGCATCTCCTTGTACGTCTCGTAGTCCGCGTCCGGTTCGCCGGTGGGCCGGTAGTGGTCGGGGTGGCGCCCGCCCTCCGTCCAGACGGGTTCGACGCGCAGTCCCATCCGCACCTCGTCGTAGGGGATGCCGCCGATCCGGCCGTGCAGCGCGAGGCCGGCCCCGTCGAGGGCGATGTGCGCGTAGACGTAGGGGACTTCGATGTCGAGGTTCTTCGCCTTGATGTTGACGATGCAGTACGTGGTGACGGTGCCGCGCGGGCCGACCTCGACCTGTTCGGAGGTGGCCAGGCCGCAGGTCGGGCAGGCTCCTCTCGGGGGCACGTAGACCTTGCGGCAGGAGGGGCAGCGTTCGCCGATCGTGCGCCGTTCGGCGAGGCTCTCGATGTAGGCGGTCTGGGCGCGGCCCGGTGAGTAGACGTAGTCGAGCCGGGCGGCGGCGACGATGCCGGTCACCGGGTCGGCGAAGTGCCCGTCGTGGCCGGTGGGTTCGCCGGGCGGGCCGTCGTACGGCTCGAAGCAGGCGATGTCGGTGATGGCGCCGGAGCGGTCGGGGGCCCAGCGGACGCGGACACGCATGCCGGTGCGGACGGCGTCGGGGCCGGGGGCGTCGAGGGCGTGCAGCAGCGCGGTGTCGGCGCCGTCGAGCCGGACGAGGACCCAGGCGAAGGGGGTGCCGAGGGGCTGGCCGCGGCGGGGTTCGTGGTTCCAGGCCCAGGTGGTGACGGTGCCGGTGGGGGCGACCTCGACCAGGTGGTGGATCTCCTCGGCGGTGACCGGGTCGTACTCGACGGGCGGGACGAGGGTGCGGCCGTCGGCGGTCCGGACGCCGAGGACGACGCGTTCGCGCAGTCCGGTGAGGAAGGCGCTCTGGACGGGGCCGAGGGAGCGGGTGAAGGGGAACTCGACGACGAGGGGGGCTTTGAGGACTTGGGGCATCCCGGGTCTCTCCTTGGGAGGTCGGATCCGTCCGCGTCCGCCGGCGGTTCGGGCGGCGGCGGGCGCGGGCGGGTCACGGGTCAGGCGCGCCGGTAGACGGGCGGGCGCTTCTCGGTGAAGGCCCGGGAGCCTTCCTTGGCGTCGGCGGTGTCGAAGACCGGCCAGCCGCGCCGGAGTTCGGCGGCGAGCCCGTCGGTCTCGGTCAGGTCGGCGGTCTCGTACACGGACGCCTTGACTGCCTCGACGGCGAGCGGTCCGCAGGCGTTGACCTGTTCGGCGACGGCCAGCGCCTCGGCGAGCGCGGTGCCCTCGGTCACGACCCTGCCGACGAGGCCGATGTCGGCGGCCTCCCGGGCGGTGTACGGGCGTCCGGTGAGGAGCATTTCGAGGGCGTGGGTGCGCGGGATCTGGCGTTGCAGCCGGACGGTGGAGCCGCCGATCGGGAAGAGGCCGCGTCTGACCTCGAAGAGTCCGAAGGTCGCGGAGGCGCCGGCGATCCGGATGTCGGTGCCCTGGAGGATCTCGGTGCCGCCCGCGACGCAGTACCCCTCGACGGCGGCGATCACCGGTTTTCGCGGGCGGTGGTGGCGCAGCATGGCCTTCCAGTGGAGGTCGGGGTCGGCCTTGAGCCGGTCCCGGTACCGGTCGCCCGCCATGCCGTTCCCGGCCAGTGCCTTGAGGTCCATCCCAGCGCAGAAGGAGCCTCCGGCGCCGGTGAGCACGATCGAGCGGACCGTGTCGTCCGCGTCGGCCTCGGTCCAGCCGTCGTACAGGCCGACCAGCATCGGCAGTGACAGCGCGTTCCTGGCCTCGGGCCTGTTGAGCGTGAGCACCAGTGTGGCGCCTTCGCGCCGCACGGTGAGGTGTTCCGTACCACCCATCACGGTCCTCCCGTCTCGGATGCGAGAACAGGGTGCAGGAGGTGTGCGGCCAGTACAAGGGTTTTCTGACAGACAGTCAGATTAGTTCTGCCGTGGGCCTTCCCAGTTCGTTCGGGCTTTGCTCTGATGACCGTCGGGCCGAGGCCCGCCCCTGTCACGGACGCTCGTACACGGTCAGGAGGAACGGTGGAGTACAACCTTGCCGACCTGTTCGAGTCGGTCGTGGACGTGGTCCCGGACCGTGAGGCGCTCGTGTACGTCGACCATCCCGGCACCGGCGTCGAACAGCGCCTGACCTACGCCGAGTTGGACCAGGCCGCGAACCGTCTCGCCCACCATCTGATCGACAGCGGCATCCGCCCGGGCGAACATCTGGGCCTCCACCTCTACAACGGCGTCGAGTACCTCCAGACCGTGCTGGGCTGCCTGAAGGCGAGGGTGGTGCCGGTCAACGTCAACTACCGCTATGTCGAGGACGAGTTGGCGTATCTGTACCAGGACGCCGATCTGGCGGCGCTGGTCTTCGACGCGGAGTTCACCGAGCGGGTGGCGGCGGCGCGCCCGCGTGCCGCACGGCTGCGTCATCTCGTCCGGGTGGGGGCGGCGCCGGGTGAAGGCGGCCCGGACGTGGTGGAGTTCGCCGCCGCGACGGCCGCCGCCTCACCGGAGCGGGGCTTTCCCGCCCGGTCGGCGGACGACCAGTTCATCATCTACACCGGCGGCACGACGGGGATGCCGAAGGGGGTGATGTGGCGGCAGGAGGACCTGTTCTTCGCGGGGCTCGGCGGTGGCGCCCCCACCGGCGAGCCGGTCGGCCGGCCGGAGGAACTGGCCGAGCGGGTCGCGGCCGGCGGCGCGGGGATCACCTTCTTCCCCACTCCCCCGCTGATGCACGGCACCTCGACGCTCACCGCGTTCATCGCCTTCGACTTCGGCCAGCGCGTGGTCATCCACCGCAAGTTCGTCCCCGAGGAGGTGCTGCGCACGATCGAGCGGGAGAGGGTCACCAGCGTGTCCCTGGTCGGCGACGCGATGCTCCGGCCGCTGATCGACGCGCTGAACGGCCCCATGAAGGGCACGGACTGTTCTTCCCTGTTCAGCGTCTCCTCGTCCGGGGCGATCATGTCGGAGACCGTGCGCGAGCAGTTCCAGAGTCTCGTCCCGAACGTGACGCTGCTCAACAACTTCGGCTCCTCCGAGTCCGGCTTCAACGGCACCGCGACGCCCGACTCCGGGCCGGAGCGGGGCTTCCGGATCCGTGTCAACTCCCGTACTCAGGTGGTCGATCCGGTCACCTACGAGCCGGTCGCCGTGGGCACGCCCGGCCGGGTGGCGCAGCGCGGCCATGTGCCGCTCGGCTACTACAACGACCCGGGGAAAACCGCCGAGACGTTCTTCCAGCGGGGCGAGGAGCGCTGGGTGCTGCTCGGCGACATGGCCACGGTCGACGAGGAGGGCATCGTCACCGTCCTCGGCCGGGGCTCGCAGTGCATCAACACCGGCGGCGAGAAGGTCTACCCCGAGGAGGTCGAGCAGGCCCTCAAGTCGCATCCGGACGTGTACGACGCCCTGGTCGCCGGGGTGCCCGACGAGCGGTGGGGCAATCACGTGGCGGCGGTCGTCCAACTGCGCGAGGGCGCGCCGCCGCCGTCCCTGGACGACATCCAGGGGCACTGCCGCACGCGTCTGGCGGGCTACAAGGTCCCGCGCCAGCTCGTGATCGCCGACTCCATCCAGCGCTCCCCCAGCGGCAAGGCGGACTACCGCTGGGCGCGGTCGGTCGCCGCGGACGCCGCACGCTGACCTGACCCCGGCCCCGGCCCCGGCCCGCCCCGGCGCCAGCCCCGGCCGGCCACCTGACGAACTCTTTGCGTACCTCGCGCGGTGCCGGTTGAACGGCGCGTGAAGATCAGCCGTACGGAGGATGGCACCCCTGCCCTGCCCCGGGGCGTGGTCGGTCGTGTCATCACGGGGCCCGTACGGAAGGAACCATCGGCGTGTCGCACACCACGCGCTCCAGTCGACTCCCGGAGCAGCCGTCGCCGGACCAGCCGTCGCCGGAACAGGAGCGGGACTCCGGCCCGGAGCCCGGCACGCCCCCGGCCGAGGCACCGGGCACGCCCGACGGGCCGGACACGGATGCGCCCGCGAGCGGGGCGGACACCGGGACGCGGCCGGAGACCGCGGATACGTCCGCCCTCCCGGACACGTCCGCCGCCTCGCCGGACGACGGCGCCTCGCCAGAGCCGTCCGCCCCCAAGGAGCCGTCCGTCGACGCGGAGAAGCCGGGCTCCGCCACCGCACCCCCCGGCCGACGTCGTTGGCGTGACTGGCGGGCCACGTATCCGCGCGCCGCGCGAGGGGTGAGCATCGGGACCACCGTCCTCGCCGGTGTCCTCGTGTTCCTCGCCCTCGTCCTGCCGAACCGGCTCGAGCGGCTCGGCGTCGCCGCCTTCCTGCGCATCCCGGCGGAAGGGGTGCTCCTGGCGGCCCTGCTGCCGGCGCTGCCGCCGAGGCCGCGCCGGATCGCCTCGTACGTCGTGGGCGCCCTGCTCGGGCTGCTGACCGTGCTCAAGCTCGTGGACATGGGCTTCTACTCGGTCCTGGTCCGGCCGTTCGACCTGGTGCTGGACTGGAGCCTGTTCGGCAACGCGGCGGACTGGGTGCGGGAGTCGTTCGGGCGGAGCGGCGAGGTGCTGGCCCTGATCGCGGTCGTCGCGCTCGTCGTCGCGCTGCTCGTCCTGATGACGCTGGCCGTCGCCCGGCTGACCGACGTCATGGTCCGGCACCGGCCCGTCGCGAGCCGCACCGTACTGGTCCTCGGCACCGCCTGGATCACCTGTGTGATGCTCGGGGTGCGGGTCACCGGCGTCCCGGTCGCCGCGCAGACCGACGCGCGGATCGTCCAGAACCGGGTGAAGCAGGTGCGCGCGGGCCTGCGCGACGGCGAGGTCTTCGAACGGCAGGCATCCGCCGACGCGTTCGCCCACACCCCGCCCGACCGGCTTCTGACCGGACTGCGCGGCAAGGACGTGCTGTTCACGTTCATCGAGAGCTACGGCCGTACGGCGATCGACGATCCGGCGATGTCCCGGCAGATCGACGCGGCCCTCACCGAGGGGAACGACAGGCTGAAGGCGGCCGGGTTCTCCTCGCGCAGCGGCTGGCTGCGCTCGCCCGTCACGGGTGCCGGAAGCTGGCTCGCCCACTCCACCTTCCTGTCCGGGCTGTGGATCAAGAACCAGCAGCGCTACCGGAGTCTGACCACCAGCGACCGCGCCACCCTCACCGGCTACTTCCGTAAGACAGGCGCGTGGCGCACCGTCGGCATCGTGCCGGGCGTCAGGCGGGCGTGGCCCGAGGGCAGGTTCTTCGGCCTCGACCACATCTACGACTCCGAGCATCTCGGCTACCACGGCCCCTACTTCAGCTGGACGCCCGTGCCGGACCAGTTCAGCCTGGCGGCCTTCGAGCGGCTGGAGCACGGCAAAAAGGACCGCCGGCCGATGATGGCGGAGATCATCCTCGCCTCCAGCCACAACCCCTGGGCACCCGTCGCCCACATGATCGACTGGGACGATCTCGGTGACGGCTCGGTGTTCGAGAAGATCAAGAAGGAGGGCAAGGACCCCAAGGAGGTCTGGAAGAACCCGGAGAGCGTGCGCACCGAGTACCGGCGCGCCATCGAGTACTCGCTGCACAGCCTCACCGAGTACGTCGCGAAGTACGGCGACGAGAACACCGTGCTGGTCTTCCTCGGCGACCACCAGCCCGTCCCGACCGTCACCGCGGGCAGCACGAGCCGGGACGTGCCGGTCACGATCGTCGCGCACGACGCGAAAGTGCTGGACCGGGTCTCCGACTGGGGCTGGACGGACGGGCTCAAGCCGGCCGCCGACGCGCCGCAGTGGCGTATGGACACCTTCCGGGACCGCTTCCTGACGGCCTTCGGCCCCCAGCCGGGCGGTTCCTCCGCCGCGCCGCGGAAGCCCTGACCCGACCGCCACGGTCCGAGATGGTTGCCCTCCCCATTGACCTCAGGGGTTCACGAACCTAACCTCTGTTCTCATACATAGACGTCGTCTGTATACGGGGATGAGCGACATGGCAGGGTTCAGCGCGGGCGCACGGGGCGTGGCCGGTCGGCTGCGGGACGGGATGGCGAGTGGCGTGCTGTCCTTCCCGCTCACCAGCTTCACCGACGACGGCGATCTCGACCCGGAGGCCTACCGGGCCTATCTGGCCCGCCAGTTGGCGACCGGACCCGGTGCCGTGTTCCCCGCCTGCGGCACCGGCGAGTTCAGCGCGCTGGACGAGGACGAGTACCGCTCGGTGGTCACCGCCACGGTCGAGATCGCCGACGGCCGGCTGCCGGTGGTCGCCGGTGTCGGATACGGCTGGGCGCAGGCCCTGCGGTTCGCCCGGATCGCGGAGGAGGCCGGCGCGGACGCCCTCCTGGTGCTGCCGCACTACCTCGTCGAGGCCCCCGAGGAGGGGCTGGTCGAGCAGGTGCGCCGGATCGCCGCGGGCACCGGGCTGCCGCTGATCGCCTACCAGCGCGGGCCGGTCGCCTTCACCCCCGACGGCCTGCGCGCCCTCGCGGAGATCCCCACGGTGATCGGGCTCAAGGACGGCCACAGCGACCTCGACCGGCTCCAGCGGCTCACCCTCGCCGCCCCCGACGACTTCCTGTTCTTCAACGGGGCCGCCACCGCGGAGATCCAGGCCCGCGCCTACGCCGCCGTCGGCGTCCCCGCCTACTCGTCGGCCGTGCACGCCTTCGCCCCCGAGATCGCCGGCGCCTGCTTCGCCGCCCTGCGCGCGGGCGACGACGGCACGGTGAACAAGCTGCTGCGCGACTTCTACGTCCCCTTCGTCTCCCTGCGCGACCGGGTGCCCGGCTACGCGGTCTCCCTCGTCAAGGCCGCGGCCCGGCTGCGCGGTCTGCCGGTCGGCCCGGTCCGCGCGCCGCTCACCGATCCGGGGCCCGCCGACCTCGCCGGCCTGGAGCGCGTCCTCGACACCGGGCTGGCCCTGGTCGGCGCGGAACGCCGGCCCGCTTGACCGGCCTCACCCGCCTGACCCGCCTCACCCGCCTCTCCCGCCGCAGAGCCCGGTAGGAATCCCCGGCGTCTGGTGGACGCCGTCGGCCGCCCGGGGCACCGGCCGCGATCACCCTCGTACCCAAGGACTTTGATGAGCAGTCAGCAGCCGACCGTGGCCGAGTTCTCCGTCTATCCCGTCGCGGGGCGGGACTGCATGGAGCTGAATCTCTCGGGTGCCCACGGCCCCTACTTCACCCGCAACGTCCTCGTCCTCAAGGACTCCGAGGGGCGGACCGGGCTCGGCGAGGTGCCCGGCGGAGAGCGGATCACCCGGACGCTGCGCGAGGCCGCGCCCCTCGTGCTCGGCGTGAAGGTGGGCGACTTCCAGCGGGTGCTGCGCGCGATCGGGGACCGGTTCGGTGACCGGGACGCCGGTGGACGCGGCGCCCAGACCTTCGACCTGCGGACGACCGTGCACGCCGTCACCGCCGTCGAGTCGGCGCTGCTCGACCTGCTCGGACAGCATCTGGACGTACCGGTCGCGGCCCTGCTCGGCGACGGACAACAGCGCTCCTCCGTAAGGGTGTTGGGGTATCTGTTCTATGTCGGCGACGTCGGCCGCACGGATCTGGAATACGTGCGGGAAGCCGACTCCGACGTGGACTGGTACCGCCTGCGGCACGAGGAGGCGCTCACCCCGGAGGCGATCGTGCGGCGGGCCGAGGCGGCCCACGAGCTGTACGGCTTCCGGGACTTCAAGCTCAAGGGCGGTGTCCTGGAGGGTGCCGAGGAGGTGCGGGCCGTCCGCGCGCTCAAGGACCGTTTCCCCGAGGCCCGCATCACCCTCGACCCGAACGGCGCCTGGTCGCTGCGCGAGGCGGTCGAGCTGTGCGCGCCCCTGGTCGGCACGCTCGCCTACGCGGAGGACCCCTGCGGCGCCGAGAACGGCTACTCGGGGCGGGAGGTGCTGGCCGAGTTCCGCCGGGCCACCGGGCTGCCCACGGCGACGAACATGATCGCCACGGACTGGCGGCAGCTCACCCACGCCCTGGCACTCCAGTCGGTGTCCATCCCGCTGGCCGACCCGCACTTCTGGACGATGCGGGGCTCGGTCCGCGTGGCACAGCTCTGCCAGGCGATGGGTCTGACCTGGGGCTGCCACTCCAACAACCACTTCGACATCTCGCTGGCCATGGTCACCCACTGCGGCGCCGCGGCCCCCGGGCCGTACAACGCGCTCGACACGCACTGGATCTGGCAGGAGGGCCTGGAGCGGCTCACGGTCGCCCCGCCCCGGATCGTCGGCGGTGAGATCGCCGTTCCCGACGCGCCCGGGCTCGGCGTCCAGGTGGACATGGACCGGCTGCTGGAGGCGCACGAGCTGTACCGGGCCAAGGCGCTCGGCGCCCGCGACGACGCCGTGGGCATGCGGTGTCTGGTGCCCGGCTGGGAGTTCGACCCGAAGCGCCCCAGCCTGGTGCGCTGACCGGCGGCCGCCCCTCCCCACCCACTCCCGCTCCGGCCCCCACTCCCACTCCCACTCCGGCTCCGGCTCCGGCTCCGGCTCCGGCAAAAACCGCCGACGCACCCCTTGCACGCGGGCGGCACACCTGAATTACTGATCCGGAACAGCACGACCGAATGATCGGTCGTCCGGAATCGCACGGTTGTGAGGGAGCAGGGCGATGGCGGACTCCACGGACCCGAAGGGCTTGCTCGACGCGGGCGAGCGGCTCGACGCGGAAGGACTGCGGGGGCTCCAGCTGGAGCGGCTGCGCGCGTCCCTGCGCCACGCCTACGAGAACGTGCCCTTCTACCGGGAGTCCTTCGACAAGGCGGGCCTGCGCCCGGACGACTGCCGCTCGCTGGCCGACCTGTCCCGCTTCCCGTTCACGGTGAAGGCGGACCTGCGCGCGAACTATCCCCACGGGATGTTCGCCGTGCCGCAGGACCGGATCCGCCGGCTGCACGCGTCGAGCGGCACGACGGGACGGCCCACCGTGGTCGGCTACACGGAGAACGACCTGTCCATGTGGGCGGACATGGTGGCCCGTTCGATCCGCGCGGCCGGTGGACGCCCCGGCGACACCGTCCACATCGCCTACGGCTACGGCCTGTTCACCGGCGGACTCGGCGCGCACTACGGCGCCGAACGGCTCGGCTGTACGGTCATCCCCGCGTCCGGCGGCATGACGGCCCGTCAGGTCCAGCTCATCCAGGACCTGAAGCCCGGGATCATCATGGTGACGCCCACCTACATGCTGACCCTGCTGGACGAGTTCGAGCGGCAGGGCGTGGACCCGCGCGCCACCTCGCTGCGCGTGGGGATCTTCGGGGCCGAGCCGTGGACCGAGGAGATGCGGCGGGAGATCGAGGAGCGGTTCGCGATCGACGCGGTGGACATCTACGGCCTGTCCGAGGTGATCGGCCCGGGTGTGGCCCAGGAGTGCGTGGAGACCAAGGACGGCCTGCACATCTGGGAGGACCACTTCTACCCGGAGGTGGTCGACCCGGTCACCGGCGAGGTGCTTCCGGACGGCGCGGAGGGCGAGTTGGTGTTCACTTCGCTCACCAAGGAGGCCATGCCGGTGATCCGTTACCGGACGCGGGACCTGACCCGGCTGCTGCCGGGCACGGCGCGGGTGTTCCGCCGGATGGAGAAGATCACCGGCCGCAGTGACGACATGGTGATCCTGCGCGGGGTCAACCTCTTCCCGACGCAGGTCGAGGAGATCGTGCTGCGCACGCCGGGGGTCGCTCCGCACTTCCAGCTCCGGCTGACGCGCGAGGGCCGGATGGACGCGCTCACCGTGCGCGCGGAGGCCCGCTCCGGCGCGACTCCCGAACAGCGCGAGGCCGCCGCCCGGACGATCGCCCAGGGCGTCAAGGACGGCATCGGGGTCTCGGCGCGGGTGGAGATCGTCGAACCGGAGTCGCTGGAGCGGTCGTTGGGCAAACTGAAACGAATCGTGGACCTGCGCCCGCGCCCTTGACGGGGACGGCAAGAGGGGCGGGCGGGGGGGCTCCGTCCGGCGGGCGAGGCCATTCCGTGACCGGCGCTCACCAAGGAGAGCACCGCTCCGTCGTCCTCGGCCTCGACCGTCGCCGTCGGGATCCAGTCCTGGGCGGACCACCGGTCGCGGGTGTGGGAGCCGCAGTTCCCGGCCCAGTCGACCAGCGGCAGCGAGCGCGGGGCGCGGTGGCCCGCCGCGTGCACCAGGGCGTACGGCTCCTCCAGGAGCCCTCGCGCCACCAGCCCCGGCGGCAGGGGCGTGGAACCGCCCAGGGTGGCGATGGCCAGGTCGGCCTTCCCGCCGGCGACCTCACCGGCGGTACCGCGCCCCACCTCGCGGACGATCCGCACCCGTGGCTCGATCCCGGGGTGCCGGGCGCGCAGCCGTCGGGCCTCAGCGGAAGGTGTCGCAGCGGGCGACGCTGCCGGAGGTGTAGCCGGTGGAGAACCACTTCTGCCGTTGGGCGGCGGAGCCGTGGGTCCAGGTGTCGGGGGTGACCTTGCCCTGGTAGCGCTGCTGGATACGGTCGTCACCGACGGCGGCGGCCGCGTCGAGGCCGCGGTTGATGTCGTCCTGGGTCAGCTCGGTGATCAGCGGCTTCCCGCTCTTGGGGTCGGGTGTGGTGGTGGCGTGGTGGGCCCAGACCCCGGCATAGCAGTCGGCCTGGAGTTCCAGTTTCACCGAGCCGCTGTTCTCGCCCTTGCCGCTGCCCCGGGAGATCGTGCCGCTGAGGTCCTGGATGTGGTGCCCGTATTCGTGCGCGATGACGTAGGCCTCCGCGAAGGGTCCGCCCTTCGCGCCGAACTTGCCGCTCAGCTCGTCGAAGAAGCCGAGGTCGAGGTAGACCTTGTCGTCGGCGGAGCAGTAGAACGGGCCGACGTCCGAAGTGGCGCTTCCGCAGCCGGTGTTGACGCTGCCGGTGAACAGGTAGGTGGGGGCCTGCTCGTAGGACTTGCCTGCGTCCGTCTCGGTCTTCTTCCAGAAGGCCTGGACGCTGTCGACCACGGCGACGATCCGGCACTCGTCCTTACTGTTGGCGTCCGCCCCGGTCCGGCAGTCGGCCGCCAGGTCGGCGGCGGAGGCGCCCGATCCGCTGCCGGTGTCCGGCGAGGTGGTGCTGTCCGAGCCGAACAGGCCGGGGTCGACGCCGAAGATCACGGAGGCGACCAGCACCAGCAGCCCGACCACTCCCCCGCCCACGGTCTTCCCGCCGCCCGGGATTCCGCCGAGCGCTCCACCTCGGTTGTCCTGCACCTCGGACGTGTCCAGCGCAGCGTTGTCGTCGAATTGCATTCGCTGTCTTTCCCTCAGGCAGCGCGTCGGTCCGCCCCGCGTCGTGACGCTCGCGTACCCCGTGCGCGGGGGTTCACATCCTCACCGGTGTCGTGGATCGGCGAGGGGCGTGCGGTGGGTCAGGACGTCCAGCGGTCGCGCAGTTCGCGCTTGAGGATCTTCCCGCTGGCGTTGCGGGGCAGTTCGTCCACGAACAGGACCCGCTTGGGCGCCTTGAAGTGCGGGAGCTTCTCGCGGGCGTGGGCGATGAGTTCGGCCTCGGTGATCTCGCCGCGCGGCACGACGACCGCGGTGACGGCCTCGATCCAGCGCTCGTCGGGCAGGCCCACCACCGCGACCTCGGCGACCCCCTCGTGGGTGTAGAGGGCGTCCTCGACCTGGCGTGAGGCGACCAGCACGCCACCGGAGTTGATGACGTCCTTCACGCGGTCCACGACGGTGAAGTAGCCGTCGGCGTCGCGCACCGCGAGGTCGCCGGAGTGGAACCAGCCGTCGCGGAAGGCCTCGGCCGTCTCCTCGGGCTTGTCCCAGTAGCCCTCGCACAACTGCGGTGAGCGGTAGACGACTTCGCCGGGTGTCCCGTCCGGTACGTCCTTGCCGTTCTCGTCGACCACCCGCGCGTCCACGAAGAGGACCGGGCGCCCGCAGGAGTCCATCCGGCCGGTGTGCTCGTCGGGGCCGAGGACGGTGGCGAGCGGGCCGATCTCGCTCTGTCCGAAGCAGTTGTAGAAGGCCAGCTTGGGCAGCCGCTCGCGGAGCCGCTCCAGCACGGGCACCGGCATGATCGAGGCCCCGTAGTAGGCCTTGCGCAGCCCGCTCAGGTCGCGGTCGGCGAAGTCGGGGCGGTTGGACAGGGCGATCCACACGGTGGGCGGGGCGAACAGGCTGTCCGCGCGGCCCGCCTCGATCAGGTCGAAGACCCGCCCGGCGTCCGGCGCGTCGAGGATGGTGTTCGACGCGCCGATCGCGAGGTACGGCAGCAGGAACACGTGCATCTGCGCCGAGTGGTAGAGCGGCAGCGAGTGGACCGGCAGGTCCCCGGCGCTCAGGTCGAGGGCGGTGATGGCGCTGAGGTATTCGTGGACGAGGGCGCGGTGCGTCATCATCGCGCCCTTGGGCAGCGCGGTGGTGCCCGAGGTGTAGAGGAGCTGCACGAGGGTGTCGCCGCGCGGCTCGTCCCCGTCGTGCGGGAGGGCGGCCTCCAGCCGGGCGAGGAGCGAGTCGTCGGCGTCGCGCAGCGGCAGGGTCCGTACGCCCTCGGGGAGCCGTCCGGCGAGGTCGGGGTCGGTCAGCACGAGGGCGCTGCCCGACTGCCGGACGATGTAGGCGAGGTCGTCGCCGGTCAGGTTCTGGTTCACCGGCACGTGCACGAGTCCCGCGCGGGCGCAGGCGAGGAAGCCGATCAGGTAGGCGTCCGAGTTGTGGCCGTAGGCGCCGACGCGGTCGCCCGGTGAGAGCCCTTCGCCGAGCAGGACGGTGGCGGCGCGGGAGACGGCCTCGTCGAGTTCCGCGTAGGTCCAGGAGCGTTCGCGGTAGTCGACCGCGCGCCGCGCGGGGGTCCGCCGGGCACTGCGGCGCAGCACCCCGTCAACCGTACTGCCGTGTCCAGGCGTCATGACAGGTGATCCTCGATCCACCCAACGGGCAGGTCAAGTACCCCGGCGGCACCACGTGAACGCACGCCCTCCACGCCCGGCCGGCCGGCGCTCCCTCCCTCGCCGCCCGCGACTGGCCGCCCGTATCCGACTCGGCCTTGCCCCGTTCGCCCTCCCGCTCCCGCTCACACCGTCCGGGTCCGGCCCTCCCAGTACGGGTCCCGCAGGCGTCGTTTGTAGAGCTTTCCGTTGGGGTCGCGGGGCATGGCCGGGACGAAGTCGACGCTCTTGGGGCGCTTGTAGCCGGCCAGCAGGGCGGCGCAGTGGGTGAGGATCGCCTCCGCGAGGGCGGGGCCGGGTTCGTGGCCGGGGGCGGGTTCGACCACGGCCTTGACCTCCTCGCCCCACTCGTCGTGCGGGATGCCGAAGGCGGCGGCGTCGGCGACGGCGGGGTGGGTGAGCAGCGCGGACTCGATCTCGGCCGGGTAGATGTTGACGCCACCCGAGATGATCATGTCGATCTTGCGGTCGCGCAGGAAGAGATAGCCGTCCTCGTCGAGGTAGCCCAGGTCGCCGACGGTGAAGAAGTCCCCGATCCGGTTCTTGCGCGTCTTGGTCTCGTCCTTGTGGTACGAGAACCCGCCGGTGCTCATCTTCAGGTAGACGGTGCCGAGTTCACCGGGCGGCAGCCGGTTCCCGTCGTCGTCGAAGACGGCGAGTTCGCTGATGGGCCAGGCCTTGCCGACGGTGCCGGGCTTCTTCAGCCAGTCCTCGGCGGTCGCGAAGGCGCCGCCGCCCTCGCTGGCCGCGTAGTACTCCTCGACGCTGGGCCCCCACCACTCGATCATCGCCCGCTTCACATGGTCCGGGCAGGGGGCGGCGCCGTGGATGGCGTGCCGCATGGACGACACGTCGTACCGGGCCCGGACGTCCTCGGGGAGGGCCAGCAGCCGGTGGAACTGGGTCGGCACCATGTGGGTGTGGGTGCACCGGTGGGCGTCGATGAGCCGGAGCATCTCCCGCGGCGTCCACTTGTCCATCAGGACGAGCCGGTGGCCGATGTGCAGGGACGCGCCCGCGAACTGGAGCACGGCGGTGTGGTAGAGCGGCGAGCAGACGAGGTGCACGTTGTCGTCGAAGGGCCGGATGCCGAAGATGGCGAGGAACCCGCCGAGGTACGACTCCTCGGGGAGCTTGCCGGACAGCGGGCGCCGGATGCCGCGCGGCCGGCCGGTGGTGCCCGAGGTGTAGTTCATGACCCAGCCGAGGGTGCGGTCCTCGGGCGCCGACTCGGGCTGTCCGTCGAGGAGTTCGGCATACGGGCGAAAGCCGTCGATCGCGCCGACGGCGTAGCGCCCGCGTGCGGGAAGCCCGGCCTCGTCGGCGGCGTGCCGGGCCGTGTCGGCGAACCGTTCGTGGGCGATGAGGACCTTGGCGCCGGAGTCGGAGACGATCCAGGCGATCTCCGGGCCGACGAGATGGTGGTTGACGGGGACGAGGTAGAAGCCGGCCTGCGAGGCGGCGAGGTAGGCGACGAAGAACTCGACGCCGTTCGGGAGCACGACCGCGAAGGCGTCGCCCCGGGTGAGGCCCGCGGCGCGCAGTCCGTGGACGAGCTGGTTGGCGGCGCCGTGCAGGCGTCCGGCGGTCCATTCGTCGCCGGTGGGGGTGACGAGGACGACGCGGCCGGGGTCGGCGGCGGCCTGGGCCCAGAAGCCGTTCGGGGCGGTGCTCATGCGGGGTCCTTCCGGCCGGCGATGCGGTTGATGCGGTCCACGGCCCGTTCGAAGCCGCGGGTCAGGTCGTCGAAGACCTCCTGGACCGGGCGTTCGCTGTTCATCCGGCCGACGATCTGGCCGACCGGGGTGCCGAGCAGCGGCTCCACCTCGTACGTCTGGATGCGGGAGACGGCGTCGGCGACGAGCAGGCCCTGGAGCGGCATGGGCAGGGTGCCGGGGCCGTCGGGGTCGTCCCAGGCGTCGGTCCACTCGGTGCGGAGCTGTCGTGCGGGCTTGCCGGTGAGGGCGCGGGAGCGGACGGTGTCACCGGAACCGGCGGCGAGGAGCTTGCGGGTGACGGCGGGCGCGTGCAGGTCCGCTTCCGTGACCGTCAGCCAGACCGAGCCGAGCCATACGCCCTGGGCGCCGAGGCTGAACGCGGCGGCCACCTGCTGGCCGCTGCCGATGCCGCCGGCGGCGAGGACGGGCAACGGGGCGACGGCGTCCACGACTTCGGGCGTGAGGACCATCGAGGCGATCTCGCCGGTGTGGCCGCCCGCCTCGTAGCCCTGGGCGACGACGATGTCGATGCCCGCCTCGGCGTGTTTGCGGGCGTGCCGGGCACTCCCGGCGAGCGCCGCGACCAGCATCCCCTGGGCGTGGGCGCGCTCGATCACGTCGGCGGGCGGCGAGCCGAGGGCGTTGGCGAGCAGCTTGACCGGATGTTCGAAGGCGACGTCGAGCTGGCCCCGGGCGACCTCTTCCATCCAGCCGGTGATGCGCCACCCGGACACCTCGCCCTCGGGGAGTTCGGGCACTCCGTACTTGGCGAGGGTGTCCTTGACGTACTGGCGGTGAGCCTCAGGGATCATGGCCTCGACGTCGGCCTCGGTGACCCCTTCGACCTTCTTGGCGGGCATGACGACGTCGAGTCCGTAGGGTCGGCCGTCGAGGTGCGCCTCGATCCAGTCGAGGTCGCGTTCGAGGTCGTCGGGGGCGGTGTAGCGGACCGCCCCGAGCACACCGAGTCCGCCGGCCCTGCTGATGGCCGCGGCGACGGCGGGGAACGGCGTGAAGCCGAAGACGGCGTGCTCGACTCCCAGTCTGTTGCTCAGCTCCGTCTGCATGGGCGCAGGATGCCGCAGACCTCCGGACGAGGGAAGGCCTTTTCTGATGCTCCGTCAGTTTCCTTGCCGACGGCGGCTACTCCTCGGCGCCGAGGTCTTCCAGTACGGCCTGCGCGGCGTTGTGGCCCGGCACTCCGCTCACCCCGCCGCCGCGCACGGCGCCCGCCCCGCACAGCATCACGTTGGCGTGCCGGGTCTCGACGCCCCAGCGGCCGGTGCCCTCCTGGGCGTAGGGGAAGGCGAGGTCGCGGTGGAAGATGTTGCCGCCCGGCAGCCGCAGGTCGCGCTCCAGGTCCAGCGGGGTCCTCGCCTCGACGCACGGCCTGCCGTCGGCGTCGGTGGCCAGGCAGTCCGCGAGCGGCTCGGCGAGGTGCGCCTCCAACTGGGCCAGGGTCGACTTCAGCAGTTCCTCCCGTACGCCGTCGTTGTCCCGTGCGAAGAGCCGGGCGGGCGTGTGGAGTCCGAAGAGCGTGAGGGTCTGGTAGCCCTGGCCGGCGAGGTCCGGGCCGAGGATGCTCGGGTCGGTGAGCGAGTGGCAGTAGATCTCCGAGGGCGGGGCGGCGGGCAGGTCCCCGGCGGCGGCCTGGGCGTGCGCGGCGGCCAGCTGCTCGTACCCCTCGGCGATGTGGAAGGTGCCGGCGAACGCCTCGCGCGGGTCGACGGAGGTGTCGCGCAGCCGCGGCAGCCGTTTGAGGAGCATGTTCACCTTGAGCTGCGCGCCCTCTGCGGGGGCGGGCGGCTCGTCCCCGGTGAGCCGGGCGAGTTCCTGTGGCGAGGCGTTCACCAGGACGTGCCGGGCGGCGACGGTTCCCTCGCCGTCGGCCGTGCGGTAGCCGACCTCGGCGGAGGTGCCGTCGGTGTCGACGCGCAGCACCTCGTGTCCGGTGGCGATCACCGCGCCGGCGCTCCGGGCGGCGCCGGCGATCGCGTCGGTGAGGGCGCCCATGCCGCCGACGGGCACGTCCCAGGCACCGGTGCCGCCGCCGATGACGTGGTAGAGGAAGCAGCGGTTCTGGCGCAGGGACGGGTCGTGGGCGTCGGCGAAGGTGCCGATCAGCGCGTCGGTCAGGACGACGCCGCGGACGAGGTCGTCGGTGAAGTACTCCTCGACGGCCGCGCCGACGGGTTCCTCGAACAGTATCCGCCAGGCCTCCGCGTCGTCGACGCGGGCCCGCAGCTCCGCCCGGGTGGGCAGGGGTTCGGTGAGGGTGGGGAACACGTTCTTGGCGACGCGTCCGGTGAGCGCGTAGAACCGCTGCCAGGCCTCGTACTCGCGGTCCGATCCGGTCAGCCGCGCGAACGCCTCACGGGTCCGGCGCTCGCCGCCGCCGACGAGCAGCCCGGTGGGCCGGCCGTCCCGCTCGACGGGGGTGTACGAGGAGATGGTGCGACCGCGGACGCGGAAGTCGAGGCCGAGATCCCGCACGATCTTGCGGGGCAGCAGGCTCACCAGGTACGAGTAGCGCGACAGCCGTGCGTCGACCCCGGCGAACGGCCGGGTGGACACGGCGGCGCCGCCGGTGTTCCCAAGCCGCTCCAGCACCAGCACGGACCGTCCGGCCCGGGCCAGATAGGCGGCGGCGACGAGTCCGTTGTGACCCCCGCCGACGATCACCACGTCGTATCCCTCGTGTGCGGCCATGGTTCTTGGTAGCACGGGGTGATCTACGTCGGCCAGGGGGCGGGGCAGGCGGCGGGCGGCCGGATGGGCTGGGGGTCCAGATGAGGGGGCTGGATGGGCGGGGCCCAGATGGGCGAGGGTCCGCTGTTCGGCGGGGCGGGGATCCGCTGTTCGGCGGGGCGGGGGTCCGCTGTTCGGCGGGGCGGGGGTCCGCTGTTCGGCGGGACTGCGGGACCGGCGCCCGCTAGCGTCCCCCGGCCGCCCGCTGCTGTCTGAGCACCGCCACCCTCCGGTACAGGTCCACCGCCTCCTGGTGGCGCCCCAGCTGCTCCAGGCAGTGCGCCTCGTCGTTGCGGCTGGCCAGCGTGTCGGGATGGTCGGCGCCCAGCACGCGTTCGCGGGCGGTCGCGACGCGCCGGTACTCGGTGAGGGCGTCGGTCCAGCGGCCGAGCCAGCCGAGGCCGACGGCGACCTCGCGCCGGCTGACCAGGGTGTCGGGATGCTCCGCGCCGAGGACCCGCTCGCGCAGCGCGCACACCTCGCGGGACTCGGCCAGCGCCTCCTCCCAGCGGGCCATGCGGCCGAGGTTGACGCCGAGGCCGTGGCGGGCGCGCAGGGTCTCGGGGTGGTCGGGGCCGTGGACGCGGGTGCGGTCGTCGAGGAGGGCGCGGTACAGGTCGAGGGCCTGGGCGCTGCGGCCGAGCCGGCCGAGGCTGATGCCCACCTCGTAGCGGGCGGCGAGGGTGTCGGGGTGGTCGGGCCCGAGCGTCCGGGCGCGGCTGTCGGCGACCTCCTGGTAGGTCTGGAGCGCCTCGATCCAGCGGCCCAACTGGCCGAGCGCGTAGGCGACTTCGAAGCGGGTGACGAGGGTGTCGGGGTGGGCGGGGCCGAGCACCCGGGCGCGGGCGGCGGCGACCTCGTTCGCCATGCGGTACGAGTCCTCCGGGCGGCCGAGCCGGCTGAGGTTGAAGGCGAGGTTGTGGCGGCAGCGCAGGGTGTCGGGATGGTCGGCGCCCATCACGCGTTCCCGGACGGCGAGGACCGCTGTGTAGGCCTGGTGGGCCTCGAAGTGGCGGCCCAACCGGCCCATGACGTAGGCCATTTCCTGTCGTGCGGCGAGGGTGTCCGGGTGGTCGGCGCCGAGCACCCGTTCCCGGACTCGGGCGACCTGGGTGTACTCCTTCAGTGCCTCGGCGGGGTGTCCGGTGCGGCTGAGGGTGAAGCCGACCTCGTAGCGGCTGGCGAGGGTGTCGGGGTGGTCTGGCCCGAGGAGGTGTTCGCGTTCGGCGGCGACGGAACGGTGCGCCTCGCCCGCCTCGGCCCACCGGCCGAGCCGCCCGAGGTTCAGTGCCAAGTCGTGGCGGCCCGCGAGCGCGGAGACCAACTCCTTCGACGGAAGCGGCCGTTCGGGGTGCGACGGCTGCGACCGTACGGCGGTGGCGGGGCGGGCGGTCCATTCGCCGGTGAGACCGGCCGAGGGGTCCGGCGGGGTGGCCCGCGGTCCGGCGCCGGTTGCCTTGTGACCGGTCGTCATGCCCTCGGTCCAGGACGGCAGCCGGGAGGCGCGGGAGGCCGGTACCGGCCCGGACGACGGGGGCGCGGGCGTCAACGACCCCTGGGAGGAGCCGGGTTGGACCAGGGCGGGGGTGATCACCGTGGGCACGTACAGGGGCGTGACCCGTCCGGCGTCGATACGGAGGGCGACCTCCCGCGCGTCCTGGGGCCGCCGCTCGGGCTCCTTGGCGAGCAGGTCGAGGATGATCCGCTCCAGGTACTCGGGCAGTTCCGCGCGGTGCCGGCGGGGCGGTTCGGGCACGGTGTCGCGGTGGCCGACGAGGATGGACCAGGCGTCCTCCAGGTCGAACGGCGGCGCCCCGGTGGCTATCTCGTAGAGCACGCAGCCGAACGAGTAGAGGTCGCTGCGCTGGTCGACCTCCGTGCCGCCGATCTGCTCCGGTGACATGTAGTGCGGGGTGCCCATCGCGATGCCGGTGCCCGTGAGCCGTGAGGTGAACCCGATGTCGTGGCCGAGGCGGGCGATGCCGAAGTCGCAGATCTTCACGGTGCCGTCGGTCAGCCGCATGATGTTGGCGGGCTTCAGGTCGCGGTGCACGATGCCCTGCCGGTGGGTGTAGTCGAGGGCGGCGGTCACCTGCCCGGCGATGTCGATCACCTGGTCCACGGCGAGGGGGCGGCGGTCGTTCTCCTCCAGGGCCTGGCCGAGGTTGTGTCCCTCCAGCAGTTCCATCACGAGGTACAGCAGGCCGTCGGACTCGCCGAAGTCGTGGACGACGGTCACCCCGCGGTGTTGCAGGGCCGCCGCCACCCGCGCCTCGCGCCGGAACCGCTCCCGCAGGACGCCGCCGAACGACTGGTCCTGCTGCGGCCCGAGCGGTTTGAGGCACTTGACGGCGACGTGCCGCCCCAGCGACTCGTCCCGCGCCCGCCACACCTCGCCCATGCCGCCGCGCCCGATGAGATCCAGCAGCCGGTACCGGCCCTGGATCAGCCTGCTCTCCGCCATCGCGTGTGCTCGCCCCCGCCACTGCTCAGCCCCGAGCCCCCCGGCCCTGCCCCAGTATGGCGAGCCCTCCGCCGCCTGGGTACGCCGCGGGGCGCAAGCCGGGGCGGAGCCGTGACACGGCCGGGGGATGGCGCCGGGACGGAGGGTGCCGGGGCGGTGTCCCGGGGTGGCGGCGCCGCGTGGGGCCTGTGGGTCTCGGACGGGGTGCCGGCTAGCTGTCCCCGGCGCCCAGTTGGCGCAGCAGGGCGCGGTTGTCGGTGCGTACCCACTCCTCCACGAGGCGTCCTCGGTCGTCGAAGCGGAAGATGTTGAGCAGGTCGAAGACGACGTGCCCGCCGTTGGGGGGCAGCGGCCCGGCCGGTGCGTGGGTGAACTCGCGGACGAAGGTGCCCTCGATCCAGGTCTGGCAGGCCACGTGGTCGCCCTCGGCCACCACGATGCCGCGCCGGATCGACCGGTCGGCGAAGGCCTCGCGTACGGACGCGAAGTAGTCGGTGAGTCCGGCGAAGTCGGACTCGAAACCGTCCGGACCGTGGAAACGGAACTTCTCCGTGTCGAAGTACGTCGCCGCCTCGGCCGGGTCCTCGCCGGACACCTCCAGCTCACCGGCCCGTACCAGGCGCGCCACGAGTTCGTCCCGAGTGAATCGCTGTGTCATACCGCCAGCCTGCCCCCGGCCCGGCCATGCGGTCCAACGATGGTTTCGCATGAATTCCATGCTCTGCGCGCATGCTAGGTTCCGGGCCATGGCCGAGTTCACCCTCGCGGGTCTTCGCGTGATTCACCAGGTCGCCGCCTCGGGATCGTTCACCCGGGCCGCCGAGACGCTCGGCTACACGCAGTCGGCCGTGTCCCGTCAGGTCGCCGCCATGGAGGCGGCGGCCGGAGGGCCCGTCTTCGAGCGCGGGCACCGGGGGGTGGCGCTCACCCCGGCGGGCCAGGTGCTGGTCCGGCGCGCGACGGAGATTCTCGCCGACCTCGCGGCGACCGAGCTGGAACTCGCCGGCCTGCGCGACCGGCTCGCGGGGCGCCTGGCGGTCGGCTCGTACCCCACCGCCGCCATGGCGTTGGTCCCCCGGGCGATGGCACAGGTGACCTCGGGCCATCCGGGTCTCGCCGTCGTCCTGGAGGAGGCTTCGACGCCCGCCCTGCTGCGGCGGCTCCGGACGGGCCGGCTGGACGTGGCGGTCATCGGGGTCGGCCACGGCCTGCCGGACTACGACCTGGGCGAGCTGCGGCAGGCCGCTCTCCTCCGGGGCGAGCTTCTGGTGGTCGTCCCGGACACCCACCGGTTCGCGGACCAGGACCGTGTCACCGTCGCGGACCTGGCCCACGAACAGTGGATCGTCGGGGACGGCGCGGCGGGCGAGCCGCAGTTCGGAGCCTGGCCGACCCTCACGGACCCGCGTATCGCCCACACCGCGCGCGGCTGGCCGACCCGCCTCGGCCTGGTCGCGGCCGGTCTGGGCCTCACCGTCCTGCCCGACCTGGCCCTGCCGGCCCTTCCGGCGGGTGTACGGGCGGTGGCGGTCACCGACGGCCACTGGCCGGGCCGCGCGACCGTCGTCGTGACCCGGCCGCGCCCCTCCGCCCAGGCCGAGGCGATGGTGACGGCCCTGCGGGAACAGGCCGCCTCGCTCCGCACCGCCTGACTCGGGGTTGGTCACAGGCGCAGGTCGACACCGTCCCAGGCCTTCCGCCCCGCGCTGTCCGGGTCGTCCACCACGCCGGTGGTCTCGTTGAACACCATGGTCGGGCGGCCGACCGCCGTGTACAGGGGCCAGTCGGGTACGTGGCCGGTGGCGGAGGGATCACCGCTGGCGGCGAAGGAGGTCCAGGCTCCGTGCATGGCGGCGCTGACGTGGTGCGGGGTGTGCTCTCCGATGAGGGCCCGGGTGATGGGCAGGGCGAAGTCGTCGAAGACGAAGGGACCTTCGATGCCGTGACAGGCACCGACGCGTCCGCCGAAGGCGGGGCTGCGCCAGGCGAACTGGTAGACACGGGTCGATCCGCCGGCGCGCCGGTGCGCTTCCGCGATGCGCAGGGAGGGGATGCGGAAGGCCCGGTCGGAGGCCATCGAGATCTCCGGCGGGATCGGGGAGCCCTGTTCGTGCCCGCGTTCGTAGGTGCCGAGGATCCACTCCTGGAGTGCCGGGGCGGCGTCCCAGGCGCCCGGGGACATGCCCGTCTCCGCGGCGCCCATCTCCTCCAACAGCCCGTACAGGGTGCACTCGTCGCGGTTGGTGCCGATGATCAGCTCGACGTCGGCGCCCACCCCGTCGGCGATGGCGTCGAAGGGCGGGCGGGGCAGCAGGTCGCCGCTGGTCAGCGGGACGAAGGGGATGGTCATCCGGCCGCATTCGGGGTGTTCACCGCGCTGCACCTCGGACATGATCTCGCGCTGGGCTTCGAGGATGCGGTCCGGGGCGAGGGCGGGCAGCTCCGACGCGGGCACGCCGAGCTTGGCGAGCATGACGTCGGCGATCGTCTCGGCCGCCTTCGCGGGGTAGCCGAACAGGGGGGCGCCGGCGGCGCTCTGGGAGACCGCGCGCCGGAACAGGCCCTGGGCGGCGGGGCAGCCGAGCAGGGAGTCGACGAAGGTGGCGCCCGCGGAGCCGCCGAAGACGGTGATGTTGCCGGGGTCGCCGCCGAACCGGGCGATGTTGTCCCGCGTCCAGCGCAGCGCGGCGATCTGGTCGGCCAGACCATAGGCGCCGGAGGCGGTGGCGTAGGCGTCGTCGAGGTGTCCGGCGTGCAGGAAGCCGAACGCGCCGAGGCGGTAGTTGCAGCTGACGAGGATCACGCCGTCGCGGGCGAAGGAGGAGCCGTCCGTTCCCGGGTCGGCGTTGGAGCCCATCAGGAAGCCGCCGCCGTGGATCCAGAACAGGACCGGCAGCCCGGACGCTCCCTGCGGCGCCCAGACGTTGACCGTCAGACAGTCCTCGCCCGTCGCCCGGTCGGTGAACAGGCCCGAGGACGGCTGCGGGCAGCGCGGGCCGTAGTCGGCGCAGTCCCGTACGCCTTCCCAGGCACCGCGCGGGACGGGCGGCCGGAAGAGGTTTTGGCCGAAGGGCGCCTCGGCGTAGGGGATGCCCTTGAACGCGGCGACGCGACCGGTGAGCGTGCCCCGGACCGTTCCGGCCGTCGTCTTGACGTCGATGGTGTCCATGGTGGTGGTGTCGTGCTCCTGTGATCAGCCCGCGGGGCAGGCGGTGAAACCCGCGGTGTGCGTGGGGGGTGGTCAGGCGTCCGCGTCGGTCTCGGCGGCACTCGCCTGCTGGGGCTCGATCTGGGCGAGGCGCTTGCGCAGCGCGGCGGTGGCCCCCTGGTAGCAGTCGCTGCCCAGCACCAGCCGCAGCGGGGCGGGTTCCCGCGACGCGCTGTCGATGATCTTGGCGGCGACCTTGACCGGATCGCCGGGCACCGGGACGGCGATGTCCTTGAAGACGCGCACGGCAGCGGCCGGGGTGTTGTCGTAGGCGGCCAGCGGTTCGCTCAGCCGCAGGCTGCTGCCGGTGAACGAGGTGCGCGCACCACCGGGCTCGACCAGGGTCACCTCGATGCCGAACGGGGCGACCTCGTCGGCGAGCGCCTCCATGAACCCTTCGACGCCCCACTTGCCCGCGTGGTAGAGCGAGGCGCCGGGGTGGGCGGCGAGGCCCGCGACGGAGGACAGCTGGATGATCCGGCCGCGGCCCTGGGCGCGCAGGTGCGGCAGCACGGCTCGCGCGGTCTGGATCGAGCCGAGCAGGTTGGTGGTGATCTGGTGGACCACCTGCTCGTCGGTGAACTCCTCGGCGGCGCCGAAGAGGCCGTATCCCGCGTTGATCACGACGACGTCGATATGGCCCAGGTCGGCGAAGGCCGCGTCGACGACCTCCCGTACGCGGGCCAGGTCGGTGACGTCGAGGTGCCCGAGCCAGAACCGCTCCCCGTACGCGGCCCGCAGGTCGTCGACCGAACCTTCCCTGCGTACGGTCCCGGCCACGCGGTCGCCGCGCGCGAGCAGTTGCTCGGCCAGTTCCCGGCCGAACCCGCTGTTGACCCCCGTGATGAACCATGTCCGTGTCGTCATACCGTCACCTTCACCGGTGCGAAGGAGGGGTTCCAGTTCCCGCTGTTCCTGGTAGTGACAGGGACACCCGCTCCTGATTGCGGCCGCATATGCTGAAGGACGTGGACAACGCTCTCGGAGATTTTCTGCGAGCCCGGCGCGAACTCATCACCCCGGCCGAGGCGGGCCTGCCGGCCGGTCACGGGATACGCCGGGTGCCGGGGCTGCGCCGTGAGGAAGTGGCCATGCTGGCGGGCATCAGCGTCGAGTACTACCTGCGTCTGGAGCAGGGCCGCGACCGCAACCCCTCCGCCCAGGTCGTCCACGCGCTGGCCGGTGTGCTCCAGCTCGACGCCGAGGGCACGGCTTATCTGATGTCGCTGACCGGCCGCCGGACGCGCGGCCGGCCGGACCCCGGGGACGAGCGCGTCCCCGCGAACCTCCTCCTGCTGCTGGACACGCTGAACGTGCCCGCCCTGGTGTTCAACAAGTACAGCGACGTGCTGGCCGCCAACCGTCTGGCCCGCGCGCTGTCGCCGGAGCTGAAGCCCGGGACGAATCGCCTGCGGGTGCTCTTCACCGAGCGGGCGGCGCGCGAGTACCGCGACGACTGGCAGCGGTACACGGCCACCGCCGTGGCCCACCTCCGCGCCCAGATCGGCACCGAGACCGACGACGAGCGCCTGCACGCCCTGATCGGCGAACTCTCCCTCAAGAGCGAACGGTTCCGCCGTCTGTGGGCCCGCCACGACGTCCGCACCGCGCAGGAGACCACCTTCCGCATACGGCATCCACGGGTCGGCCCGCTGGAACTGCTGGTCGAGAAGTTCCAGGTGGCCGGCCCCCAGCAGTTCGAGGCCCTGCTGCTCCACGCGGCCCCGGACTCCCCGACGGCCGAGGCGCTGTCCCTGCTGGCGACGCTGGCGGCTTCGGACTGACGACGGGTACACCTGGTGCCCCCCGCTGACGGGGCGGTCGTCTCGGTGCCCCGCCCCCGGCGCGGTCAGGGCTGGATGTTTTCCAGGTCCGCAAGGAGGCTGGGATGGGTCGGCTGCCACCCGAGGGCAGCACGGGTGTGCTCGCTGGAGGCGGGCTGATCCATGGCGAAGATCGGGCCGAACGGGCCGAAGTTCTCCTCTGGCACCGCCTCGACCGGCAGGTTCAGTCGCCGGCCGATGACGGCCGCGATGTCCCGCATCGCGTCCCCCTCGTCGGCGACTGCCTGCCAGGCCGTCCCGGCCGGCGCGGACTCGAGGGCCAGGCGGAACAGGACCGCCGCGTCGCGCGCGTGCACGGCCGGCCAGCGCTGGGTTCCGTCACCGGGGTAACCGGCCACGCCGGTGCGGCGCACCTGCTCGGTCAGCAGGCCGGCGAATCCGCCCTGGCCGTTGTTGTGGACCGTGCGCGGCATGCGGACGGCCGTGCTGCGCGGCCCCTGCGACGCGAGATCAAGCAGCGCCGTGACCGAACGGCCCCGACCGCCCACCGGTCCGTCGGTCGGTACCGGGTCGGCCTCGGTGGAGGTGCGCTCCGGCACCCAGGGGTCCCGGAGACGACCCTCGCGGACCGAGCCCGTCCCGGCGGCCCCGACACCCGCCTCACGGCGGCATCCGCAGGAGTGAACGCCGGGGCCAAACCGGTGCCGCATCCGGTGCCGCATCGGCCAAGCAGAGTAAACGGACTATACCCCGTATCGCTCGATGGCTGTTAGGATCACCGCCATGAACGGGATATCGGTCAGCTGGGGACCACCTCGGCCGGAACGGGCGGACGCCGCGCGAAACCGCGCGCATCTCCTGGCAACCGCTCGTCTCATGCTGGACGAGTCCGGTCCCGATCAGCTCACGATGGACGCGCTGGCCGAGCGGTCGGGCCTGGGCAAAGGCACCGTGTTCCGGCGCTTCGGCACCCGGGCGGGAATCTTCCGTGCGCTGCTCGACGAGATCGAGCGGGATCTACAGGAGCGGGTGCTGTCCGGCCCGCCGCCACTCGGCCCCGGCGCGCCGCCGGTCGACCGCCTGATCGCCTACGGCCGGGCCCGGGTGCGCCTGCTGATCGAGAACACGGAGATCGCGAGATTCGCGCTCGACGGCCGGCAGCCCATCCCCAGCAGCGCTCAGACGCCCGGGTCCCAGATGCATATCCGGATGCTCCTGCGGCAGTTGAACCTCGACGGCGCGGACCTCGACCTGCTCGCGACCCAGCTCACCGCCGCGCTCGACGGGCCCCTTCTGCTGTACCTGTCCGCCGACACGCTGACCAATGCGGGCCCGCAGATCGAACAGAGCCTGGGCTCGGCCTGGCAGTTCCTGGTCGAACGGGTCTGCAGGCCCTGACCACCCACCACAGGCAGCACTTTCCTCAGCGGGCCGCGGGGCTTACCGCTGCCGCCGCCTGTGTCAACTCCCTTCCCGCCAGCGCCGTGCCGAGCCGCTCGATCGCCGTCGCCAGCGTTTCCGGGGATGCGGCGAACGACAGACGAACGTGTTGGCCGACAGTGGGACCGAAGGCGCTGCCCGGTGTGACCAGTACACCGGCGTGTTCCAGTAGCCAGGCACCGCACTCCCGCGCCGAGCCGAAGCCGAGCCGGGAGATGTCCGGCAGGACGTAGAAGGCTCCCTCCGGGTCGGCACATGCGATGCCGGACATCTTGTTGAGCGCGTCGACCACGTACCGTCGCCGGCCGTCGTAGCTCGCCACCATTTCCCGCACAGCGACCTGGGACTCGTCGGTGAAAGCGGCGAGCGCGCCCCGCTGGACGAAGGAGGCGGCGCAGCCGACGGTGTGTTCCTGCACTTTCACCACCTCACGCATGACGGCGGCCGGCCCCGCCACATAGCCGAGCCGCCAGCCCGTCATAGCGTGGCTCTTGGAGAAGCCGTTGACGGTGATGGTCCGGCCGGTACCGCCGGGCCATGCCGCCAGGCTGACGTGACTCCGGCCGCCGTATCGGATGTGCTCGTAGATCTCGTCCGCGAGGATGGACAGGTCGTACGCGCGGGCAACGCGGGTGACGGCGTCGGCCTCGGCGGGGCTGAGCATCCGGCCCGTCGGGTTGTTCGGCGAGTTGACCAGGATCGCCCTGGTGCGCGGGGTGACCGCGGCGGTGAGTTGTTCCTCGGTGATCGTGAATTGATCACTCGGGTCGAGCGGGACGTCGACCGGACGCCCTCCGAGCAGGGTGATCATCGGGGCGTAGCTGACCCATGCGGGAGAGGGGACCAGGACCTCGTCCCCGGGTGCGATGACCCCGGCGAGGGCGATGAACATCCCGTGCTTGGCTGAGGGGGTGACGACGATGTCCGTTTCCGGGTCCGCGGTGATGCCGTTCTCCGCGAGCAGCTTGGCCGCGATGGCATCGCGTAGTTCCGGCAGTCCTCGGCTCGGCGTGTAGTGCGTGAAGCCGGCCTCCAGCGCTTCGACGGCCGGTCGCACAATGTGAGCGGGAGTGGGGAAGTCGGGCTCACCCCCGCTCAGATTGAACACCTGGACACCGCGGGCCTTCTGCCGTTGGGCCTCGTCGAGCAGGGCGACGGTCGGTGACCGCCCGAGGGACGTCGCGATCGGAGCGGGCCGAGGCTTCATGCCGCGTCCGGGAGGGAGGGCGGAAGTGACGCGTCGACGCTGCTGATCACCGCGGTGCGGGCCAGCAGGAGCAGTGCGGCGTCCTGCAGTGCGGAATCGCTCGTCGCTGTCGCCTCTTCCAGGATCTCCACCGCGAAGCCCAGGTCATGGGCTTCCCTCGAGGCCATGAGCACGACCAGGTCGGTGGCGACGCCCGCCAGGAGTAGCGTGTCGGTCTTCCTCGCGCGCAGCAGGAGTTCGAGGTTCGTTCCGTGGAACGGGCTCACCCGCTGTTTGACGACGACGTCCTCGCCGGGCTTGGGGGCCAGCCGCTCGTGTACCTGTGTGCCCCAGGAGCCGAGGGTGAACCGCCGCTCGGGGTCGGGCGGCCCGAAGAGGATGGACCGCGAAGGCCAGTCCTCGTAGTGGCCGCTGTAGCCGAGCACGACATATATGACGGGAATGTCCAGAGAGCGGGCGCGGGCGATGGCGGTCGCCGTGTGGTCGATCACGCGGCGCCGGGCAACCTGGTCGCGGCAGACGTGCGCGTAATGCCCGTCGGGATGGACGAGTTCGTTGATCATGTCGAGGACAAGCAGTGCCGGACGGGGCATGGTCAGGTTCCGATCGTCAGGGGTTGACGCTTGGGCTGTTCAGCGGGCCTCAGCATGTGACGGGCCACGTCGTCCGCGTCACGCATGAATTCGCTCCATCCGGTGGGACCGGTGGCGACGACCTGGGTGAAGTAGCGCGAGTGCTCGGCAGGGATGCCCAGCACGTACAGGCCGCGTTCTGGCTGTCCGTTCACGCCTACGGGGTGGAACGGAGAGCGGGTCACCTCGATGCCGCCGGTGTGGAACGTTCCGCCGTTGACGAACTCACGCCAGAGCCCGCGGCGCAGCAGCATCCGGGACAGCGGGGAGGTGTCGGCGGTGATCTCCGGAGGAGGGATCCGGGCGTCGATGATGGTGTCGACCGTCTCGGACGCGCCCGGCACGTGTGGAGAGGAAACGCGGAACGTCCCGGTGGCCGCGTCGGCCGTGTACCGCGTCCGGGGGCCGACCACGCGGAGGATGCCCGCCCTGATCAGGGCTGTTGTCTGACGCAGTCGGATCAGCGGCGGTCCGGCGGCCAGGAAGGCACTGCGCGGTGCGTACCAGCCGACGAGACCCGACCGGTGCGATTCCGGTTCCAGGCCGCCGAAGTCGGTGAGCTCCCGGATGACCCCGCGCAGGCTTCGCAGTACATCGAGGGCGGCCTTGACCGGGGAGTCCACGTTGCCGCGTTCAGCCTCGGACAGGTCGGCGTCCAGGGCGGACACGAGTTCTCTTTCGAAGGCGGCCTGGCTGGTGAACGCCCGATGGGCGAATGGGAGGGCGAGGGCGTCGAAGTCGAGGCCGGCCCGATCGGTCAGGCCGAATTCGGCCGCGCACTCCGTCAGTACGGAAAGACGCGTGCCGTCCGCCGCCCGGATCCGAGCGGTGAACTCGTCTGCGCGAGCGGGTCCGAAGCGTTCGCGCAGGATGGCGGCGAGGTGGACGAAGTCGACCTCCGCCATCAGCCGGGGCAGCAGGTGCCGGTGGAAGTCGAGTTGGCCGGTGCCCGCGTCACGGCGGACAAGTGCCTCCGTGAAGAAGACGGGCTGGTACTGGAAGGCCGCCGGCTTCTGGTTGCGGCCGCGGCTCGGTTGGGGGAATCCGCTGCGCGAGCCGGCGTAGAGCAGTGGTTCTCTCCCACTGGCGGAGTAGCGCAGGTTCCGCGGTGCTCCGTGGAACGTCCCTCCGCGTCCGACAGTGAGTGCGGCCACGACGTCGTAGAAGGTCAGGCCCATTCCGATGACGCCGACCTTGCCGCGAGGGGCGATGTCGGACAGCGGCATGTCCGCGGCCGAGTCGCCGGGAATGAACAGCAGATCAGCGTGCGTGTCTGCGAAGCGCTGTAACTCCAGCAGAGGCCCGGCAAGGCGCGGATGACCGTGGCCGGTGACGATGGCCGCCTGGTCGACGTGGATCTCCGCCCCGTCATGCAGGGTGAGGCGGTACCCGCCGTCCGCTTCCTTGTGGAGGTCGTCCACCCGCGCGGTGAGGCCGTGCAGCAAGGCCGACGGCGGCAGCGCCTCTTCGATGCGGGCGAGGAGGAAAAGCAGGTAGCGACCGTAGAGGCTGCGCGGGGCGTAGTCGTTGGCGTGTGTTCGGCCCGGGTCGGCCAGGTCCCACCATTGCGCGAACGAGGGGCCGGCTCCGGGCCGGGGCGGGCCGGAGTCCGGTGGTCCGGAGAAGGCGGTGATCTCGCCTGCCACCGTGTTCATGAGGAACCAGTCAGGCTGATCCGTACGCCACACTCGCCCGCAGCCGACCTGCACGGAGTCGATGAGGTAGATCTCGACCGGCTCGATTGTGGCCGTCATCCGGGCGGCGAGCCGCTCCAGAACGCTCATCGCCCGTGGGCCACCGCCTATGATCCCGATCCTGGTCATCTCGCCGGCCTCCGGCCCGTCATCGCGCACGCCGGGGAGAGGCGGGGACGTTCCGCGAGGCTCTTCGGGGAATTCATCGTGCGGTCCTTCTCGACTCGAATGCTTCTATGGCGGCGACGTGGACGAGCGTCTCGGTGATCTGGTCGCCCGGTTCGATCAGACGGCGGAGCAACGGCTCGTCGATGCGGAACTGGCGTTCCGAGGCTCCGAAGGCGAGGCGCCGTGCGGCCAAATCGACCCTGACGGGAAGCCATGGATCCGCCTCGACCTCGCCCCACAGATGTTCGATGACGTCCTGGTCGACCTCGATCGTCCAGAGCCCGCGGGTCGTGGCGTTGGCCCGGAAGATGTCGCCGAAGCCGCCGGCGATGACCACATCGAAGTTGGCGCTCCGCAGGGCCCAGACGGCGGACTCTCGCGACGACCCGGTTCCGAAATCGCGGCCTGCGACGAGAACCGTCGCCCCTTGGTATTCAGGCCGGTTGAGTACGAACTCGGGATCTGTGCGCCAGTCCGCGAACAGCATGTTCGCGTAGCCGTGCGGCCGGAAGTAGGGCACGAACCGTGCCGGGGAGAGCTGGTCGGTGTCGATGTTGTCGCGCCGCAGAGGAACGGCGGTCCCGATGTGGACGGGCGTCTCGGTCATAGTTCGTCCGGTGCGGTGATGCGGCCGGTGACGGCGGTGGCGGCGGCGACCTGCGGGGAGACGAGGTGGGTTCGCGACTGCTTGCCCTGGCGTCCCTCGAAGTTGCGGTTGCTGGTGGATGCGGCTCGTTCGCCGGGCGCGAGGCGGTCTTCGTTGAGCCCACAGCACATCGAACAGCCGGCCCCCGTGCGGAAGTCGGCACCAGCGGCACCGAACACCTGGTCCAGGCCCTCTGCCACGGCCTGGCGCCGGACTGCCGCGGAACCCGGGACGATCAGCATGCGGACGCCTTCGGCGACCTTGCGGCCGGCCAGGACGGATGCGGCTTCGCGGAGGTCCTCGATCCGTCCGTTGGTGCACGAGCCGACGAAGACCGTGTTCACTTCGATGTCACGCATCGACTGGCCCGGCCGCAGATCCATATATTCCAGGGCTCGTTGGGCCGACGCCCACTCCTGCTCCGTGGCGAAGTCCGCTTTGGCGGGAACGCGGGCGTCGAGCGGGAGATTTTGCGCGGGGTTGGTTCCCCACGAGACCCGGGAGCGGACCCTTGACGCGTCGAGGGAGACGATGTCGTCGAACCGCGCGTCCTCGTCACTTCTCATCTCGCGCCACCGGGGATCGGCGTCCGCCAGGTGTGCGTCGGCCCCCGAAGCCTGCGCCCGCGCGCGGAGGTAGTCGACGGTGATGTCGTCCACGCCGATCAGTCCCGCCCGCGAGCCGGCCTCGATACTCATGTTGCAGAGCGTCATCCTCGCTTCCATGGACAAGCCACGGACGGCTTCACCTCGATACTCGATGACGGCGCCCTGGCCGCCACCCGTGCCGATCTGAGCGATCAGCGTGAGCGCCAGGTCCTTGGCAGTCGCGCCGTCCGGCAGCGCACCGGAAACCTCGACGGCCAGATCCCTCGGCCGGTGGAGGGGAAGGGTCTGCGTGGCGAGGACATGCTCGACGTGGCCCGTGCCGATTCCGAAGGCCAGCACGCCGAGGGCGCCCAGGGTCGACGTGTGTGAATCGCAGCAGACGATCGTCATACCCGGCCGGGCCAGGCCGAGTTCGGGCACGATGACATGCACGATTCCCTGGTCGGCATCGCCCAGACGATGCAACTGGATGCCGAATTCGGCGCAGTTGGCGCGGATGAGCCGGCGCTGCCGCATGCCCGCCAGGTCCTCCAGCGCGTCGTCTCTGGTGGGTGTGTTGTGGTCCTCCACGGCCAGGGTGAGATCCGGGCGGCGGACGGTCCGTCCCGAGGCCCGGAGGTCGTCGAAGGCGCGAGGGGTGTTGACCTCGTGCAGCACGTGCAGGTCGATATAGAGCAGATCGTCGCCGTGTTCGAGAGGGCGCACCACATGGTCCGACCAGATCTTCTCGGCGAGGGTCCGCGCTGACGCCACCGGGCCTGTGCGGCTCGTTGACTGCGACACGTAGTGCCTCCCTTTTCGTTGCACGGCGCCCAACGACCGGGCGGCCTGCAGGGCGGGCGAACGGCCCGGTACCCGGCAGGCCACTCCATGGCCATCAGCGCGTGCGGTGGTCGTCGGTTCGCTCAGTGGGAAATCAGGTCGGCTTCCAGGCGCCGGCGGAGCACCGAGAGGTCCTCGCAGTCGCTCTCGACACGTTCCGCGATGTACACGCGGTAGATCTCGTCCACCGTGTCCGTGTCGACCGGCAGGCCCAGTTCGGCGAGCAGGTGCCGGAGCACCGCCCGGCCGGAGTGCCTGCTGATCAGCAGGGTGCGTTCCCTGCCGAAGCGAGCGGGTTCGACATATTCGTACGTTGCCGGGTTGCGTAGCATGCCCGCCTGGTGAATGCCCGCCGCCGTACCGAAGGCGTACTTGCCGAAGATGGCCTTGTTGCGGGGTTCTTCCAAGCGGATGATTTCACGGAGACGGTTGTAAACGGCGAAGATGGCGGTGACATCGACGTCGGTGAACAGGCCCAGTTGGTCGCTCTTGTAGGCGAGGAGTGCGCAGATCTCCTCCAGTGCGGTGTTACCGGCTCGCTCGCCGATTCCTCCTACGGTGACCTGGACGTCGTCGGCCCCCGCCTGCAGTCCGGCGATGGCGTTCGCGGTCGCGAGGCCGAAGTCGTTGTGGCAGTGGAGGCCGATGCGCACCGGGGCAGGCGCCCACGTGCGGATCTTGGCGATCAGCTCGCCGAACTCCTCAGGGGTCGCGCACCCGGACGTATCGGCGACCGGGATGTAGCGGGCTCCGGCCTCTGCCACCCGTTCGGTGAGTTGTCGGAGGTAGTCGACGTCTCCGCGGGTGGCGTCCTCGATCCCCACCGACACGGTCTCCACTCCGAGCGAGGTGGCGAACTTGGCGGCGTCCACCGCGTCGTCGATGGCCTGCTGCCGGGTAATGCCGAGTTTGTGCCGAAGGTGGACGTCACTGCCGGTGCCCAGGATCTGCAGGACGTGACGTCGGCTTCCCGCGGCTTGGACCGCGGTTTCGACGTCGTCCCTGCGTGCCCGTGCCAGGGTCGACACCTGCGCCCGGGTGAGCGCGTCCGAGACCATCCGGGTCGCTTCGAAGTCGCTGGGCGAGGAGGCGGGAAATCCCGCCTCGATGACATCCACGTTGACGGCTTCGAGGCGTAGCGCCAGTTCCAGCTTGTCAGCGGCGGACATGGCGTTTCCGGGAGCCTGTTCGCCGTCGCGCAGCGTCGTGTCGAAGATGCCGATACGGCGCGGGGTCCGATTGCTGCTCATTGAGTACTCCATCGGTGGAGGAAGAAGGGTGCGGCGAAGCAAGGGGTGGGCGACACTCCCCCACGAAAGTCCGCCGGAGGTACGGGAGTTCGCCGGCGTCATGGGATTCCGCGGGACTCGTCGCGGAGTGGCGTCGCGAGCGGTACTTCGCCGAGCGGGGTGCGTGGTGGCCGCCGAAAGGGGATGGCCGTCAGTCGCCGACTCTGCCGGGGACCCCGTCGATCCACGCGTCGCGGTGGGCGTCGGCCGAAGCCTGGTCGGCGAACGCGTAGGTCTTGAGCAGCCACCGGCCGAGTGCCTTCTGGGCGTCGCTGATCTCGATCTGCTCGCGGTTGTGGAGGCCGTTCTGGTTGGCGAACGTGAGCACGTCGCCCTCTTTCATCCGGTGCCGTTCCTTGGGAACCCGGGTGAGCGCGTTCTTCAGCGCCAGCAGGGCGTCCTTGGCCTCGACCGGCGCGTCCGCCGCGGTCGTGGTGTGCGTGTCGAGGTAGCGCAATGCTGACCGGCCGCTGAGGATCGGGTGCGCGGACACGCTGTCGAGAGCGGCGTTCACGTCTTTGGAGACGACGTCGAACGGCGTGACGTAGTAGGGCTTTCGCAGCACCTGTCGCGTCTGCGGCGACAGTTCGGCGACCAGTCGACGCCCGGAGACGAAGCCGGTGTAGACCAGGTCGTGGTCCGGGCACCGCATTCCCAGGAGCGTGATGTAGTCGGCGCGGACGGGATGAGCCGTGCGGTCGTTATGGAAGACCACCTCGCCGCCGTTGTATCCGGTCTGCATTCCCAGGTACTTGTTGATCGCGATGACGTCGATGAAGAAGTCGCCACCGAACCGGTTCGCGTAGGACAACAGGGGCGTCCTGGTGATCTGGCCCAGGAGTTCCAGGAAGCCCTCTCCCACGAACGTGGTTTTTCTCTTCTTCTTCTCCGCGGAGGGGTCGTCGTTGCCGACATCCGGAAGGTCTTCATCAACAGGGCAGTTGCTCAGGACGTGTGCCTCCGCGACGCCTCCGGATCGGTCGCTTCGGATCTTCTCAGCGGCCCGCATCAGCCGGGCGGGGACACCGCCGTCGGCTATCAGCCCGGAAACGAGATTTCTGAAGGACGGGTAATCGTCGTAAGGGCTGGCATCGATGTTCTTCAGCTTCTCGGCCAGTTGGGATCTTTCCGAATCCGTCAGGGCAAGTAAGGCGTCCAACTTCCGATCCTCATTCCTTCGGTGGGAAGGCGCCGGCGAACCGTGCGCGATGGCTCGACCTCGGCGAAACCTTCGGGGCGGACGCCGATTCAGGCGGCGGGACGGACACCGACACCGGTGTACATCGGCCATGAGTAGGCCCACACGTTCGGGTCCCGCGTCGCCTTGCGCAAGGTCTCGAGCGCGGCGAGGTCCACACCCCGCGCGAGCAGCCCGTCTTCGAGCTGGCGGCTGATACACGCGTACAGCAGCATGGCCGCCTCGCCACCGGCCCAGAGCCGGTTGAACACCTGCGTGGTGATGTCGCCGAGTCCGGCGGCGCGCATCGCCGCGGGGATGCGCCGCGCCCAGACGGGATCCATTCCGGTGCTCACGCCGATGCCGGTCAGCGCACCCTGGAAGGCGACGAATGCCTCGGAGACACCTGGCGGAGCCGCCGTGAGCATTTCGTCGTAGTGGCTGGCGTCGCAGTCGGAAACAACCAGCGTGCCACCGGGCTTGAGAGCGGCCGCGGCCCTCATCATCACTTCTTCGCGCTGCGGCAGGTGCATGAACAGCAGCCGGGCGTGGATCAGGTCGAATCGCTCCCGACCGAAGTCGGTCGCGGCGATGTCCCCGGTGACCACCGTGATGCGTTCGTGCGGCCTCACGTGCTGAGGCTTCTCGTCGATGACGGTGACGTGACCGGCCGGTCCGAGCTGATCGGCCAGGAAGGCGGAGATGGTTCCGGCCCCAGGGCCGAGGTCGAGGCACTGCCAGTCGTCGGCCACGCCCAGGTTCTCCAGAACCGCGGTGGTGTGACCGTCGAACGCCTCGGCCAGCAGCCGGACCTGCTCGGCCGCCTCGACCGTGTCGTTGTCGAACAAGTAGGCGCCCGTACCGCTGACTTCGGGCGTTATGGATGCGTCGGTGCTGACGCCTAAGCGGGTGCGCTCGGCGGGTGTGATGCCGGCCATGAGGACTCCTAAGGGGGTCAGTGATAACAGGAACAACGAGCCTGCGGGGTACGGGCAGGGGAGCGACCAGCCCGTCGGACAGAGCGCCCGACGGGGACACGGCAACGCCCGATCCCTATACGGACTTTACCCCGCTTCGTAAGTGAGACTATACCCCGCTTATGTGTGTCGGCAAGGTGCCATCTGTCCGCAATGGGCAGGAGTGGGCAGGGTGAACTGGCCACACTGCGCGACTGATTGGGCGGGAGACGGACAACGCCCCACGGCACACACCTTGCGGCAGGACGGCTCCGAAACGACGCTGTGTGCGACGTGGGCCGGCTACGACACGGCCACACCGCTCTTCGAGTACCACGGTTGGGCTCTGCTCTTCGGCGCCTTCAACCAACTCGACTGTCGACGCGTGGGGTTGGCGCGTCGACAGGAAGGAGAAGCCTCGATTCCCCGTTCCGCACGATCTCCGTGCGGAACGTCAACGAGCCCGGAAACCTAGGGACTCCCCCGTAACGGCTGACCACAAGTGAAATGATCTCGATGTGACTGGTGCGATTACGGCATTGGAGCCGTCTTGGACAGGCCCGTTCACCGGCTTGAGCTTGCGCTGTTTCCGAACGTTGGTCACCGCGCGCGCCGCGAAGGAGCTGATGCCGTGCCTCGGGGCCGGCCGGGGAGCCTGTCGCTGAAAGACCGGGTGCTACTGGTCACGACTTACTGGCACACGAACTTGACGATGCGCCAACTGGCTCCGCTGTTCGGGATCTCGAAGTCCGGGGTTGACCGGCTCATCGATCAGGTTGACCTCCCTTCTCACGCTGACTTGCCCCGACTTCGCTTCGGGCCAAGGACACCCTGCTCATCGTGGACGGCACCCTGGTTCCCACCCGCGACCACGCGGCGGCCGAACAGTCCGAGAGCTACCGGTACTCCACCAACCACCAGGTCGCCATTGATGGCGACACCCGCCTCGTCGTCCCAGTCGGCCGACCCCTGCCGGGCAACCGCAATAACTGCAAGACATTGGGGAGAATCCGGTGTGAAGGCGGGCCGTCGGCAAGACCATCACCGAAGGCGGGTATCCCGGCACTGGTGTCGTCATATCTTCGTCCGCCTTGGTATGGGTGGCTCGGATCCTCCAGCGACCGGCGGGCAGTGCAACCGGGCCGCCGCCCTCAGCTCGTCCTCGCAGTCAGCCGCAAGCCCCCGCAGGAAGGCCCGATACTCGGGCAGAAGACAGCTGGTCGCCGGATCGTCGCCAATACCAGTGCCTGCGCACCGCCCTGGTCAACGGTGATCAGACCGGCCAGATCGTCCACCGAGCGGACAAGGTCGTAGTCGTCCGGCGCGGTGGCGACTGGCACTAGGGAAAGCAGCCAAAGTCTGCGGCACCTGTAGCTACGGGACAGCGCTTGAAGCGTGTTGCAGAAGGTCGTGTCTCGGCAGGGCGGGGCCGGTTCCGGGCTGGCCTGGTCACGCTGCCGGGGCGAGGTTGTGCATGTGGGCGACGGCCTGGACCGCGTGATGGAGGCCGGTGCCGCGTTGCCGGCAGTCACGCAGGATCTTGTAGTGCTTCATGCGAGCGAAGGCGTGTTCGATGCGGGCCCGGATCTTGCGGTGTTCGGCGGTGTCCCTTTCCTTGCCCTCCGGCAGGGTTCTGCCGGGGCGTTTGCGGTGCGGGACGACGAGCGCGGTGTTGATGTAGGCGCCGTCAGCCAGTACTGACACGCCCTCGCAAACGGCGACCAGGCCCGAACCCCGCCAGGCCTTGGCGTTAGCGGTGTTGCCCGGCATCGGCCGGGCCCCCGCGATCACCAGCTTGGTTTCAGCGTCGATGATGACCTGAACGTCCGCCGAGAATCGGTGATTGCGTGAGGACGCTCCGCTCTTGCGTCGCGGACCGGGATCAAGGTTCCGTCCACGATCCCACAACCGGTCCATCGCCTCGGCCGGACGTGCCGCCGGCTCGATCGCGAGCAGCGAGCGCAGCCGCTGGATGACCCGGCTCACCGGCGCCGGTGAGCAGCCGAACAGCGGCGCGAGCTGCCCCATGCCGCATCCGCAGACCCGTGAACGTCTCCACCCACAACAGCTCAGCCCTCAACACCCCACCCCTGCAGGGAAAAGGCCCGGATCGGAGCCCTCTGCAACACCCTTTAGCCTGAAACGGCCGCCGGCTAGCGCCGCACCCGGGGCATTCCCAGGCCGATCCAGGCGATGATCTCCCGCTGGATCTCGTTGTTGCCGCCGCCGAAGGTGAAGATCACCGCGGATCGGTAGCCGCGTTCGAGTTCGCCGTGCAGGACGGCGCCCGCGGAGCCTTCCTTGAGGACGCCGGGCGCGGCGACGATCTCCATGAGCGCGGCGTAGGCGTCCCGGCGGGCCTCGGAGCCGTAGACCTTGACGGCGGAGGCGTCCTGCGGGGTGAGGGTGCCTTCCTGGACGGCGTTCACCATCCGCCAGTTCATCAGTTTCATGGCGTCGAGGCGGGTGTGCGTGCGGGCGAGGCTCCGGCGGACCCAGGGGAGGTCGACGACGCGGCGGCCGTCGTCGAGTTTGGTCTCCATGGCCCAGCGCTGGACGTCGTGCAGGGCGCGGATGGCCATGGTGCCGTGGGCGGCGAGGGTGACGCGTTCGTGGTTGAGCTGGTTGGTGATCAGCCGCCAGCCCTTGTTCTCCCGGCCGACCCGGTGGGTGGCGGGGACGCGGATGTTCTCGTAGTAGCTCGCGGTGGTGTCGTGCGAGGCGAGCGTGTTGATGAGGGTGCAGGAGTAGCCGGGGTCGCTGGTCGGGACGAGGAGCATGGTGATGCCCTTGTGGGGCGGGGCGTCGGGGTCGGTGCGGACCGCGAGCCACACCCAGTCGGCGGTGTCGCCGTTGGTGGTCCAGATCTTCTGGCCGTTCACGGTGTAGTGGCCGGTCTCCTCGTCGCCCTCCCGGACCGCCTTGGTCTTCAGGGCGGCGAGGTCGGTTCCGGCGTCCGGTTCGCTGTAGCCGATGGCGAAGTCGATCTCTCCGGAGAGGATCTTCGGCAGGAAGTGGGCCTTCTGCTCGTCGGTGCCGAACTGCATGATCGTGGGGCCGACGGTGTTGAGGGCCATCAGCGGCAGCGGTACGCCCGCCTGAGCGGCCTCGTCGAAGAAGATGAACTGTTCCATCGGGCTCAGGCCGCGACCGCCGTACTCCTCGGGCCAGCCGACGCCGAGCCAGCCGTCGGTGCCGAGCCGTCGGACGGTCGCGCGGTAGAAGCGCTTCTGGGCCGCCGGGTCGCCGTAGCGCGCGTAGGCGTTGTCCGGCACCAACTCGGCGAAGTAGTCCCGCAGTTCGGTCCGCAACCGCTGCTGCTCCGGCGTGTATTCGAGATGCACGGCGCCTCCCTTGCCTTCCCGACAGGATCTGGCCCGACCTGACGGCGCACACCGTAGAACGTGTTCCAGAAATTGGGAATGGCGATGACGCGGGGAGGTGGTTCGGGACGCGCCGGGAGGGTGCGTGACGGGGTTGGGGCCGGGGGACTTAGGGTGACGCGACGGGGGCGGCCGGGCCGGCTGGCGGTCGGTGAACGGTGGTCGGTGGACGGTGGTCGACGCTTGGCCGACTGGCCGACGGTGGTCAGTGCTCGGCGCCTGGCCGACTGACGGACGGTGGTCGGCGGCCGGCGCGGTAACGCCCCTGCCGGACAGGGGCCCTTGTGATCGCGGGCCACGACGACACATGAGAGTGATGGCATGACGAGCCGAGTGACGCTGGTCTCAGCGGCGGTCAGTGAGGCGCTGCGCGAGGCCCGCTTCGACGACGGGAGTCCGGTGGACGCCTCCGGTCTGCGGGCCGTCCGGGCCGCCGCCGACGCGGGCGCGGTGCCGCGCGGCGACCGGGTGTGGCTCTCCCCCACCGTGCGCTGCCGGCAGACCGCGCAGGGGCTCGGCCTGGACGGCGCCACGGAGGTGCCGGAGCTGGCCGGTCTGCAGGTGGGCCGCTGGCGCGGGTCCACGCTGGGCGAGGTGAGCGCGGCGGAGCCGGAGGCGGTCGCGCGCTGGCTCGCCGACCCGCTGTCCGCGCCGCACGGCGGAGACTCGGTGCGGGAGTTCTGCGACCGGGTCGCCGGCTGCCTGGACTCGGCCGCCGAACTCGGCGGCAGACTCGTCGCGGTGGTGGAACCCGAGGTCGTACGGGCCCTGGTGGTACGGGCGTTGGGGGCGCCGGAGTCGGCGTTCTGGCGGCTCGACGTCCCTCCGCTCACCGCCACGGAGTTCAGCGGACGCGCGGGACGCTGGAACGTGCGCGCGGGACGGCCGTTGGAGGGGCGGGCCTGAGCGGACGCGGGCCGGAGTTCATCGGACGCGGGCCGGCGTTCCGCGCGAGGCTACGAGCAAGCCGGCACCGACCGGCACCGACCGGCACCGACCGGCACCGAGTGGGCGCTCCCCGGGTTCAGCGGAGCGTGGCCAGGAAGTCGGCGCAGGCCTGGGCGCACTCACGGCAGGTCTTGGCCGAGCCCTCCGCGCCGGGGAAGGTGTCGAAGACGTCCGCGCACTCCAGGCAGACGGCCCGGCACCACTCCAACTGGGCCCGCATCTCGCTCTCGTCCGGTCCGCTCTGCCGGGACAGCAGGTGGCAGGTCGCCTCGCAGACCTCCGCGCACAGCACGCCCTTGCGGCGTACCAGGTCCTGTTCCTCGGGCCCGTCGGGATTCATGAGGCTCGCGCGCAGCGCGCAGGCCCGGGCGCATTCGCTGCACGCCTGGGCGCAGGCGAAGCGGTCCTCCAGGAAGCGGAAGAGTTCCTGCTGGGATGTCGTAGAAGTCACAACAACCAGGTAGCCGCGCGGAGTCGGTTCAAACGGCGCCAGAGCCGGGGCTCACGCGCCCGCCGCCTCCCGGGAGATCTGCTCGAACTCCGCGCCCATCGCCGCGGCGAGCGCCTGCGCCGCCGACAACGGGCGGACCATGACGGTGAGTTCGTCGATCAGGCCGTCCTCGTCGAAGTGCAGGAAGTCGCAGCCGTTGATCTCCTTGTCGCCCACCTTGGCGGTGAACACGAGCGCGTGGTCGCGGCCGTCGGCTCCGGCGATCTCACGGAGGTAGCGGAAGTCGCTGAAGACGCGCCAGACACCCCGGAGGATGGCCGCGGTGATCGGCTTGCCCGGGTAGGGCTTGAAGGCGACGGGGCTGGTGAACACGACATCGTCGGCGAGGAGTTCCTCGACCGCGGTGAGATCCCCGGCCTCCACGGCCTTGCGGAACGCGTTCATCGCGCCCACCTCCATACTCAACTAATTGATTAGGTGCGGATCAGATTAGTCGCGCCTGTGCGTGCCGTCTAGCCTGGGGGGATGGCATTGCGACACGCGGTTCTGGCCGCGCTCCTGGAGGGCGAGGCGTCGGGGTACGACCTGGCCAAGGGTTTCGACGCGTCGGTGGCCAACTTCTGGATGGCGACCCCGCAGCAGCTCTACCGGGAGCTGGACCGCATGGAGTCCGAGGGGCTCATCGAAGCCCGGCTGGTGCGCCAGGAACGCCGGCCCAACAAACGGGTGTTCTCCCTGACGGCGGCGGGGCTCGACACCCTGGCCGCGTTCACCGCCGCCCCCGCCCGCCCGACGGCCCTGCGCGACGAGCTGATGGTGAAGGTGTACGCGCTCGACGAGGGTGACGCCGACGCCGTGCGCGCGGCGATCGCCGAGCGGCTGGAGGGGGCGCGGGCCAAGCTGGCGCACTACGACCGGATCGGCGCACGCCTGCTCGACGGGCGGACCGAGGAGGAGTACCTCGCCACCGCCGGGCGCGTCGGCCCGTATCTCACCCTGCTGGGCGGACGCGCCTTCGAGCAGGCGAACATCGCCTGGGCGGAGCGGGCGCTGCTCGTACTGGAGCGTCGGGCGGCCGTACCGCGCTAGCGCGTCGGCCCGCACAGGCATCACCTCGCGTCCGGCGGCACAGGCAGCACCTCGCGTCCGGCGGCACGGGCAGCATCCCGTGTCCGGGGCCGCGGGCAGCCCCTCAGGCGCCCCTCACGCCCTCTCCCCCGCTCCCCGCCGGCCTCCCGCTCCCGAGCCCCCGTCGACCCCCGGCTTCCCGGGCCCCACCGTTGGTCTCCCGCCTCCCGCGCGCCTACGGTCGAGAGGGCAACCGCTTCGGACGGCCCGGCGATCCGTGTGCGGATCACCTGGATGGGCACCCGTAGCCCCGCGTGGACCCCGACCGCGAGGACCGCGAGGACCGCGAAGACCCCGGGGCCACCTGATCCGCACGCCTGGAAGGACGCACCATGTCGACAATCCTTTTCGTGATGACCGGCGCCGACCACTGGACACTCGCCGACGGCACCCGCCACCCCACCGGGTTCTGGGCCGAGGAGGCGGCGGCCCCCTACGAGGCGTTCAAGGCGGCCGGACACGACGTGGTCGTGGCCACGCCGGACGGTGTCGAGCCGCCGATGGACCAGGGGAGCCTGGCGCCGGAGTTCAACGGCGGTCAGGAGGGCGCCGACCGGGTCGCGCGCACCGTCGCGTCCATGGCCGAGCTGAAGAAGCCGGTCAAGCTGTCGGGCGTGGACCTCGCCGGCTACGACGCCGTGTTCTACCCGGGCGGCCACGGCCCGATGGAGGACCTGTCGGTCGACACCGACTCGGGCAGGCTGCTCACCGCGGCGCTGGAGTCGGGCAAGCCGCTCGGTGTCGTCTGCCACGCCCCGGCGGCCCTGCTGGCGGCGACCCGGGAGGACGGTTCCAACGCGTTCGCGGGTTACCGGGTCACGGCCTTCACCAACGCCGAGGAGACGCAGGCCGGGCTCGCGGACAAGGCGACGTGGCTGCTCCAGGACCGCCTGGTCGAAGCGGGCGTCGACTTCCAGGAGGGCGAGGCGTGGGCCCCGAAGGTCGTCGTCGACCGCAACCTCGTGACCGGCCAGAACCCGGCCTCCGCCGCCCCGCTCGCCACGGAACTGCTGAAGAAGCTGGGCTGAGCGCTGGGGGCTGGGGCCCGGTGGACCGATTGGCCGGTTGGCCGGTTGGCCGCTTGGCCGGTTGGCCGGTTGGCCGGTTGGCCGGTTGGCCGGTCACTTGGAATCGCTCTCGCGGGCGTGCCCGTCAGGGGCTCTGGGGGGCGGTGTAGAGGGGCAGGCGCGGGTCGACGGGCTGTTCGGGCCAGGTGGAGCGGATCCAGGCGTGGTCGGGGTGGTCGCGGATCAGCCAGGCGCGGTCCGGACCCGGGCCCGCCATGACGTTGAGGTAGTACATGTGGTGGCCCGGCGCGGCCATCGAGGGGCCGTGCCAGCCGTCCGGGATGAGGACGACGTCGCCGTCACGGACCTCGGCGAGGACGTCGGTGCCGGTGCCCTGGCCGGAGGGCGAGACACGCTGGTAGCCGAGGCCGGGGGTGTCCCCGTGGGCGGCGAACTCGAAGTAGTAGATCTCCTCCAGCTCGGATTCCTCGCCGGGCCGGTGCTCGTCGTGCTTGTGCGGCGGGTACGAGGACCAGTTGCCGCCGGGGGTGATCACCTCGACGGCGATGAGCCGGTCGCAGTCGAAGACGTCCGCCGCGCCGAAGTTGTTGACCTGCCGCGAACAGGAACCCGTCCCGCGCAGCTCGACCGGAACGGCGGTGGCGGGAACGTACCGGGCGGGCAGCCGGCGGGCACAACGGGCGCCGGCGAGCGCGAACCGGCCGCCGTCGCGTGAGGAGATCGCGACCTCGGCGTCTCGGGGGGCGTACGCGAAGTCGGTCACGCCCTCGAACACGCCGGTCCGTCCGGTCAGCGGGAAGGTCTCGCCGTCGACGGTGACGGCGCAGCCGCCCGCGAGCGGCAGCACGATCCACTCGCTGTCGCCGGTCCCGAACGCGTGCCTGCCGCCGGGCGGCAGCTCCAGCACCCGCAGGGCCGAGTGCTCCCAGCCGGCCGAGGCGGGCGAGACGTCGACGGCGTAGGCGCCGGTGCGGGACTTCCCGGCGGGCAGATGGTACGTGATGGTCATCCAGGGGCTCCTGTACGAATGCACGAAGGGGTGGGGCGACGCCGTACGGGGGGCGACGCCGGTGCGGAGGTGATGCCGGTGCGGGGGCGACGCCACGTGGGACGCGACGCCGGTGCGGGTGTGGCGCCAGGGATACCCGTACCCGTTTTCGCGAGAGGGCACGAGGGCAGCACCCATCCTTGTACGGACATCCGGACCTGTGCCTGAAATGATGTCTTAACAAAGTCTTGACATCCGGGTGTGACAGGGACTTGTATCCCGTGCCAGGCCAGCGCCCGGGCGGTCGGCGTCCCGGTCACCTTCACCAAGATCACGCTGTTCATGGCGGTCGGCTTCGGCGCCTGGTTCGTCGGCATGCACCAGTTGTTCTCCTTCAACACCGTGCAGTCCGGCGAGGGCGTGGGCCAGGAGCTGATCTACATCGCGGCGGCGGTGATCGGCGGCTGTCTGCTCACCGGCGGTTACGGTTCCGCGATCGGCCCGGTCTTCGGCGCCTTCATGTTCGGCATGGTCAACCAGGGCATCGTGTACGCGGGTTGGAACCCCGACTGGTTCAAGGCCTTCCTCGGCGTGATGCTGCTCGGCGCCACGCTCGTCAATCTGCTGGTGCGCCGCACGGCGGCCCGGAGGTGAAGCGCGCCATGTCAGCAGACGGACCCGCGACCGCGGACGCTCCCCTCACCGACGCCTCTCCCGCGAAGGACACCGGCCCGATCGTCGAACTGCGCGGCGCCGGAAAGTCGTACGGCAACATCCGTGCGCTGCACGGGGTTTCGCTGACCGTCCACCCCGGCCGGGTGGCGTGCGTCCTCGGGGACAACGGCGCCGGCAAGTCCACCCTCATAAAGATCGTCTCGGGGCTGCACCAGCACAGCGAGGGCGAGTTCCTCGTGGACGGCGAGGCGGTGCGCTTCAACACCCCGCGCGACGCGCTGGCGAAGGGCATCGCCACCGTCTACCAGGACCTGGCGACGGTGCCGTTGATGCCGGTGTGGCGGAACTTCTTCCTCGGCTCGGAACTGACGAAGGGACCCTGGCCCGTTCGCCGGCTCGACATCGCGCGGATGAAGCGGACCGCGGACGAGGAGCTGCGCGGCATGGGCATCGCCCTGGACGATCTCGACCAGCCGGTCGGCACGCTCTCCGGCGGCCAGCGCCAGTCCGTGGCGATCGCGCGGGCGGTGCACTTCGGCGCGCGCGTCCTCATCCTGGACGAACCGACCGCCGCGCTCGGTGTCAAACAGTCCGGCGTCGTCCTGAAGCACATCGCCGCCGCCCGGGACCGGGGCCTCGGCGTCATCTTCATCACCCACAACCCGCACCACGCCTATATGGTCGGCGACCACTTCAGCGTGCTCCGGCTCGGCACCCTCGAACTCGGCGCCGACCGCGACGACGTGACCCTGGAGGAACTCACCACGCACATGGCGGGTGGAGACTAACTCGCCGCGCTCAAAAACGAGTTGGCGCAGGTGCGGGGAGTCGACGTGCAAGGGCTCCCCGAGCCGGACACCCTCGGCCCGCCGGACCCCGCATCCGCCCCCGCGCCGGGCGACGCACCGGCGTCCGCCGAGGGCCCGCCCTGAGGGGCAGCCCTGAGGGGCAGCCCGCCTCTCGACGCGGGCGATACGCGGACCACGCCCGGCCTCCCTCCGCACCCCTCCCGGGGCGACGGTCGCCGCCGCGGAGGAGCGGTTACGCTGAGATCATGCCGTCCACTCGCCGCACAGCGCGCCAGACCGACCTGCTCGAACGGCTTGTCGCGCTGCTGGTGGCGGAGGGGTTCGCGGCCTTCACGCTGGACGAGCTGACCGAGCGGCTGCGCTGCTCGAAGACCACGCTGTACCAGCTAGCGGGCAGCAAGCAGGAGTTGGTGCGCGAGGCGGTGAAGCACTACTTCCGTGAGGCCGCGCAGTCCGTCGAGAAGCAGGTCGCCGACACCTCCGCCCCCTCCGAGCGCGTGGTCGTCTACCTGAACGCGGTCGCACAGCAGCTCAGGCCGCTGTCCCGGCGGTTCCTGGACGACATGGCCGGATTCGAACCGGCCCGTGAGGTGTACGAGGCCAATACGCGTCTCGCCGCGGCCAGGATCAGGCAGCTCATCGCGGACGGCGTCACCGCGGGTGCCTTCCGTGACGTCCACGCCGCGTTCGTCGGCGAGGTCGTCGCGGCCACCATGCAGGAGATCCAGCGCGGCGAGGTGGCCGCGCGCACGGGGCTGAGCGACGCCGAGGCGTACGCCGAACTGGCGTCCCTCATCGTGCACGCCGTCTCCCCCTGAATCCCCTCCCCCTGAAAACCCCCGCGTCCCCCTGAGAACCCCCGCGCCCACCCCCCTGCCTCCCTCCCTTACCTCCGGGACTCGGCACCCGGCACGGAGGTGGCGTCGACCCGTGGCCGAGCGGTACCAAAAACGATACTCTTGTATCGCCTGGCGTATCAAAATCCCGCAGCGCGGGACCGCACCCCCGAGGACGCCCCATGCCCGCGACCCGCACGCTCCCCGCACCGGAAGCCGTCGACCTGATCGCCCTGACGCGTGAGCTGGCCGAGAAGGAGCTGGCACCGCGCGTCGCCGAGGCGGAGGCCGAGGGCCGCTTCCCCCGCGATGTCTTCCGCACTCTCGGACGGGCCGGGCTGCTCAGCCTGCCGTACCCCGAGGAGTACGGCGGCGGCGACCAGCCCTACGAGGTCTACCTCCAGGTCCTTGAGGAGATCGCCGCCGTGTGGGCGAGCGTCGCGGTCGGCGTCTCCGTGCACGCGCTGTCCTGCTACGCGCTGGCCGAGTTCGGCACCGAGGAGCAGAAGAAGGAGTGGCTGCCGGACATGCTCGGCGGCGAGCTGCTCGGCGCGTACTGCCTGTCCGAGGCGCACGCCGGTTCCGACCCGGCTGCGATGCGTACCCGGGCCGTCCGCGACGGTGACGACTACGTCCTCAACGGCGCCAAGGCCTGGACCACGCACGGCGGCCACGCCGACTTCTACACGGTCATGGCGCGCACCTCGGACGCCGGTTCGCACGCCATCTCCTGCTTCCTGGTACCGGCCGACACACCGGGTCTGGTGGCCGACCCGCCGGAGCAGAAGATGGGCCTGACCGGGTCCGCGACCGCCACCGTCCGTTTCGAGAACGCCCGTGTGCCCGTCGCCCGCCGGCTCGGCGAGGAGGGCGAGGGCCTGCGGATCGCCTTCGCCGGCCTCGACTGCGGGCGGCTCGGCATCGCCGCCGTGGCCACCGGCCTGTCCCAGGGCGCGCTGGACCACGCCCTGCGCTACTCACGCGAGCGGGAGACCTTCGGCCGGCCCATCATCGAGCACCAGGGCCTCGCCTTCGTCCTCGCCGACATGGCCGCCGCCGTCCAGGCCTCCCGGGCGACCACGCTGGCCGCCGGCCGCCTGAAGGACGAGGGCCTGCCCTTCCAGTCCGAGGCGTCGATCGCCAAGCTCATCGCGACGGACAACGCCATGAAGGTCACCACCGACGCGGTCCAGGTGCTGGGCGGCGCGGGCTACACGCGGGACTTCCCGGTCGAGCGCTACATGCGCGAGGCCAAGGTCATGCAGATCTTCGAAGGAACCAACCAGATCCAGCGCCTGATCATCGGCCGCGGCCTGCGCGAGAGCGAGCGCGGCACCCTCCAGGTGCGGAACGCGACCAAGTAGCCGGGCGCGTAACGGATCGGTGGCGCACGGGACCGGAGGCGCACTGGACCGGAGGCATGCAGGACCCGGCGTACAGGACCGGTGGCATACGAGACCGGTGGCGTACGGAATCGGCGTGGGTGGACGACGGGGGGAAACCCGTGCGCCCGAGGTCGTCCGCGCACGTGACCGTCGCCGTCCGAGCGCCGATACTGCCGGGGGTGAGCTCCTCGCACCGCCCTTCCGCGCGCCGGCGTCGCGGTCGCCGACCGACGGAACCGCCCACAACGTGGGCATTATGGGACAAGGAGCCCAGCGACTCTTCTCACCAGGAGGTTCCCATGAAGATGCTCATCAACGTGGCGGAGACGGTGGTCGCGGACGCGCTGCGGGGCATGGCCGCCGCCCATCCCGAGCTGACGGTGGACGTCGAGAACCGCGTGATCGTACGCCGGGACGCCCCGGTCGCGGGAAAGGTGGGCCTGGTCTCCGGCGGCGGGTCGGGGCACGAGCCGCTGCACGGGGGATTCGTGGGACCCGGCATGCTGTCCGCGGCCTGTCCCGGCGAGGTCTTCACCTCACCGGTGCCGGACCAGATGCTGCGGGCGGCGGCGGCCGTGAACAGCGGCGCCGGCGTGCTGTTCATCGTGAAGAACTACACCGGTGACGTGCTGAACTTCGACATGGCGGCCGAGCTGGCCGAGGACGAGGGCATCCAGATCGCCAAGGTCCTCGTCAACGACGACGTGGCCGTCACGGACAGCCTGTACACGGCGGGCCGGCGCGGTACGGGCGCGACCCTGTTCGTCGAGAAGATCGCGGGCGCCGCCGCCGACGAGGGCGCGCCCCTCGACCGCGTCCAGGCGCTGGCCACCCAGGTCAACGAGAACTCCCGTAGTTTCGGCGTCGCCCTGAGCGCGTGCAGCACTCCGGCCAAGGGCAGCCCGACCTTCGATCTGCCGCCCGGGGAACTGGAGCTGGGGGTCGGCATCCACGGCGAGCCGGGACGGGAGCGGCGCGCGATGATGACCTCGCGCGAGATCGCCGACTTCTCCGTGCAGGCGATCCTGGACGACCTCACACCGCGCAACCCCGTCCTGGTCCTGGTGAACGGCATGGGCGCCACTCCCCTGCTGGAGCTGTACGGCTTCAACGCGGAGGTCCAGCGCGCCCTGACCGAACGCGGGGTCGCGGTGGCCCGCACGCTGGTCGGCAACTACGTCACCTCGCTGGACATGGCCGGCGCCTCGGTGACCCTGTGCCAGGTGGACGAGGAACTGCTGCGGCTGTGGGACGCGCCGGTGAAGACGCCGGGGCTGCGCTGGGGCGTGTGAACCCGGTCAACAGGAAGCCGGCCGCGGCAGCGGGTCAACCGGCCGACTTCAGGTCAACTTCCGTACCACGCAAGGAGATTCCGTGCTCGACGCCGATTTCTTCCGCCGTTGGATGACGGCGACCGCAGCGTCCGTGGACCGCGAGGCAGCGCGGCTCACCGACCTGGACTCGCCGATCGGTGACGCCGACCACGGCAGCAATCTGCAGCGCGGGTTCGTCGCCGTGACGGCCGCGCTGGAGAAGGAGTCCCCGGACACCCCGGGCGGTGTGCTCACGCTGGCCGGGCGGCAGTTGATCTCGACCGTCGGCGGCGCGTCCGGTCCGCTGTACGGGACCTTGCTGCGCCGCACCGGGAAGGCTCTCGGAGACGCCGTCGAGGTGAGTCAGGAGCAGCTCGCGGACGCGCTGCGCGCGGGCGTCGACGCGGTCATGGCGCTCGGCGGAGCCGCGCCCGGCGACAAGACCATGATCGACGCCCTGGTACCGGCGGTCGACGCGCTCGGCGAGTCCTTCGAGGCCGCGAAGACGGCCGCCGAGGAGGGCGCGGCGGCGACGACGCCCCTCCAGGCCCGCAAGGGCCGGGCGAGCTACCTGGGCGAGCGCAGCATCGGCCATCAGGACCCCGGCGCCACATCCGCGTCGCTGCTGATCGGAGCACTCGTGGAGGCGTCCGGTGAGTGACACCACGAACACCCCGGAGACGGCGGCGACGGCGGCGACGGCGGGGACAGCCGGGCCGGCTAAGACACCGGAGACGGCTGCCGGACTCGTCGGCATCGTGCTGGTCTCCCACAGTGCCGCCGTCGCCGCGTCCGTCGCCGAACTGGCGACCGGCCTCGCCGGTGGCCGCACGACGGCTCCGGTGGCCGCGGCGGGCGGTACGACGGACGGCGGTCTCGGCACCAGTTCGGAACTCATCGCCGCCGCGGCGGCCTCGGTGGACGGCGGCGCGGGTGTCGCGGTGCTCACCGACCTCGGCAGCGCCGTACTGACGGTCAAGGCGCTGCTCGCCGAGGGCGACGAACTCCCGGCCGACACCCGCCTGGTGGACGCCCCGTTCGTGGAGGGCGCGGTGGCCGCGGTGGTGACCGCCTCGGCGGGCGGCGACCTCAGCGCGGTGGAGGCGGCGGCGACAGAGGCGTACAGCTACCGCAAGGAGTGAGGACGCGGCTGCCCGTGCGGGGAGTCGACGACGCCTCGACGGCTACGCGGGCCCGCGTCGCGACCTCGACAGCCACGCCGGGCCGGCGCGGCTGTGGCCGTGCGGGGCCCGGGCCCGGCCCGAGGGAGGGGCTCTCCCCGTCCCGCCCGTGAAGCGGGGCACGGCCGGGGCGCGTGGGCAGCCCGGGCGCTGGGTCCTCCGAGAAGCGGATGCGGCCCCGGGGCGGTGCAGCGGAGACACGGCCCAGGCCGGGCGTGGGGTCCCCGAGGCCCGGGCGCAGCCCAGGCACGGGAGCCACCGAGACGCGAGGCCACCCGCGCGCGGCGTGTGGCGGCGGCCCAGGGGCAGTCCGGGCGCGGCGCGCGGCCCGGGCGTGGGGGCAGCCATGTCGCGGGGTCTCTAGGAGATCCCCCTGGCCGCAACCCCCAGCGCCGACCGCACCGTCGCGGTCACCTCCGCGCGGGCCTTCTCCGGGGTGGATTCCGTCTCTTCCGTACGCCACGCGTAGTGCTCGACCGCCACGCGGAGGGCGGCGTTGAGCATGGCCGCCTGGATGTGTGAGCGCAGGTCGACGGTGGCGAGGCCGGCGCGGTCGGCGAGGGCTCGGGCGAAGACCGGTTCGGCCTCGTCGTGGGCCTGGAGCCAGACGGCCCGTAGCCCCGGTTCGGTGCGGGTGAGCCGGAGCAGGGCCCGGACCCGCGGCATCTGCGGCAGCGGCGTCAGACCCTCGCCGCTCGTGGGTCCCTCCAGCGCGTCCTCCAGCGAACCGTCCTCCGGCCAGGCGCGCAGCGCTGCCCCGATCGCGTCGATGCCGGCCGCGAAGAGCGGGCTGACGCAGCTCTCCTTGTTCGGGAAGTAGCGCCACAGGGTCCGCGAGGAGACGCCGACGGCCCGCGCGATCTGCTCGCCGGTGGTGGCGGCGACGCCCTGGGCGACGAAGAGTTCCACCGCGGCGCGGGCGATCTCCTGGCGGAACGCGGCCCTGCGCTCGTCCGTCAGCGGAGGCCGCCCGGTCCGGCCGCGCCCGCGTCCCGCGTGATCGCCGATCGAACCGTCCGACACCGCTGACTCCTCGGATGTGCCCGCGTCCGCCGCCCGGGGTCGGGGGCGGGGCCGAGTCTAGCGATCTCCTCACACCCGCCGAGACTTTCTGTCATTCAGCGACATTAAGTCGTACTGTTACCGAGCGGCATATGCCTGTCGCACACTTCGCACCTCGTACGCACCTCTGGGAGAACGTCATGACCACCACTGGACTGGCCGGCCGCAGCGTCATCGTCACCGGCGCGGGCTCGGGCATCGGCCGGGCCACCGCCCTGGCGTTCGCGGCCGAGGGCGCGCGCGTGGTCGTGGCCGACCTGAACCCCGAGGGTGCCGCCGCGGTCGTGGCCGAGATCGAGGCGGCGGGCGGCACCGCCGTGTCCGTGACGGGCGACCTGAGCGAGCAGTCGGTCGTGGACCGGGTCGCGGCGACTGCGGTGGAGCGGTTCGGCGGGGTCGACGTGCTGGTGAACAACGCCGGGATCATGGACCGTATGTCGGCGGTGGCCGAGGTGAGCGACGCGGAGTGGGAGCGGGTCATCCGGGTCAACCTGACCGCCCCGTTCCTGCTGGCCCGCGCCGTGCTGCCGCACATGCTCGCGGCCGGCCGGGGCGCCATCGTGAACACCGCCTCCGAGGCGAGTCTGCGCGGCAGCGCAGCCGGGGCCGCGTACACCGCGTCGAAGCACGGGGTCGCGGGGCTCACCAAGTCGCTGGCCGTGATGTACCGGGACCAGGGCATCCGCACCAACGCCATCGCGCCGGGCGGCACGAAGACCGCGATCACCGTGGACGCGGAGGCGGGCGCGCACGGTCCCGCCACGCTCGGCGCCTACATGGGCAACGTGGGCCGGCCCGCCGAGGCGGCGGAGCAGGCCGCGGCGATCGTGTTCCTCGCCTCGGACGCCGCGAGCAACATCAACGGCGTGATCCTGCCCGTGGACAACGGCTGGGCCGCGGTCTGACCGCCCTCAGTCGCCGGCGGGGCGGCTCGGCACCGGGTTTCGGCCCTCGGCGGCGAACTCCCGGGCCAGCCGCTCCCCCGCCCGGACCGTCGCGGCACGGTCCTCGATGGGTGAGACGCGGGAGTTCCTGAACACGATGTAGGTGACCCCGGACGGGGTGCCGCCGCCGCGCGGGTCGGGGCGGATGCCGAGCGCCTTGGCCGTCGCGTACGAGGCCTCGCCGATGATGTCTCTCGGGCCGGTGTCGCCGACGACGGCGTACTGGACGCGGTTCCGGTAGATCACGGCGGCCACCGAACCGGTGGCGATGCCGTGCTCCCGGTGGTCCCAGATGTCACTGGGGGCCGGGACGACGATGTAGGGCAGGGTCTCGGCGCTCAGATAGCGGCCGTCGGACTGCTGGACGGCGGTGGTGTCGGAGAAGAGCGGGTCGGTGCGGCCGTTGCACAGGCGGCCCGGCCTGCCGTCGCAGTCGATGTCCATGTCGGCCTTCCAGAAGACGGCGCCCTTGGTGCCGCAGACCGGGATCTCGGCGGAGGTGCCGTCGTCGGTCCGGTAGCGCCCCTGAGAGACGGGGTCGCAGCTGCGCGCCTTCGCCAGCAGTTCGGCGGCTCCGACTGCGCTCTCCCGGACGGCCGGGGGGCGACTTCCCGGATGGCCGGCCACGGGAGACGCCGGAGTCGCGGGCGGCGCGGGCGCGGCGGGCGGCGGCGCCGGGGCCAGCAGGGCGACGGCGGCCACGGCCAGCGTCAGCGACTGGACACGCACGATGGGAGACCCTCTCCTGGGGGACACAAAGTCACCTGCCCCAATGTGGTGGGCCTCTGACGGTGCGTCCACCGGAAGGGGGCCGGACGATGCACACGCGCCCGTGCGGCCGAGGCGGCGGGCCAGGGAGGCGGGGCGCGGCGGTGTCCGGCGGGCGCCGTACGGCCGAGGGCCCGAGCCGCAGTCGGCTCCGGCCACTCGACCGCACGCGCCGGCGCGGGTTCAGCGACGACAGCGTTCCGCGCCGTGGGCAGGAACTCCCCTGGGATCGGGGCGAGTTCACACCGCGTCGGGGATCAGCATACGTACCGTCGACATGTTCCGGCCAACACCCGCCCCGCTCTTCGACACGCGTCCCCCCTCTTGATGTGGCCGCGTCAGCCGTGTCTTATAGGTACAGACCAATCCCGTCGAGGGAAGGCGGACCCGTGCGAGGCGTTCCCCCCACCGTCCTGCGCGCGCTGGTGTGCGGCGCGCTGCTGGTGCTCCCGTCCTGCGGCTGGGGCGCGCCGTCGGCCGGGCAGGGCGAGCGGCTGCCCGGGGCGCCGCTGGGCGTGACGGCCGCCGCGGGCAGCGCGACCAGCGTCCATGTGATGTGGAACCTGGCCGAGGAGGACCCGCCGGTCACCCACTACGAGGTGTACCGGGGGAACACCAAGGTCGCGGAGGTGCCCGGCGCGGAGCACATGGTGGACGTCACCCGGCTGAAGCCGTCGACCGGCTACGTCTTCACGGTCCGGGCGCGGAACTCCGCCGGGGCCTCGGGACCGCCGAGCAAACGGGTCCGGGCCACCACTCCGGCCGCGGTCACGGCCGACCGCACACCGCCCACCCGCCCCGGCAGCCCACGCGGCAAGGCGGTCGGCAGCCGGGCGGCGCAGTTGTCGTGGACCCGCTCGACGGACAAGGGCGGTGTGGCCTCGTACGACGTCTACCAGGGCGGGTCGAAGATCCACAGTGTGGGCGGCGCGCAGACGGCGACCGTGGTCACGGGGCTGCGGCCCGGCACGGCCTACGCCTTCACCGTGCGGGCCCGCGACACGTCGGACAACACCTCGCCGCCGAGCGAGACCGTCCGCCTCACCACCGCGCCGGGCTCCGACGACGGCCGGGGCACGGCGCCGACGGCCTTCCGGGCGACGACGCACCGCGCGGACGGGGCGTACTACATCGACCTGTCCTGGGTCGCGCCGCCGGTCGACGGGGTGATCAGCGAGTACCAGATCCACCTGGACGGGCGCGCCGCGACCTCGCTCGTCTGGGGCGGCAACCCGCCGCACGGCACCGCCACCTACAGCTTCTACGTCGGCCGGACGGCGGACGAGACCCACCGGGTGCGGATCCGGGCGAAGCTGCCCGACGGCACCTGGGGCGGGTTCTCGGCGCAGCGCTCGGTGACGACCGGAGGCTGACACCGGCCGGCGGCCCGCCCCCTCCCCACCGCGCCGACCTCACCGCGGCGCTGCCCTCACCGTCGCGCTGCCCCTCACAGCCGCGCGGCCCCGCCCTGCCGCACACCGCGCCAGAACGCCAGCGGTGATCGGCCGGACGACGGAATCCGTCACCTGCCCGGTCCCCGTCCGGATGCGGGCCGGGCCCGGGGCGCTTTTGCTCTCCCTGAGGCAGCACGGGCCTTCCGATCCTCGGCGGCGCATGGGAAGTACCGCCAACCGTGCCGCTGGAGGGCAGTTCCTATGCGTACCACTCAGACACTTCTCCGCTCGGGCCTGACCGTGGCCGCCGCCGCTGCGCTTCCGCTCACCCTGGCCGCCCCGTCGGCCGTCGCTTGGGGTTCCGGGATCTCGGTGAGCACCAGCGGCACGTCGGTCTCGGTCACCACCAGCGCCTGCCCGAGCAACGGAAGCAGCTTCGGCAACGCCTCGCTGCTCTCCAGCGGGCAGGCGAACTTCGCCCAGGGACGGCAGATGCCGCTCACGGGCACCAGCAACAGTCAGGCGGCGTCCTGGACGGGCGTCGGCCCCGGCACGTACACGGTCATCGTGGTGTGCGGGGACGGGTCGACGGCGGGCACCCAGTCCATCATCGTCTCGGCCCCCGCGACGCCGACGACCTCCTCGACCGCCACGGCCTCGCCCTCGCGCGGTGTCATGGGCGGTGTCGGCGGAGCCGTGAAGGACTACGGCACGGCCACCGTCGCCGGCGGAGCGGCCCTGGTCGTGACCGGCACGGTCGCGGCGGCCTGGTTCCTGCGCCGCCGCTTCAAGCCCCACCGCCTCTGATCCGGGCCCAGAGGCACCGGCCACCGGGCACCCGGCGACCGCTCAGCCGACTCCCGTCGCGGGCGGTCGCCGAGGCATGCCCGGCCCTCCGGCCGGCGCGGGACTGCGGGGCATCGCGGAGCCTGACGGCGGCACTGAGCCTGCCGGCGGCACGCAGCCTGCCGGCGGCACGGAGCCTGCCGGCGGCGCGGACTCCGTCTAGTCGCCCGCCGCGTCCAGCTCCGCGAACTCCTCGATCGCGTGGGTCAGCCACTGGGTCCAGAAAGTCTCCAGGTCGATGCCCGCGCGCAGCACGAGGTGGCGCAGCCGGTCCTCGGGGGTGTCCTTGCCCGGCGGGAAGTCCCGCTCCTGGATCTCCTGATACTCCGTCAACTGTGCCTGGTGCAGGGCGAGATGACGCCGCAGATCGGCTTCGACGCCGGCGGTGCCGACGACGGCGGCGGCACGCAGCCGCAGCAGCATCGTGTCCCGCAGCGGCTTGGGGTCCTGTGAGAGGGCCGTCCAGCGGGCGAGTTCGGCGCGGCCGGCGGGCAGGACCTCGTAGCTCTTCTTCTGGCCCCGGGCGGGCTGTTCGGAGGGCAGTTCCCGGATGTAGCCCTCGGCCTCCAGTTTTCCCAGCTCGCGATAGATCTGCTGGTGCGTCGCCGACCAGAAGTAGCCGATCGACTTGTCGAACCGCCGGGTGAGTCCGAGCCCCGACGAGGGCTTCTCGAGCAGGGCGGTGAGGATCGCGTGCGGGAGTGACATGAGGTCATCCTAGGGAGGGCCGCCGCTGCCGGACGGTGCGGCGGCCCCGCCGGTCAGAGAGCCGCCGCGAGTTCGGTGCCCTGCTTGATGGCGCGCTTGGCGTCCAGTTCGGCGGCCACGTCGGCCCCGCCGATGAGGTGGACGCCCCGGCCGGTGGCGCGCAGCTCCTCGTAGAGGTCGCGGCGCGGGTCCTGGCCGGCGCACAGCACGATGGTGTCGACCTCCAGGACCTGGCGGTGTCCGTCGACGGTGACGTGCAGTCCGGCGTCGTCGATCAGGTCGTAGGTGACGCCCGGGACCATGGTGACGCCGCGGTGCTTCAGCTCGGTGCGGTGGATCCAGCCGGTGGTCTTGCCGAGGCCCGCGCCGACCTTGGTGGCCTTGCGCTGGAGGAGGTGGACGGTGCGCGGCGGGGCGGGCCGCTCGGGGGCGGTGAGACCGCCGGGCGCCTGGTAGTCCATGTCGACGCCCCAGCTCCGGAAGTACGTCGCCGGGTCCTCGCTCGCCTTGTCGCCGCTGTCGGTGAGGTACTCGGCGACGTCGAAGCCGATGCCTCCGGCGCCGAGGATGGCGACGCGGTCGCCGACGGGGACGCCGTCGCGCAGCACGTCGAGGTAGCCGACGACGCTCGGGTGGTCGACGCCCGGGATCTCGGGGACGCGCGGGCTGACGCCGGTCGCGACGACGACCTCCTCGTAGGGCTCCAGAGTGTCCGCGGTGGCGCGGGTGTTCAACCGGACGTCGACGCCGTGCAGTTCGAGCTGGGTGCGGAAGTAGCGGATCGTCTCGTCGAACTCCTGCTTGCCGGGGACCTTGCGGGCCACGTTGAGCTGGCCGCCGATCTCGGCCGCCGCGTCGAACAGCGTGACGTCGTGGCCGCGTTCGGCGGCGCTGACGGCGCAGGCGAGTCCGGCGGGTCCGGCGCCGACGACGGCGACGCGCTTGCGCAGCCGGGTCGGGGCGAGCACGAGTTCCGTCTCGTGGCAGGCCCGAGGGTTGACCAGGCAGGAGGTGATCTTGCCGCTGAAGGTGTGGTCGAGGCAGGCCTGGTTGCAGCCGATGCAGGTGTTGATGGCCTCCGGGCGCCCGGCCCGCGCCTTGGCGACGAAGTCGGGGTCGGCGAGCATCGGGCGGGCCAGCGAGACCATGTCGGCGTAGCCGTCGGCGAGCAACTGCTCGGCGATCTCGGGGGTGTTGATGCGGTTGGTGGTGACGAGGGGGATCGAGACGGAGCCCATGACCTTCTTGGTCACCCAGGCGTACGCGCCGCGCGGCACCGAGGTCGCGATCGTGGGGATGCGGGCCTCGTGCCAGCCGACGCCGGTGTTGATGATCGTCGCGCCGGCGGCTTCGACGGCCCGGGCGAGGGTGACGACCTCGTCGAGCGAGGAGCCTCCGGGCACCAGGTCGAGCATCGAGAGGCGGTAGATGATGACGAAGTCCTCGCCGACGGCCTCGCGGACGCGGCGGACGATCTCGACCGGGAAGCGCGTGCGGTTCTCGTAGGAGCCGCCCCAGCGGTCCTCGCGCCGGTTGGTCTGGAGGGCGATGAACTCGTTGACGAGGTAGCCCTCGGAGCCCATGATCTCGACGCCGTCGTACCCGGCGCGGCGCGCGAGCCGGGCGGCGCGGGCGTAGTCCTCGATGGTTTGCTCGATCTCGGCGTCGGTGAGTTCATGCGGCGGGAACGGGCTGATCGGCGCCTGGAGCGGGCTCGGTGCGACGAGGTCCTGGTGGTAGGCGTACCGGCCGAAGTGCAGGATCTGCATCGCGATCTTGCCGCCCTCGCGGTGCACCGCGGCGGTGACCTGGGCGTGCCGGTCGGCCTCGGCCTCGGTGGTCAGCTTGGCGCCGCCCTCGTAGGGCCGGCCCGCGTCGTTGGGGGCGATGCCGCCGGTGACGATCAGGCCGACACCGCCGCGCGCGCGGGCGGCGTAGAACTCGGCCATGCGCTCGAAGCCGCGCTCGGCCTCCTCCAGGCCCACGTGCATGGAGCCCATGAGCACGCGGTTGGGCAGGGTGGTGAAGCCCAGGTCCAGCGGTTCGAGCAGGTGCGGGTAACGGCTCATCGGGCCCTCCGTGCGGGGTGTCGTACGTCTGTTGTAGACGACACGCCGGGCATTGTGCAACTAGTTGCACAATGAGGAGCGTCACTCGGGCGCCGCGCGTTGCGAGGCCCGGTCAGCGCAGCACGGTCGACAGCAGGTCCGTGCCGAGGGTCGTCATGGCGGGCACGTCGAGGGTGTAGTGGACGTAACGGCCGCGCCGTCGGGCGGTGAGCAGCCCGGCGCGGCGCAGCACGGCGAGGTGCCGGGAGACCTCGGGGGGCGAGAGTTCCCAGGCGTGGGCCAGCTCGCCGGTGGTGTGCGGGCCGCGGGCCAGGGTGCGCAGCAGCCGCAGCCGTACGGGGTGGGCGAGTGCCTCCAGCCGCAGCGTGACCGTCTCCAGCGGCACCGGCTCCACGGGGCTCGCCTCGGCCACCGGGTACTGCACCACCGGCTGCCACCCGGGCGCGTAGACGACCACCAGGTGCGGACGGCCGAAGACGGTGGGGAGGAAGGTGACCCCGGTGCCCCGCGCGGAGGTCGAGATGTCCTGGAGCTTGTCCACGACGATGCGGTTGCCGTCCGGCGCCAAGGCGACCGCGCCCGAGACCGACGCGAGAGCGGCGCCGGCGCCCTGGCGCTTCAGCAGGTCGTTCTTCACCCGCAGGTCGCCGGCGAGCCGCACGGCGACACCGGCCCAGGCGGCGTCGAAGAACGCCTCGGCGCACTGTTCGAGGGTGTCGCGCACCCGCGCCCGTACGGCGGCCGGGTCCGCGAGCAGCCGTTCCGCGAAGGCCTCCTGGAGCGCGCCGCGGGCCTGGGCGAGGTCCAGGGCCCGTTCGCGCGCCGCCGCGTCGGCGAGCGGTGACGGCGTGGCGAAGCGGACCCGGTTGCTGCCGCAGGTGGTGATGAGCGCGGCGGTCACATAGGTCTCGTCGTCGATGCGGTCCACCTCGTCCAGTTCCTCGGCGAGGGTGGGCCGGGGGCGGGCGGGGACCAGGAAGTCGGCTCGTGAGGAACGCCAGAGGAACTCCGATTCCCTGAGCCGCTCGGCCAGCTCCGGGGGCAGCCCGGCCCAGACGTCCCCGGCCCAGCCGGCGAGCTGCGGGTGGTGCGCGGGTTCGGCCAGCACGTGCAGCATCGCGGTCAGCTCGGCCAGCGGGGAGGCGGCGAACCGCAGCCGTCCGGGCGGCAGGCCGGTGATGTCTATCCTCAACGTCATCTGCTCAGCATGGCCGGTAGGACGGCCGGTCCCCGCGTCGATTGACGGTGTCCGTCAACCCAGGTGGCCGGCCCTGGGGGCGGACCGCACGGTGGGCGACATGCCAAACACTGTCAAGATCCAGCCGCGCGCCCTCGTCCGGGCCTCCGGAGGCCCCCGCTATGCCGTCGCCCTGGCCGTGGACGCGCTCGGCACCGGTCTGCTGCGGCCCTTTCTGCTGCTCTACGGAGTGCTGGTGCTGAGGCTGTCCGCGCCGGTCACCGGCGTGACCATGACGGCCGGCGCCGTCGCCGGTCTGGTGTGCATGCCGGCGGTCGGCCGATGGCTGGACCGGGGCGCGCGCAGCACGGTCGTGGCGGCGTCGATGCTGGTGCGGGTGCTGGGCGTGGCGCTGCTGCTTGCCGCCCCGGCGGGACACGTCGGGCTGTTCGCGGCGGCGGCGCTCTTCCTCGGCATCGGCAACCAGGCGTGGCCGGCCGCCCACGCCGCCCTGGTGTCCACGGTCGCCCACGGCCGGGAGCGCGACGCCGCTCTCGCGGGAGGCCGCGCCCTGCGCAACGCCGGACTGGGCGTGGGCGCCCTGCTCGCCACCCTGTCTCTGGCGGGCGGCAGCACGGCGCTCCGGGCACTGGCGGCCGTCACCGGGCTCGCCTATCTCGCGGCGGCGGCCCTGGCGTGGTCGGTGCGCCTGCGCGCACGTCCGGCCGCCGCCGAGGCAGGGGCCGGGGCCGGGACCGAGGGGCCCGCCCCGCGGATGCGTGCGCTGCTGGCGGGCAACGTGGTCTACGTCTTCTGCCTCAGCGTCCCCGAAGTCGCGCTCCCCCTGGTCCTGGTGACACATCTGCACGCCTCCCCGGTGTGGTCCTCGGCCATCTTCGTGGCGAACACCGTGCTGGTGGTCACCTTGCAGGTTCCGGTCACCGTCCTGATGTCCCGCTTCTCCCGGCGGACCGTGCTGGCTCTCGCCGGCGGGGTGCTCGCCGCGTCCTACCTCGGCTTCCTCGCGGCGACCTCGCTGGGGCACGGCTGGGGCGCCCCGGCCGTCGCCGCGGTGTCGGTGGTCTGCACCGTCGGGGAGATCCTCTACGCGGGCAGCGCCACCGCGCTGGTCACCGCCCTCGCCCCGGCCCATGTCCTCGGTCGCGCCCTCGCCCGCTTCCAGCTTTCCACGGGCTTCGGGCTCGCCGTCTCCCCGGCGGTCGTCACCGCCCTCGCCTCGCACGGTGAGGCCGCCCTGTGGGGCAGCCTCACCGCCGCGACGCTGGTGTCCGCCTCCGCCGTCGCCGCCGAGAAGGATCAGGGAGCGCGGCCCCGCGGTCAGCGCCGCCGGGTGCGAGCGGTCATGCCGGCGGGCTCCGGTGCTCCGTGAACCCGGCGGCCGTACCGTCAGGCCTCACGCCCACCACGACGTGGGCCCAGCCCTCCTCGGAGACGGTGAGCCGGGCGATCAGGCCGGCGCTCGCGAAGGTCTCGACGGCGGTTGCGGCCTGGTGTTCGCTGGTCTCCACGAGCAGGCAGCCCCCGGGGGCGAGCCAGCGCGGCGCCTCCCGGGCGACCCGGCGCACGAGGTCGAGCCCGTCTGCGCCGCCGTCGAGCGCGGCCAGGGGTTCGTGGTCGCGGGCCTCGGGCGGCAGTAGTCCGACCTCGTCGGTGGGGACGTACGGCACGTTCGCCGCCAGGATGTCGACCCGGCCGCGCAGGGTGCCGGGCAGGGCGGCGAAGAGGTCGCCCTCGTGGACGTGGCCGGCGTACGGGGCGACGTTGCGGCGGGCGCAGCGGACCGCGGCCGGGTCGATGTCGGAGGCGTGCAGCTCGGGACCGTCGAGACAGGCGGCCAGTGCGGCGCCGACCGCGCCCGAGCCACAGCACAGGTCCACGACGAGGGAGGCGCCGGGCGCGAGCGACACGGCCTGGTCGACCAGGAACTCGGTGCGCCGGCGGGGCACGAACACGCCGGGTTCGAGTCCGATCCGCAGACCGTGGAACTGCGCCCAGCCGAGGACGTGTTCCAGGGGGAGCCCGGCGACGCGCCGGTCCACCATGGCGGCGACCTCGTCCGGGGTGCGGGCGGTGGCGAGGATCAGTTCCGCCTCGTCCTCGGCGAAGACACAGCCGGCGGAGCGGAGGGCGGCGATCACGGCGTCCATGGCGGTGCCGGGAAGCGCGGAACCGGAACCGTCAGAAGAGAGAAGAGGCATGAAGCCGAGGGCCTTTCGAAGAACCGAAGGGCGCTCTCACGGTCACCTGGAGGCGGTGGCCGTGTCGTTCGCGGAGGAGAGCACCCGACCTGACACAGCGGTAATGGGTCTCACCTCCTCGGCGGTCCGTCCGGCGGCGACGCTCGGCGGCCGGGACGGCCACCCTACAGGACCGCCCGGCACGTCAACGGTCAGACCCCGACCGACTCCTCCAACTCCTCCTCCAGTTCCTCTTCGTCCGCTTGCCGACGCTCCTCCCGGCGCACTTCTCGCCGGTCTTCTCGCAGTTCCTCGGCGCTCTCGGTCGCGCGGGGTGCCGACGATCCGGGCTGCTCAGCCACGGCGGCGGGCCGCACGGCGTGCCGGCCACGCGTCCGCTCGACGGCACCGGCGACCGCCGTCACCAGCAGGCCGGCCAGCAGCCAGCCGACGAGGGTGACCACGTTGCCGGCCAGGCCGTCGCCGTCGAAGTAGAGGAGGCTGCGGACGCCCTCCACGAAGCCCGCGCCGTTCCAGAAGGAGTGCAGGGCGCCGAAGAAGCCGTTCTGAAGCTCGGGCCGGAACAACCCGCCGGAGCTGGTGAAGTTGAGCATCACGAAGAGCACCATCATCGCGAGCGTGGTCCACCGCTTGAGGAAGGTGTGGAGGCCGACGCCGACGAAGAGGATGCCGGCCGAGTAGAGCCAGCTCATCGCCCAGACGGTGGCGAGGTCGTGGTGCGCGAGGTGGAAGACCGGGCCGGCGAGCGCGGCGCCGATGCCGCTCACCACGGCGGAGACCCCGACGGCCAGCAACGCCCTTACGCGCAGGGCCAGTCCGGAGCCCGCGGCGCCGAGGGCGGCGACGGAGGCGTAGGAGCCGATGCTCAGCGCGATCAGCAGGAAGAACAGGCCCTGCCCGGTGGGGTCGTCGTCCACGGGCGCGGCGACGTCGGTGACCTTCAGGGGCAGGCCCTGCCGCGCGGCGACCGGGGTGAAGACCCGCTCGACGGCGGTGGCGCCCATGTCGGAGGCGGCGGTGGCGACGACGAGTTCGGGCGCCTTGGCGCTCGGCACATAGGCGCCGGTGATGTCACGGGAGGTGAGCAGACGCACCGCCTCCGCGCGGTCGGCGACGGTACGGACGTCAAGCTCGTCCCCCGCCCGGTCCTTGACCGTCTGCGCGAAGGCCTTGGTCTCGGGGCCCGTGCCGACGACGGCGACGGGAAGGTGGTGGGGCTCCGGCGTCACGAACGCGCCCATGTAGGCCAGCCCCATGCCGAGACACATCAGCAGCGGGGTGACCAGGTGCGTGAGCACATGGCGCAGGGCGGGTGAGCGCAGGCCGGTGAGCACGCGGTCTCCTTTGGTTGGCATATACAACTCTCTATCCAGTTGTACTATACAACCAGGACTGGGAAGGGAGGTCCCGTGATGGCAGCCGAAGCCTCCGATGAGACCGTTGTCACCACCGGGATGCCGTCCGATACGCAGGGCGGAGCGCCGGGGAACGCGGCGCGCGACGGCGGGGCGCCGGGCGGGACGAGGGCCGGGCAGGTGCGGGACACCGGAGCACCCGACGGCCCGACCGCCGAGGCGACTTGGGACACCGAGGCGTCCGAGGGACCGACCGCCGACGCGACTTGGGACCCCGGGGCGCCCCACGGACCGACCGCCGACGCGACTCGGCACAGCACGGCACCCGGCGCGATGACCGCCGACGCGGCCGTGGAGACGATCCAGCGCGAGATGACGGCGTTCGCTCGGCGGGCGCGCGCCTCGGCGGGCCGGATGCACCCCGAGCTGTCCCTGGTCTCGTACACCCTGCTCGGGCATCTGGAGGAGGTCGGCGGCTGCCGGGCCACCGACCTCGCCGCGCACTACGCGCTGGACAAGTCGACGGTGAGCCGGCAGGTGGCGGCGCTGGAGCGGGCCGGGCTGATCGAGCGGCGGACGGACCCCGAGGACCACCGGGTTCAGGTGCTGCATCTGACCGGCACGGGCACCGAGATCCTGGCCCAGGTGACCCGCAGCCGGCGGGTGGCGTTCCAGGAGCGGCTGACGGGCTGGCCCGAGGAGGACCTAGCCCGTTTCGCCACGTATCTGCTGCGCTACAACGCCGCGAGCGCGGACCCGGCGGAGCCGGAAGGCTGAGCCGGAAGGCTGAGCCGGAAGGCTGAGCCGGAAGGCTGAGCCGGGCGAGGTCAGCCCACGCCCACGGCACGCCCGTCGTCCAGGTGTTCCGGGACGCGCGCGGCCAGGAAGCGGGTCGTGCGGCGGAGCCGGAACCCGAGGGACTCGTAAAGCCGGATGGCGTTGGTGTTGCCCGCGCCGGTGTGCAGGAAGGGCGTCTCGCCGCGTTCGCGGATGCCGTGCGCGACGGCCAGGATCAGCCGGCTGGCCAGGCCCTCGCCTCGGTGGGCGGGGTCGGTGCAGACCGCGCTGATCTCGGTCCAGCCCGGCGGATGCAGCCGCTCCCCCGCCATGGCGACCAGGGCGCCTTCCCGGCGGATGCCGAGGTAGGTGCCGAGTTCGACGGTGCGCGGCAGGAAGGGGCCCGGCTGGGTGCGTTCCACCAGGTCGAGCATCTCCGGGACGTCCGCGGGGCCGAGCCGCACCGCTTCGGGGTCCGGCGCGGCGGCGAGTCCGTCGTCCACGAGCTGCACGCCTTCGATGCTGAACGTCACCTCCCAGCCCTGAGGCGTCCGCCCGGTGTAACCGGCGAGCGGCGCCTCGCTGCCGGGGCCGACCAGGGCCGCCAGGTCAGCCCAGTCGTCGGGGCCGGGGTCGTCGGGGAGCGCCAGCCAGGGCGACACGTCGACGGGGTAGCGCAGGACGCGCCCGCGCCGTTCGGCGAAGTGGGCGTGCGGCCCGGTGAGGGACCCGAGGGCCGGGTTGTCCAGGGGGTGGGTGCTCACGCGGCCACCTCGATCACGATCTTGCCGCGGGCGTGGCCGTCCTCGACGGCGCGCAACGCCTCGCCCGCGCGTTCGAGGGGGAAGGTCCGGGTGACGAAGGGGCGCAGTCCGCCCTCGGCGGCGAGCCGGCCCACCTCGTCCAGTACGGCCGCGGTGCGCGCCCGTTCGACCGGGGAGCCGCCGAGCTTCGCGACCGTCTCCCGGTCGGCGCCGGTGATCAGCTTCGCCGGGTCCTCCAGTACGGTCGCCGCGTCCTCCAGCGTCTCGCCGCCGACGAGGTCGAACACCCCGTCCACGCCGGCCGGCGCCGCCGCGCGCAGCCGCTCCGCGAGTCCGGGCCCCGAGGGGACGTGGACGGCGCCGAGTGATTCCACGAAGTCCTTCTTGCCCTCGCTCGCGACCCCGATGCCGCGCAGCCCCGCGTCGCGCGCGATCTGGAGGGCCGCGACGCCGACTCCGCCGCCCGCGCCGGTGACCAGCAGGGTGGCGCCCGCCGGAAGGCCGAGCTGGCGGACTCCGTCGTACGCGGTGGCCGCCGCGACGGGCAGGGTGGCGGCGTCCGTGAAGGACAACGCGGCGGGCTTGTGGGCGGTGACGGCGACGGGCAGCAGGGCGAACTCGGCGTATCCGCCGTCCACCGGGTTGCCGAACACCTCGTCCCCGACGGCGAATCCGGTCACGTCCGCGCCGGTCTCCACGACGACTCCCGCGACCTCGTTGCCGAAGACGGCGGGCAGCGGGCGCGCGTCCCCGCCGGGGCGGCGGTAGCCGGTGCGCTGCTTCCAGTCGACCGGGTTGACGCCGGCCGCGCGCACGGCGACGAGGACCTCGCCGGGTCCGGGGCTCGGCCGGTCCCGCTCCACCAGGGCCTCGGCCTCCGGGCCTCCGTAGCGTGTGAAGACGTACGCCTTGGGCATCTGCTCCCTCACTCTCCCTCGCTGTCGTCACCGGTCGCCGCGGCCCGCTCACCCGGTGTGGGTGTACGGACCACCGGAGTCGGCTTCAGCAGCAAGGATGATCGCGGCGCGGCTATTCCCGGCCGCGGGGAGAGTTCATACGGCCGCAATGATCACCGCGTCCGGCCCGGGTCCCGGCCGGGCGGCGCACGCGAGGAGCGGCCCTGACCGTCAGCCGTGGGGGACGACCGCGACCGGGCAGGCGACCTGGTGGATCAGGGTCCCCACCGCGCGGCCCAGGCGCGCGCCCGTGCGGCGGCCGACGACCAGCAGTCCGGCACCGGCGCAGGCGCCGAGGAGATGGTGGCCGGGGCGGCCGTGCACGACCTGTTCGGCGACCGGGGTGTCCGGGAAGCGGCGGCGCCAGGGCCCCAGCGCGACGGTGAGGGCGCGCCGCCGGGCGGCCTCCTCGTCGGGCGCGTCACCGGGCTCGGCGGCGCTCGGGTCGCCGGCCGCCGGAGCCGCCGTCCAGGCGTGCACGACCTGGAGCGGAGCACCGCGCAAGGCCGCGGTCTCGAAGGCGTGGCCGACGACCGGACCGGCGGGGCGCTCCAGGTCGAGGCCGAGCACCACGGGGCGGTACGCCGCCGCGCCCGGCGAGACACCGGCCGGCACGGGAACCCGTTCGTCCTCGGGGAGTTCACCGGCGGGGACGAGGACCACCGGCCGTTCGGCGCCGGCGGCGACGGCCAGCGCGACGGAGCCGGCCGGACAACTGGGCGCCCCGGTGTGGTCGGTGTGGCCCCGGGAGCCGAGCACCAGGGTCTCCGAGGCGGCGGCGGCCTCGATGAGAGCGAGCACGGCCGGGCTCTCGGCGCCCCGCGCGACGATGTCCAACGCGGGGTGCGCGTAGGAGAGTTGGATGGCGGCCCGGTCGAGCGGGGACCTGGTCCGGCCGGCCGGCACGTCGACGTCCGGGACGCGTACGGGCACGTACTGCCGCGGGTTCGCGTGCAGCAGGCGCAGCGGGAGCCGGCGTCGTCCGGCCTCGCGGGCCGCCCAGTCGGCCGCGTCCAGACTGGCGCGCGAGCCGTCGATCCCCACGGTGATGGTGCGGGTGCCGGGGTTCATTCTGCTGCCTCTCGTCTCTGGTGGTCGATCGTGTCCAGTGGTTCACGCGTGGTCGACCGGTGGGTGTCCGCCGTCCCCGGTGACCGGCCCGCGCCGGCCGGCCGCGCGACGGCCGGCCGGTCGCGCGACGCCGGTCCCCGGCCGTGTTCCGGCGGGGCCGCACGGCATGACCGGGGCCGTCGGCGGGCAGGTGTATCCGACCGGCGGCGGGGCAGCCGGGTTGCACGGGTGTCTCGGCGGAGGCGGCCGGAGTCACGTCATCGGGGCTCCTGTTCGACCGACGCGGGGGTACGCGGGTTCCACGATGGGCGCGGATCAGTCGTACGGCGTCGGAATTCGGCGCGATGGTGGACTTCCGGCGTCCGGCGCGGTAGTCACGGGAGAGGCCGACCGGTGCGGTGCGAAGGCCTGTCCGGCGGGCGTCCGCGACGGCGCGCGGCAGTGAGGAGGGGACATGCGAACCCGGGTGCTCGGCTGGCGCTGGCGCCGCAACTCCCTGCGGCGTCGCTGTGACGCCGTCGAGGCGTGGTGCGTACTCCTGGTGGGTGTCCTGCTGTTCGTCGGCGCGCCGCTGGCCGGCGCCGCCACCGGGTGGTGGTCGTACGAGGCGGCCCGTGCCGAGGCGGCCGCGCAGCGGGCGACCCTGCGCCAGGTGCGGGCCGTCCTGGTGGCCGACACCCCGGCGGCGGTGCCCGCGACGCCGGGTGGCGTCCAGCGCTCCTTCCCCGCGCTGGTCCGCTGGACCGGACCGGACGGCAAGGCGCGTACGGACCTCGTGCGGGTGCCCGCGGGTGTGCGGGGCGGGGCGCGCGTCGACATCTGGACGGACGCCCGGGACCGGATCGTACGCGCGCCGTCGACCACCTCGGCGATCTGGCAACGCGCCCTGGCCGTGGGGCTGTTCACCGCCTTCGGCGTGGTCCTCGCCGTCCTCGTCACCCGGCTGGCGCTGCGCCGGGCCGCCGAACGCCGACGGCTGGAGGAGTGGGCACGCGACTGGGCGCTGACCGAACCCGGCTGGACCCGGCGCACGGCCTGATCTCGGGCGCGGCGGACCCTGCGGACCCGGCACACCGCCTGGCCCCCGGCCCGGCGGACCAGGCACACGGCCCGACCTCCGGCGCGGCGGCGGCCACGGCACACCGCCCGACCGCGGGCGTGGCGGACAGGGCGCTCCGACTGACCTCGGACATGGCGGAGCGGACCGGAGCCGGCCGACGCCCCGCGAGATCGTGGGGAGCCTCCAGGACCGCACGTACGGTGTGATCGTCCGCGCCCCGCACACCGAAAGGTGGTCCTCGATGGCCTTGTTCGACCTCCCCGTGGACGAACTCCGCACCTACCGCGGCGCCGCCACGGAACCCGAGGACTTCGACGCCTTCTGGGCGAAGACGCTCCAGGAGGCCAGAGCGCACGAACTCGGCGCCCGCTTCGAGCCGTTGGAGACTCCGCTCAGGACCGTGCGGGTGCACGACGTGACGTTCGCCGGGTTCGGCGGGCACCCGGTCAAGGGCTGGCTGACCGTGCCGTCGGGGGCGGACGCGCCGCTGCCGACGGTGGTCGAGTTCCTCGGATACGGCGGCGGCCGGGGACTCGCGCACACGCATCTGCTGTGGGCCTCGGCCGGGTACGCGCACTTCGTGATGGACACGCGCGGCCAGGCCAGTGCCTGGGGCGGCGGTGACACCCCGGACCCGGTGGGCAGCGGGCCGGCCTTCCCCGGTTTCATGACCCGCGGTGTCGAGGACCCCGGGACCTACTACTACCGCCGCCTGTTCACGGACGCGGTGCGGGCCGTGGAGGCGGCCCGTACGCATCCGCTGGTCGACGCCTCGCGTGTCGCGGCGCGGGGCGAGAGCCAGGGCGGCGGCGTCGCGATCGCGGTGGGCGGGCTGGTGCCGGACCTCGCGGCGGTCCTGACCGACGTGCCGTTCCTGTGCGACTTCCCGCGGGCCATGGTGGTGACGGACCGCTTGCCGTACCGGGAGATCGGCAACTACCTGAAGACCCACCGCGGGCGCACCGAGCGGGTGCTGCGCACGCTGTCGTACTTCGACGGGGTGCACTTCGCGGCGCGCGGCCGGGCACCCGCGCTGTTCTCGGTGGCCCTGGAGGACCAGACCTGCCCGCCCTCGACGGTCTTCGCCGCGTACAACGCCTGGGCGGCCGAGCCGAAGCGGATCGAGGTGTACGACTTCAACGACCACGAGGGCGGCGGCCCCTACCAGCACGCCGCCCAACTGGACTGGCTGCCCGCGCACATCTGAGCCGGCGGGGGTCGGAGCCGAAGGAGCCGGGCGCCTCGCAACGCCAGACGCCAGACCCCCGGAACGCCGACCCCCGGAACGCCGGGCCCTCGGCGCGTCCGGGCCTCGGGGTGTCAGGCCTCGCGGGGTCGGGCGCCCGCGCGCCGGGGAGGCGGGCGTCAGGGCGTCGCACGCCTTCCCTCCGGTCCGACCAGTCGGTACGTTCAACGGGCCCGGCCCCCCGGCCGGTTCACCCGCCGACGTGTCACGGAGTGCTCATGACCCAGCCGGTCCCCCAGGTCGAAGGCCACTGCGATCCCCGCTTCTCGGCGGTACGCGCCGCGTTCGAGGACAACTTCCGCGACCGCGGCGAACTGGGCGCGGCCGTGGCCGTGACGCTCGGCGGGGAGACCGTGGTGGACCTGTGGGGCGGCTGGTCCGACGCGGCCCGCACCCGCCCCTGGGAGCGGGAGACGGTGGTCAACGTGTGGTCGACGTCGAAGGGGCCGACGGCGCTGTGCGCCCACATCCTGGCGGACCGTGGGCTCCTGGACCTCGACGCCCCGGTGGCCGCGTACTGGCCGGAGTTCGCGGCCGCGGGCAAGCAGGACGTCCTCGTGCGGCATCTGCTGTCGCACCGAGCGGGCCTGTCGGGGCTGCGCGAGCCGCACAGCTTCGAGCAGCTCTGCGACTGGGAGCTGACCGTCCGGCGGCTCGCGGCGCAGGAGCCATGGTGGGAGCCGGGGACCCGGTCCGGCTATCACGCGCTGACCTTCGGCTTCCTGGTCGGCGAGGTGGTCCGGCGGGTGTCGGGGCTGCTGCCGGGCGCGTTCCTGGAGCGGGAGGTGACCGGGCCGCTCGGGATCGACTTCACGATCGGGCTGCCCGAGAAGGAGGCCGGCCGGGCGGCCGAGCTGGTGCATCCGCCGGCCGCTTCGCGAAGTGAACAGGCCGCCGTCTTCGCCCAGTTGGCGCCGGCCGCCGTGGCGGCGCTCACCAACCCGGCGGTCGGCGCCGCGCAGGCGAACACCGCGCGGTGGCGGTCGGCGGAGATCCCGGCCGCCAACGGCCACGGGACGGCCCGGGCGGTCGCCGCGCTGTACGGGATCCTCGCGATGAAGGGCACCTACGGCTCCCGTCAGGTGCTCACCCCGGCGGCGGCCGAGCGGGTCCGCGAGGGGCAGGGCGGTTGTGCCGACCTGGTGCTCGGCGCGGGCTTCGCGCACGACACCGAGGTGGGGCTCGGGCTGTGGCTGAGCGGGGCCAACGGCTCGTACGGCCCCAACCCGAGGGCTTTCGGACACGACGGGTTCGGCGGTTCCTGCGGGCTCGCCGACCCGGAGGCGGGGGTCTCCCTCGGGTACGTGATGAACCGCATGGGCCCGCACTTCGCCGACGACCCACGGAAGATGGCGCTCGTCGACGCGCTGTACGAGGCGCTCCCGGGAGACCCCGCGCGGCCCGGAAATACGGACTGAAACCGGCCGAACCGCCGGACCGCTCTTCCCAAGTGGTTTAGACCAATGCTAGATGTGGTGGCGCAATGAGCCCACACGGCTACGTCGAGTCACCAAGCAGGAGGCGCGGACATGGCCCGCACCACCCACCCGTCCGAACACGAACCGCTCTACGCCCGCATCGCCACCCAGCTCCTCGGCGAGCTGCGGGACGGGTCTGTCGCACCCGGTGAACGACTGCCGGGAGAGCGGGAGCTGGCGACCCGGTTCGGCGTCAGCCGGGAGACCGTACGCCAGGCGCTGCAGTTGCTGCGGCGCGACGGCCAGGTCTCCACCGACCGGCGCGGCAGCCACGCGACCCTGTCCGGCGCCGCCGCGGAACCCGTACCGTCCCTGGACTTCCCCGTCGGAGCGCACACCGGGCAGTCCCCCGCGCACCGCCGGGCGACGGTGACCTGGGAGGCTCCCCCGCCGGAGCACGCGAAGGCCCTCGGGCTCGCCCCGCGCCGCGCCACGCTGGTCCACCGCTACGAGTCGGCCGCGGCGGACGGCAGCGGTCTGCGGACGGCCGTGACGTCCTTCTCCGCGATCGCGGTGAGCGAGGTCGAGGAACTCGCCCGATACCGGGGCCGGGCGGACGGCCACGCCTCGGCCCAGCTCTCGCGCGCCTACGACTGGATGCGCAAGGCGGGCCTGACCCTGCACCACCGCGACGCCATCACCCGCCTCCCCCAGTCGGTGCGGGTCACCCGACGCGTACACGACCAGTACGACCGCCCGCTGGAGATCACCGAACTCACCGTGGAGGCCCAACAGGACGCCCTGGTCTACGAGTTCACCCTCCCGGCCGCCGGGTGACCTCCCGGAGCGGTGCCCGTGGTGACGAAGGGCGCGCTGGGGCCCGCGCCGTGAACACCTGACGTCCGGGAGCACGAACGCAGCCGTCTGGCCGATCCCGGAACGGCGCGGGAGGACTAGCGTCGGTCCCATGACCCTCAACGACGCACAACAGATCGAGCGAGCCAACGCCACAGGCCGTGTCCCCGTCGTCTTCGTCCACGGTCTGTGGCTGCTGCCCAGCAGCTGGGACCGGTGGGCGGCCCACTTCGAGCAGGCCGGTCTCGCCCCCGTCCAGCTGTCCTGGCCCGACGACCCGGACACGGTCGAGGAGGCCAACGCCCGTCCCGAGGTGTTCGCGGGCAAGACGGTGGGCCAGGTGGCCGACCATCTGGAGGGGCTTGTCTCCGGCCTGGCGAAGAAGCCCGCCATCGTCGGTCACTCGTTCGGCGGCCTCCTCGCCCAGATCCTCGCCGGCCGGGGCAGGGCCGCCGTCTCCGTGGCGATCGACCCGGCGCCGTTCCGTGGCGTGCTGCCGCTGCCGATCTCCTCCCTGCGCGCGTCCGCCCCGGTCCTCGGCAACCCGGCCAACCGGAACCGGGCGGTCCCCCTCACCTACGAGCAGTTCCGCTACAGCTTCGCCAACGCGGTCACGGATGAGGAGGCGAGGGAGCTGTACGACACCTTCGCCGTGCCCGCGCCCGGCGCTCCGCTGTTCCAGGCGGCCACGGCCAACGTCAACCCCTGGACCGAGGCCAAGGTCGACACCGAGAACCCGGACCGCGGGCCGCTGCTGATCATCTCCGGCGAGAAGGACCACACCGTGCCGTGGGCGGTCGCCAACGGCGCCTACAAGAAGCAGCAGCACAACCCCGGCGTCACCGAGATCACCGAGATCAAGAACCGGGGACACGCGCTGACCATCGACCACGGCTGGCAGGAAGTCGCCGATACGGCCCTGGAGTTCGTCCGCCGCTTCGTCTGATCGGCCGCTTCGTCTGATCCGGCGTACGGCACGGTGATCGACGTCTTGTCGGTGTGAACGGCGGTCCCCGGAGCACTCACGGCCGGGGGCCGCCGTTCATCTCATCTCATCTCATCTCTTCTCGGCGGGCCGGTGCGGTCGGCGGACGTCACACCCCGTCGGTGGGCGCCGCCGGGGCGTCCGGCGGGCCTGGGCGGGTCGCCACGACCAGGCGGGCCCGGGGGCTGCCGTCCGCGCGGCGGCCGAACTCGGGCAGCGCGTACAGCTCCGTACGGAATCCGGCCCGCGCCAGCTCCCGCCGCACGTCGGCGAGGCGGAACGCGCGGTAGTACATGACGAACGTCGGGCGCAGGAGAGCGTTGCGCACCCGCATCGCCGAGTCGAAGCCGAGCAGCGCCCAGTACCAGGGCGAGCCGGGTCGCGGTGGCGCGGCGACCGGGAAGGTGAAGCGTCCGCCGGGCCGCAGCGCGCGGTGGACCCCGGCGAACAGACCGGGCAGTTCGCGGGGAAGGAAGTGCCCGAACGCGCCGAAACTCACGACCAGGTCGAACGCGGACGTGAAGGGCAGCGCCCGGGCGTCGCCCCGCACCCAGGACACCGGGGGCGAGGCGCCGTTCGTGGCGGGGTCCGGCGGCCCGTCGGAGGCGAGCCGGCGCCGTCCGACGGTGAGCATGCCGGCGCTGATGTCGAGGCCGGTGACGCTCTCCCGGCACAGCTCCCGCAGGACCTCCATGCCCGCCCCGGTGCCGCAGCACAGGTCGAGCCCGGCGGTGAACGGCCCGAGCGGCTCCAGGGCGCGTCCGACCGCGTCGAGGACCGCGTCCGGGGTCCGGAAGGGTGTGTGATCGAACTTGGGTGCCAGCAGGTCGTAGCCGTGCTCGATGGACGACAGGGCCTGCACGGTGAGTTCGCGGAGGGTGGGTCCTTGCGGGGAGAACATCTCGCCGAGCTTAGGGGCAGCGGACGCGGCACGGGGCGCCGATCTCCCGCCCCGCCGCCGGCGCCGGCGGGCGGCGGGCAACTGGCGGCGGGCAACGGGGAGAGGGGCTCCGGTCAGCCGCCGAGGCGCAGTCCGGCGAGCCAGACGTCCGGCGTGCCGGGTTCCGTCCGCCCCGCCTCCCGGGCCGGGTCCACGGGGGCGGGGCGGACGGTCCGGTGACGTGACCGGCGCGCGAACAGAGCGCGCGGTCCGGTCACGCCGGCTGGTGGGGACGCGGTCGCTGGGGTGGTCATCGGGTCCTCCTGGTGGCCGGTGGGCGGTACAGCCGCCTCCCGGCCGACGAGCCGGGAGGCGCCTTCACCCCACCGACGAAGACGCCCTAGCCGGATCGACACTCCGCGAGGCGTTTCTCCAGGAAGCGCCGCTCGGCCGCGTTCTCCACCAGGCCGAGGGCCCGCTCGTACGCGCCGGCGGCCTCCTCCGTACGGCCGGCGCGCCGCAGCAGGTCCGCGCGGGTGGCGGGCAGCAGGTGGTACGCGGCCAGGTCCCCCTCGTCCTCCAGTTCCGCGACGAGCGCGAGTCCGGCGTCGGCCCCCTCGGCCATGCCGACGGCGACCGCCCGGTTGAGCCGGACGACGGGCGAGGGCACGAAGCGCCGGAGTTCGCCGTAGAGGGCGGCGATGTCGGCCCAGTCGGTGGCCGCGGCCGTCGGCGCGGTGGTGTGGCAGGCGGCGATGGCGGCCTGGATCTGGTACGGCCCGGGGCGGCCCCGGCGCAGTGCGGTCTCCAGGAGTGCGGCGCCCTCGTCGATCTCGGTCCGGTCCCAGGCGGTACGGTCCTGGTCCTCCAGGGTGACGAGGTCGCCGGCCGTGTCGACGCGCGTGCCGCGCCGGGCGTCGTGCAGCAGCAACAGCGCGAGCAGGCCCAGGACTTCGGGCTCGTCGGGCATGAGCCGGGCCAGGACGCGGGCGAGCCGGATCGCCTCGGCGCACAGGCCGGTGCGCAGCAGGTCGGCGCCGGCGGTGGCCGCGTACCCCTCGTTGAAGAGCAGGTAGAGCACGCCGAGGACACCGGTTGTGCGCTCGGGCAGCAGATGCGCGGGCGGTACGCGGTAGGGGATGCCGGCGTTGCGGATCTTGCGTTTGGCGCGCACCAGACGCTGGGCCATGGTCGCCTCGGGGACGAGGAAGGCCCGGGCGATCTCGGGCGTGGTCAGCCCGGCCAGGGTGCGCAGGGTGAGCGCCACCCGGGCCTCGATGGGCAGGGCGGGATGGCAGCAGGTGAAGATCAGCCGCAGCCGGTCGTCCTCGACGCCGCTGCCGTCCCCGGCCTCCGGGCCGCCTGGCCCGTCGTCTCGCGCCAGCAACGCCACCTCCCGCAGTTTCCGCGCGCCGACCGCTTCCCGGCGCAGTACGTCCAGGGCGCGGTGACGCGCGGTCGTGGTCAGCCAGGCGCCGGGGCGGCGCGGCACTCCGTCGCGCCGCCACCGGTTGAGGGCCTGGGTGAAGGCGTCCTGGGCGCACTCCTCGGCGAGGTCCCAGTCGCCGGTCACCCGGATGAGGGTGGCGACGACCTGGCCCCATTCCTCGTGGAAGGCGGCGGCGACCGCCTTCTCGACGTCGTCGTTCACTCCCAGACCGGCCGCACCTCCACCGATCCGCCGCCGAGCGCGGCCGGATGGCGGGAGGCGAGGGAGATGGCCTCGTCGAGATCGGCGACCTCGATGAAGTCGATGCCCGCGACGTACTCCTTGGACTCGACGAACGGCCCGTCGCTGAGCAGGACTTCGTCGCCCTGGACGCGGACGGTGGTGGCGTCGGAGGCCGGCCGCAGCCGGGCTCCGCCCTTCACGATGTCCCGGCCGCGGACCTCTTCGATGTACGAGGCGAAGCGGGGGTCGGCCGCGATCTGCTCGGGGCTCGCCTCCTCGCCGCCGACGGGTGTGCAGATGAACAGGGCGTACTTCACGGCCGGACCTCCTCGGCTCCGTGGCCGGCCGGGACCGAGCTGTGCTGGTGGACGATCTGCCAGCGGTCGCCCGCCTCCCGGTACCCGGTGGTGACGCGTTCCGTGGTGTCCAGTGTGCCGCCGTCGGCGAGCGTGGCGCGCGTGCGGACCAGGGCGTGGCTGAAGGCGACGCTCTCGTCGACGCGGAGGCGGAAGCCGGACACCTCGCGCTCGACGGGGCCGGCGATCGTGGAGAGGCGGAGTTCCTCGGCCTTGCGGAGGGCGTCGACGCCGCTCTGCTCCCCGCCGGTCGCGGAGTGGAAGACCTCGACGTCCGGGGCGTAGCAGGCCATCGCGCGTTCGACGTCGCGCTCGCGGGCGGCCTCGGTCAGCTCGGCGTCGAGGCGGCGGATCGCGGTCCCGGCGTCCTCCTCGTCCCAGAACGCGCGGATCTCCATGGCGCCGACGGCCGCGACGGGGTGCCGCGCGGCGGCGGCGATGGCCTCCTCGATGCCGGTGCACTCCAGGACGTCGAACCCGGCGATGTACTCCTTGGTCTCGGCGAAGGGGCCGTCGGTGCGCAGCACCTCGCCGCCGCGGACCCGGATCGTCACCGCGTCGGTGGGCGGGCGCAGCCGGTGGCCGTGCAGCCGCACCTCGCGCTCGGCGCTCAGTTCCTCCACCCAGGGTTCGACGGGCTCCACCTCGGCGGGGACCTCGGTGTCGTCTCCGCCGCCGCAGACGAGCAGCATGTACTTCATGGTTCCTCCCGGTGCTCAGTTGCTTCCTACACCCCACCGACGAACGGGGTCGCGGCGGATCGACAGCGGGCGCGGAAATTTTCCGGCGCCGGGCCGCCGGTACGCACACGGCGGCCCGAAAGTCCCGGGGGAACGGGGAAAGTGCCAGGTCAGCGGGGTCAGGCGCGCGGCCGTACCGGAAGGGCCCGGACGCTGTTCCCGACGAAACTGGCGTGCCGGGTCAGCTCCGTCTCGGGCACGGCGAGGTCGAGGTGGGGGAAGCGGGTGAAGAGCCGTTCCAGGGCGATGGTGGCCTCCATGCGGGCGAGCGGGGCGCCGAGGCAGTAGTGCGCGCCGTGCCCGAGGGAGAGGTGGCGGGTGGCGCCGGGCCTGCGGGCGCGGGTGACGTCGAAGCGGTCGGCGTCCGGCCCGTGCGCGGCCCGGTCGCGTCCGGCGGCCGAGTAGCCGGCGAGCACCGGTGTGCCCTGGGGGATGACGGTGCCGTCGAGCGTCAGGTCCCGTACGGGGTAGCGGAAGGGGAAGTAGCTCACCGGCGCGTCCCAGCGCAGCGTCTCCTCGACGACGTCGGCCCAGTCCGCCTCGCCCCGCAGGACCGACTCCAACTGGTCCCGGTGTCCGCAGAGCGCGCGTACGGCGTTGGTGATCAGGTTCAGGGTGGTCTCGTGCCCGGCGATGATCATGAGGACGAGGGTGCCGATGAGTTCCTGCTGGCTGAGCCGGTCGCCGTCCTCGTCGCGGGCGGCGATCAGCGCGCTGGTGAGGTCGTCGCCGGGGTTCTCGGCGCGTGCGGCGGCCACCGCGGCGAGCACGGCGACGAGTTCGCGGTTGGCGGCGACGACCTGCTCCGGGCCGATGTCGGTCGCGACGACCTGGTTGGAGAGGTGGTGGAGCCGGTCGAGGTGCTCGGCGTCGACTCCGAGGAGTTCGCCGATGACGCCCATCGGCAGCGGCAGCGCGAAGTGCCGGCGCAGGTCGGCCACTCCCCCGCCGTCGCGCGCCGCCGCGTCCAGGTCGTCGAGCAGACGATCCGTCAGTTTCACTATCCGTGGCCGGAGTTGTTCGACCCTTCGGGTGGTGAAGGCCTTGCTGACCAGGGACCGCAGCCGCCGGTGGTCGTCGCCGTCCGCGGTCGTCATCCCCCGCACGGTGGCGAAGGTCAGCAGCGGCCAGCCGGCGGTGACGCGTCCCTCGCGCAGGGCCGTGAAGTGCTCGGCGCCCTTCGCGACGTCGGGGTGCGCGAGGAACTCCCGCAGCGCCTCGTGCCCGAGCACCGCCACGCCCTCCACCTCGCCGGGCAACAGGACCGTGGCGACGGCGCCTTGGGCGAGCAGCCGTGCGTTGTCGGCGTGCGGGCAGCCGCCGGCCGGGTCCAGGCGATGGGGCGTGCGGGACGGGTTGTCCACCGAAGTCTCCTTGCTGCGCGGCCGAGTTGACGGTCGTACGGCACACGCGGCGCCGTACGACGACCGATTGTGTCCGCTCGGGGCGGCGGGCGCAGCACCCCCGGGCACTTTCGGGCGTCACCGGGCGGACCGCGCCGGGGACAGGGCCTGAGGTCAGCCGTCCAGGTCGTCGGCGAAGTGCCGGAAGCCGTGGCGGTCTTGGTGCATGGCCCAGAGGGTCTCGGCCAGGGCGTCCGGGTCCTTGCGGGGGTGTCCGGCGCTGATGGCGCCGGGGATGACGAGCTGCCCGACGTGGATGCCGTCGGGGGCGAGGGTGTCGTGCAGCAGATGGCCGTAGGCGCTCTCGGCGGCGAAGGCGACCGACGTGCCCGCTCGCTCGGGGTGCGGGATCACGGCGCTGCCGCCGTTGACCAGCAGGACGGTGCCCCGGCCGAGCGAGCGCATCCCGGGCAGTACCTGCCGCACGGCCGCGACGCATCCGTAGAGGGAGAACTCGATCGGTCCGATCATGTCGTCGGGGCGGGTCTCCAGCACCGGCCGCATGTAGTCCGGGTGCGGGACGGGGCTGTACTGGAGCACCTCGACGGGGCCGAGCGTCTCGGCCGCGGCGGCCAGGGCGGCCGTGAGCGCCTTGGGGTCGCGGACGTCGGCGGCGAAACCGCCCGCCGTGACGCCCGTGCCCGCGAGTCCGGCGGCCAGCGCGTCCACCCGCTCCTGGTTCCGTGAGACGAGGGCGACGGCGAAGCCCTCGCGGCCGAACCGGCGGGCGACGGCCGCGCCCAGACCGGGGCCCGCCCCGATGACGGCGATCGTGGTCATGTCCTCACCTCGGATGCTCTGAGCGGTTCGACGGGTCCTGCGCGCTGCTGCTCGAAGGCCGTCCGTTCAGCGTAGGTGCGCCACCGCCGGCCCGACACCGCACGCGCCCCGTGCCCCGTGCCCCGTGCCCCGTGCCCCACACCGCACACCGCACACCGCACACCGCACACCGCACACCGCACACCGCAGCGGCGATGCCCGGCGGCCGGCGCGCGGGAATAGGCCGTCCTACCGGGGCGTTGACCCTTCCGAGTGACCGCCGAGAGGCGGGTCACTGTCGGGCCGGCCACCGCGGTGGTACGGTAGCCGCAGCACTTGTGTACGCCTCTTCGTTCAGGCGCCGGTGCCGTTCATTTCTCTCTCGCCGATACGCCGTCGATTCCGACCGGCCGCCCGGCTTCCCCGCATCGCCTCACGTGCACGGCCAGGGACGCGTTCCCGTCGTACCCGAGGTGCTGTTCCCGCCGCACCGAGGCGCGCCCCGCGCCCTCCCTCCGCGGCTCCTCCCCTCATTCCCTCCGCATGTCACGTGCGGCCCGTCCCGAGAGGACATCCCATGACCACCACACTCGAACGCCCCCCTGTGCAGGAGCGGCCCCGGACCCAGACCGCCACCGGTGTCCTCGACATCGACGGCAACGGGAAGGGCCATCTGCGCTCCTCGAACTGCCTGCCCTCGCCCACCGACCTCCAGGTCTCCCCCGCGCTCATCCGCCGGCACGGCCTGCGCAAGGGCGACACCGTCGAGGGCCCGCGCGGCACCTCGCGCACCCTCATCGAGGTCGAGCGGGTGAACGGCCGGGCACCCCAAGAGCTGCGCCGGCGCCCGCACTTCGGCGACCTGACCCCGCTCCACCCGCGCGAGCGGCTCCGCCTCGAACATCCGGCGAGCGGCGCCGCCGGACGCGTCGTGGACCTGTTCGCCCCGGTCGGCAAGGGCCAGCGCGGGCTGATCGTCGCCCCGCCCAAGACCGGCAAGACGGTGCTGCTCCAGCAGATCGCCGCCGCCGTCGCCGGCAACCACCCCGAATGCCATCTGATGGTCGTGCTGCTGGACGAGCGGCCCGAGGAGGTCACCGACATGCGGCGTTCCGTACGCGGCGAGGTGTTCGCCTCCACGTTCGACCAGGCGCCCAGGCAGCACATCGCGCTCGCCGAACTCGTCGTGGAGCGGGCCAAGCGGCTGGTCGAGGCCGGCCAGGACGTCGTGATCCTGCTCGACTCCCTCACCCGGCTGTGCCGCGCGCACAACAACGCCGCCGCCGCCGGGGGCCGCACGCTCAGCGGCGGTGTCGACGCCGCCGCGCTCCAGGGTCCCAAGCGGCTGTTCGGCGCCGCGCGCCTCGCCGAGGAGGGCGGCTCGCTCACCATCCTCGCCACCGCCCTGGTGGAGACCGGCTCACGGGCCGACGAGTACTTCTTCGAGGAGCTGAAGGGCACCGGCAACATGGAACTCCGGCTCGACCGGACCCTGGCCTCCCGCCGCGTCTTCCCCGCCGTCGACATCAACCCGTCCGGCACCCGGCGTGAGGAACTCCTGCTTCCCGCCGCCGAGTTGCGGGCCGTACGGGGACTGCGCCGCGCCCTGGGAACACGCGACGGCCAGACCTCCCTGGAGACGCTTCTGGAACGCCTGCGCGCCACGCCCGACAACGCGGCCTTCCTGCGCCAGGTCCAGCCCACCCTGCACTCCTGATCCCCGCCGGCCGCTCCTGGTCTCCCCCGCCCTCTTCTCGTCGTCGCCGGTTCCGCTCCCGTTGCGGCATCCGGGTGCTCGGCGCCGTCGCCCGGCCCGGGCATCCCGGCGTGTCGTGACTCCCTTCCTACGTTTGCGGTATGACCATCGGATTCTCATTCCGGACTACCGCCTCTCGTTCCGCGGTCGCCCGCGTCGCCGTCCGCTGTTCCGCGCTCTGTGTGGCCGGCGCCCTGGCCGCCGCGCCGGGACAGGCCGCCGCCCAGTCCTCGCCGGGCCCCGGGACACCGCGGCCCACGGTCTCCGCGTCCCCGTCGCTGTACCAGGAGGGGACCCAGGTTCGGCTCCGCGCCGGCGCGCCACGTGTTCCCGAGGACATCTCCGCGCTGTCGTGGCTGGTCGCCGACGCCCGTACGGGGGACGTGCTGGCCGCCCATGACGCCCACCGCCCGCTGCCGCCCGCCAGCACCCTCAAGACCCTCTTCGCGCTCACCGTCCTGCCGGGCCTGCCCGGCGGCATCCAGCACACCGTCAGCGAACGGGAACTGGAGGGCATCGGCGAGGGCAGCAGCATGGTCGGCGTGGTCGAGGGACACACCTACCGCGTCGCGGACCTGTGGCGCGGGGTCTTCCTCAACTCCGGCAACGACGCCGTGCACGTGCTCGCCGCGATGAACGGCGGCTGGACGGCCACCGCCACCCAGATGCAGGCCAAGGCCCGCGCCCTCGGCGCCCGCGACACCCACGTGGTGTCCCCCGACGGCTACGACACCCCCGGCCAGGTGTCCTCGGCGTACGACCTCGCGGTGTTCGGCCGCGCCGGGCTGCGCAACGCCGACTTCGCACGGTACTGCGCCACGGTCGACTCCATGTTCCCCGGCAACGGCTCCCCGTTCGGCATCCGCAACACCAACCGGCTGCTCACCGGCGCCGACGGGGTGGCACCCTACCCGGGCCTGATCGGCATCAAGAACGGCTACACCACGAACGCGGGCAACACCCTCGTCGCCGCCGCGCGGCACGGCGGGCGCACCCTTGTCGTGACGGTGATGAACCCGCAGTCGGGTGGCGGGTTCGCGGTCTACGAGGAGGCTCGCTCGCTGCTCGACTGGGGCTTCTCGGCGGCCGGCCACGTCGATCCCGTGGGCACGCTGCTCGACACCCGGTCCGTGCCGGCGGCCGGCCCCGACTCCCGTCCCGTGTCCGCCGCGCTCCCGGCCCGGGCCCCGGACGACGAGGGTCCCGGGTGGCCGGGCGCGGCGGGCATCGCCGGAGCCGCCGCCCTGGGCGCCGCCGGGGTCGCTCTCGCCCTGCGCCTCAAGGCCGGCCGCACGCCACGCGGCTGACCGGCCGGCAGCCACAGCAACAGGCCCAGCGTGATCCACGTATAGAGGTTGCCGCCGAGGAAGCCGTCCAGGCCCGAGGCGTCGTCGAACCACAGCCACACCACGCTGCTGCACAGCACCGCGTACAGCACGGCCGCGACGCGCGGCCTGCGGCGGTGCAGCAGTACGGCGAAGGACGGCAGCAGCCAGACGAGGTGGTGCACCCAGGTGATCGGGCTGACCAGGCAGGCGGCCAGGCCGGTGAGGGCGAACGCGGCGGTCCAGTCCTCGGCGGCCAGCGCGCGCGAGGTCCGCCACGCCCAGACGCACAGCACCAGCAGGGCGGCCGTCACCCACAGGGCCCGGCTCGGCTCCCCCGGTGCCGCGAGCCGGGCGAGCACGCCCTGCACCGACTGGTTGGAGACATAGGCGAGCCGGCCGACCCGGGCGGTGTCCCACAGGGCGTCGGTCCAGTAGAAGCGCGAGGCGGCCGGTGCGACCCAGGCGGCCAGCCCGGTGGCCGCGGCGGCGACGGCCGTGGCGACACCGGCGGCCCGCCGGCGGCGGGCGAGCAGCAGCAGGACGATGAACAGCGCCGGGGTGAGCTTGACCGCCGCGGCGAGCCCGATGCCGACGCCGGCCCGGCGGCCGTGCCCGTGGGAGAGCAGCCAGGCGTCGCCGAGGACGAGGGCCAGCAGCACCAGGTTGACCTGCCCGAAACTGAAGGTGTCGCGGAGCGGTTCGAACAGGGGCAGCAGACAGGCCGTCAGGGCGAAGCCGAACCAGCCGTAGCGGCGCAGCGCGGGCCCGACGAGGATGCCCACCACGACGGCCAGGGCCGCCAGGTTGACCAGCAGCGCGAGGACGATCGCCGTACGCAGTCCGACCAGCGCCAGGGGCAGCATGCCGAGGGCGGCGAACGGCGGATAGGTGAAGCCGTACGTGGTGCCGGGCACCTGGTAGTCGTAGATCCGGCCGCCGTGGTGGGCCCAGGAGTCGACCGTGCCGTAGTAGACGCGCAGGTCGAACCAGTCGCGCAGCAGCGGCACGGTGGCGGTGAAGACGCCGACGGCCACCGCCAGGGCGAGGACGAACGCGAGCCGTCCGCGGTCGGTGCCCGGCAGGGCGGACCCGCCGTCCGGCGTCCGTATGCCGTCGCCGTGCGCCGTCGCCCCGTCCGTCCCTCGCACCGTGCCGCGCGCCGTCCCGTCCTGCGGGGTGGTCGTCGTGCCGTGGGTCGTCATGCCGTTCGCTCCCGTCCCAGTCGCTGTGGCCGGGCCGCCTGGTGGGCCTGCCAGAGCACGACGAGGGCGAGCGCGCCGCCGCAGACGGCGAGGATCACCTGTTCCCCGTCGGCCGGGGCACCGCTCGGCAGCACGGTGAGGGCGAGGACCGCGCTGGCGGCGGCGACCCGGGCGCGCACCGAGCCGCTGGGGGCCGCCGCCGCGATGAGGAACAGCCCCCACAGGGCGTACCAGGGGCGGACGGCCGGTCCGAACACGGCGACGGCGGCGAGGCTCAGGCCGAGCGCGTAGACCGGGCCCGGGCGCAGCCGCAGCCATATGAACAGCAGCAGGGCCGCGGTCGCGACGAGTCCGGCCGCGTGCCAGGCGGGCAGGGCGAACGGGGCGAGGCCGCTGCCCAGGTGCCGGAGCAGGGCGCCGGTGCCGCGGCCGAGGAGGCTGGTGGGTGACCAGTTGTGCGGTGAGACGGGGGTCTTCAGGGCGGCGATCCAGCCGTAGCCCGTTCCGGCGACCGCCGTCGCCACGACCGTGGTGGCGACCGCGACCGCCGTGGTGACCGCCGTGGAACGCAGCAGGGCCCGCCTGCCGCGGCCACGGGAGCGCAGCGCGACGACCGCCAGCAGGCCGAGCGCGGCGGGCGCCTTGACCAGCGCGGCCAGCGTGATCAGGACGACCCCGAGGACGGGCCACCGGCCGCGCGCGGCCACCAGGCCGACGCCGAGCAGGCCCAGCATGATGGCGTCGTTGTGCGCGCCGGCCACCAGGTGCAGCAGGACCAGCGGGTTGAGCGCGCCGAGCCACAGCGCGGCGGCCGGATCGGCGCCGCTGTGCCGGGCGAGGCGGGGCAGCGCGGCGGCCATCAGGGCGACGCCGAGCAGCGCGACCAGGCGCATGCCCAGCAGCCCCGCCGGTATCTGGCCTCGGGTCAGCGCCGACAGGACGGAGGCGACCACGAGGAAGACCGGCCCGTACGGTGTCGCGGTCTGCTGCCAGACGGGCGCCACCTCGTCGGCGAGCGGGCCGCCGAGCCGCGCGGGCCCGTACGCGTACACGTCGATGTGGGCGTCGACCATCGCGCCCTGGGCGAGGTAGCTGTAGACGTCCCGGCTGAACAGCGGCGGCGCGAGCAGCAGCGGCGCCGCCCAGACGGCCAGGACGAGCAACAGGGAGCGCACGGTGGGCGGTTCGGGCCCTCGGACGACGCCGCCGAGCAGCACCCAGGCCGCTATCAGCAGGACGACGCCGAAGTACACGCCGACCAGGCCCAGGACGGCCCGCACGGAGCCGGGGGCGAGGAAGTCGTGGGTGGGCAGCGCCCCGGCGGTCTCGCCGCCCAGCGCGAGGAACGCGGTGCCGGCCAGGCCGAGGGCCTGACAGCGGCGGAGATCGACGGGGAAAGCCATGGCCAACACTCGGTCATCGTGTCAACGCCGCATGGCCGGAAGGCGACGCGGCGCTCTCCGGACGGGGTCCGGCTCGTGACCTCCGTGTGCGGGGCCGCCCTGGCTGCGGACCTGTGCCGGGCGCGGGCTGCCCGCGAGCGGGGCGTGCCCGGGAGCGGGATGCCCGGGTGCGGGGGGGGGCGTGCCCAGGAGCGGGGCGTGCCCAGGAGCGGGGCGTGCCCAGGAGCGGGGCGTGCCCGGACGGCTTCCTTACGGGAACGCCCGTCCTGGGCGCGCCTCAGAACACCGACACTCCCGTCAGGGTGGTGAAGCGGTCCAGGGCCGCCACGCCCGCGACCGAGTTGCCGCGCTCGTCGAGACCCGGGCTCCAGACGCACAGCGTGCAGCGCCCGGGCACGACCGCGATGATCCCGCCGCCCACCCCGCTCTTGCCGGGCAGCCCGACCCGGTACGCGAAGTCGCCCGCCGCGTCGTACGTCCCGCAGGTCAGCATGATCGCGTTGATCTGCTTGGCCTGGCTCTGGGTCAGCAGCCGGCCGCCGTCGGCGCGGATGCCGTGCCGGGCGAGGAAACCGGTGGCGAGGGCGAGGTCGGCGCAGGACGCGGCGATCGAGCACTGGAGGAAGTACTGCTCCAGGAGCACCGGCACGGGGTTGTCGATGTTGCCGTACGACGCCATGAAATGGCCGAGCGCGGCGTTGCGGTCGCCGTTGGCGGCCTCGGAGGCGGCGATGTCCCGGTCGAAGGCGAGCGCCGGGTTGCCGCTCTCGGCGCGCAGGAACTCCAGCAGGGCGCCGGCCGCGTCGCCGGTCCGGGTCTGGAGCCGGTCGGTGACGACGAGGGCGCCCGCGTTGATGAAGGGGTTCCGGGGGATGCCGTTCTCGTACTCCAACTGGACCAGCGAGTTGAAGGGGTTGCCGGAGGGCTCGCGTCCGACGTGCTCCCACAGGGCGTCGCCCTCGCGGGCCAGGTCGAGGGCGAGGGTGAAGACCTTGGTGATGGACTGCGCCGAGAACGGCTCGCGCCAGTCCCCCACCCCGTAGACCGTGCCGTCGAGTTCGGCGACGGCCATGCCGAAGCGGCGCGGGTCGCAGGCGGCCAGCGCCGGGATGTAGTCGGCGGGCCGGCCGCGCCCGGGCGTCTGCGCGACCTCGGTGGCGATGCGTTCCAGGACGGGCTGGAACGTCAGCGACGACGGATACGACGTTTCCCCAGACATGATCACCATTGTGCTGCGCTCCTGGCCGTGCGGCGTGCGGGCTTGTCCGGCGGCTTGTTCCAGCCGCTTGCTCACGGGGCCGTCTCCAGGGGATGAGACGGCCCCGGCGTCGGTCCGCTCAGGCGTGGGCCGGCGCGCCGAGGGGGTCGAGGGCCCGGACCGGGCGGATGTGGCCGACGACCTCGCCGCCGCCGAGGAGGGGCGCGCCCGCGAAGGCGGTCAGGGCGGCCGGGTCGACCCCGGCGCGGGCCAGGGCCGCGGCGGCCACC
>NZ_JBEYFY010000019.1:0-135166 GCF_040703595.1 Streptomyces sp. NPDC007084
GCGGCGACCTCGCGCAGGAGCGCCGCGCAGTGCGGGTCCTCGCCCGGTGCCGGAGCCGGTCTCTCGAACGTGCGCGCCAACTGGTCCAGTACCCGCCGTGTGGCGGACCCGGCGTGGGCCAGCCCTCGGGCGGTCCGGCCCGCCCCGGTCGGCCGGGCGGCCGGGGGCAACTGGGAGAAGCGCAGGGCGCGTCCCGCGTCGCTCAGCAGCCGCGCCCGCGCGGGATCGTGACCGTGTCCCCGCGCCGCGGCGAGCGCCGACGTGGCCGCCAGATCGAGGGCGGCGGCGATCCGGTCACGGTAGGGCGGCGCGGACGAGGCGGGCAGGAGCAGCAGTTCGCACACGACCAGGAGCGCACCCCCGGCGAGCAGCCCGCAGAGCCGTTGCGGCAGCGTCTGCGGATCGTAGGGCGGGAAGCAGGCGAGCACGTAGAAGAGCAGCAGTCCCGGTACGACACCGGCGGGCGCGGGGCCGTAGGCCGCCGCGAAGGAGACCGTGAAGCCGATCACCAGCATGCCCGCCACGGCGGAGGCGGTGGTCACGGCGAGGGTGGTGCCGAGGGCGGTCAGTGCCGCGGCGAGCGGCAGAACGGACACAATCGTGCGGGCGCGCCGCCGGCCGCCGCCGGGGTTGGGGGAGAGGACGCCGAGCGCGATGGGGGTGAAGAGGGCGTAGACCGCGACAACCGGCCGGTCCAGCGCGTACAGGGCGGTGTAGAACCCGGCGAGGGCGGCGACCGTGACCCGCGCGGCCTGCCGTGCGGCCCGTACGCGAGCGGGGGAGAGGGGCCGCTGCATCGACGCTCCTAACCCGGCGCCTCCCCCGGGGCCTTCCCCGCCGTAGGCCCATTGTCGGCCGGGACGCGGGCGGCGGCAGCGCGGCGCGGTGGTCCGGCCGGTCGCCCGAACCGGCCGGCCGCCCGAACCGGCCGGGACGCCGCGTCGAGCGGCCGGTCCCGGACATCCTCGCGCAACCCTTGGGTTGCGCCTGCCGTCCGTGTCGTGCAACTCTGGAGCTGCACCTGAAGTGGCGGCAACGGCGATGAAGGAGCCCCGCATGAGTGAGGACCGGATCGAACGCGAGACGCTGATCGAGGCACCCCTGGAGCGGGTCTGGTCGCTGGTGGCCCAGCCCGGCTTCTGGGTGGCCGACAAGGCGAGCCTGCCGGGCACCGTGGCCAGGGAGGGGGACTCGCTGGTACTGAAGAACTCCGAGCACGGCGACTTCCCCGTACGGGTGGAGAAGGTCGAACCGCCGACCTATCTGGCCTACCGCTGGACCAGCGCGTTCCCCGGGGAGGAACTGCGCGACGACAACAGCACGCTCGTCGAGTTCACCCTCACCCAGGAGGGTGAGCGGACCCGGCTGCGCGTGGTCGAGAGCGGCTTCGCGGCGCTGGCCGGCTCCCCGGAGCTGCGCGGCCAGAACCGGAACGACCACTCCCAGGGCTGGCCCGTCGAGCTGGACGCGCTCAAGCAGCGTGCCGAACAGCCCTCCGCGTGAGCGCGGGACGCCCCGACGGCGGCGCCGGCGGTGTGGACAGCGTTCTCGCCGCCCTGGCCGACCCGACGCGACGTCAACTCCTCCACCTGCTCGCCGAGATGGGCACGGCCACCGCGACGACCCTCGCCGGCAGGCTCCCCGTCTCCCGGCAGGCGGTCGTCAAACACCTCGTCGTGCTCGACGCCGCCGGACTGGTGTCCGGTGGCCGCGTGGGGCGCGAGGTGCGGTACGCGCTGCGGCCCGCGGCACTGGACGCGACGGCCCGGTGGATGGCCGCCCTCGCCGCCGACTGGGACCGCAGGCTGGCCCACATCAAGCGGGTCGCGGAGACACCGGACCAGGCCGAGCCGCCCGCCGGGGCGGACTGACCGAGCCTGCCGGGCCATCGCCGCCCCGTGTGGCGGCGCCGGCCGACTGGGCTACGGGGAAGCCCGCCGCGCTGGTGCCGTGAGGGTCCGTTCCCCGTCTGGTGTCGGCTGGGTCACGATGACCGGAAGCGACGTGGCCGACCGTGACGTGCCTCGTTGGACCCGGCATGACGATGTGGCACCAGGACAGACCCCTCACGGTCTCGGCCCGGCCCGCGGGCACGTACTGGCTGGACGGCGCGGAGAGCGACTGCCGGTGGTGCTGTGAGCTGGGCGCGCTGTTCCCCGCCGACGCGCACACCCCGGCCGCGACACCTCGGACCGAGCCCGTGACCGAGCCCGTGACCGTGTCGTCCGTCCCGCTGGCGACCGGCGCCCGGGCCGAACCCACGACAGCCGGCGGGACGCGTGTGGCGCCGCCCGCGCTGGCGCGGGTGTACGGCTGGATCGACCGCACGCGGGTCGTCATAGTGCCCGTGGCCGTGGCCACCGTCCTGGCCGCTCTGATCCTGGTGGCCGCGGGCTGAGCGTGCTCCGGGCGGGGCGGGGCATCCTTGTTGCCCGGTTGCCCGGTTGCCCGGTTGCCCGGTTGGGCGGTTGGGCGGAGGCGGGGAGGGGTGCGACGGACCCCTCCCCGCCGCGCCTGCCGCCGCCCCCGGAACCGGGTGGCGCTTGCCTCCGGCACTGGTACGAGCACGGCTGAGCGCCTGTCATTCGCCCCCCGGCACCAGTGAACGCATGCCCCCCGGGCCCCCGTACCCGCGCTAGCGTCGCGCCCGTACCAGCAGGTACAGGAAGTACGGCGTCCCGATGACCGCCGTCACCACGCCCGCTCCCAGTTGGGCCGGAGCGATCAGGGTGCGGCCCAGGAGGTCGGCCGTGCAGACCAGGATCGCGCCCAGGAGGACGGCGACCGGGACCACGCGCGCGTGGCGGCGGCCGACCAGGGCGCGGGCCGCGTGCGGGGCGACCAGGCCGACGAAGCCGATCGTTCCGGCCGCGGCGACGGCGGTCGCGCTCAGCAGCACGCTCACGACCAGCAGCCCGAGCCGGGCGGACGCGGGGCGCAGACCGAGCAGCTTCGGCGTGTCGTCGTCGAGGGAGACCAGGTCGAGTTCCGTGCGCCGTACGACGGCGACCCCGATGCCCACCGCGAGCGCGGCGGCCACCGGCAGTGAGTCGGGCAGGGTGCGCCCGTACGTCGAACCGGACAGCCAGGTCAGCGCCTTGGTGGCGTTGAACGGGTCGGTCAGGACGATGAACAGGCTGATGAGCGCGGTGGTCGCGGCGGACACGCCGACGCCCACCAGGACCAGCCTGTTCTGCCCGAAACCGTCGCTGGACGCGAGACCGAACACGACGACCGCGGTGACCGCAGCCCCCGCGAAGGCCGCGCCCGCGATGCCCCACGAGCCCGCCGAGGGCACGCTCGTCACGAGCAGGACCGCGCCCAGGGCCCCGCCGCCCGAGACACCGAGCACGCCCGGCTCCGCGAGCGGGTTGCGGGTGACGGCCTGGACGAGGGTGCCGGACAGGGCCAGCGCGGCACCCGCGAGCAGGGCCGCCAGCACGCGCGGCATCCGGGTGTCGAGGACGAACGACACGGACTGACCGGCCCGGCCCTGCGCCCAGTTGACCACGTCGCCCATCAGCAGCTTGGTGTCGCCGAGGAGCACCGCGCCGACGACGGTGCCGGCCAGCACGACGGTGAGCACGGCCGCCGTCGTCAGGAACATGGCCCTGCTCGGGATGCGCAGTCTCTCCGGGCTGGTCGCGGTCGTGGTGTCCCGTACCCGCAGGGCCATGCCGACGAGGAACACCGCGCCGAGGATGCTGGTGACGACACCGGTGGGGACGGCGACCGCGGCCTCGGGGGACACGGTCGCGCGGAGCAGGACGTCCGCGCCGAGCACGAGGGCCGCGCCGGCCAGCCCGGCGACCGGCAGGCCCGCGCGGACGCGGACCAGCGGCCGGATACGCCGGGTCAGGGGACGTACGAGCGCGGGGGCGCAGAGCCCGACGAAGCCGATCGGCCCGGCGAGGGTGACGGCCGCGGCGGCGAGCAGCGAGGCGCACACCACCACGGTGACCCGGGTGGCGCGCACCGGCACGCCGAGACCGTGGGCCGCCTCGTCGCCGAGCGCCAGCGCGTCCACCCTGCGGGCGACCAGCAGGAGTCCGGCGAGTCCGAGGACCGCGACGGGCGCCATCTGTACGACACCGTCGAAGCCGTTCTGGCTGATGCTGCCCTGGCTCCACTGGTAGAGGCCGTTCGTCCGCTCCGGATACAGCAGGAGCAGCGCCTCGGTGACGGAGGACAGGCCGAGCGACAGGGCGCTGCCGGCCAGGACCAGCCGTACGGTGCCGGCGCCCGGTCCGGTCAGCGACAGTACGACGGCCGCCGCCGCGAGCGCGCCGGCGAACGCCACGCCCGAGGAGGCGACGAGCGGCAGGCTCGCGCCGGTGACGGTGAGCACGCCGAGCGCCAGATACGAACCCGCGTTCACGGCAAGGGTGTCGGGCGCGGCGAGCACGTTGCGGCTGACGGCCTGGAGCGCGGCGCCGGCCACGCCGAGGGCCGCGCCGACGAGAAGTCCGGCGGCGGCCCGGGGCAGCCGGGAGGCGACGACCACCGAGGCGTCGCCGGGGTCGGCGCCGCCGGTGAGGGCCTTCCAGACCTCGGCCGCGCCGACGGCCGAGGTGCCCTGGGTGATGTCGACGACCGCGAGGGCGGCGACCAGGAACGCGAGCACGGCCGTCACCGCGACCGCGCCCGTCCTGGAGGTGATGGCCCGTGAGCCGGCGGCGGGGACTGTTGCGGTGACGGCCATGACGCTACTTCGTCAGGGCGTCGACCAGCGCGTCGACGTAGGCCTGCATGGACTTGGGGCCGCCGAACATCCAGATGCCGTCGGGCAGCCGGTGCACGTTGCCCTTCTTCACGAAGGGGAGCGAGGTCCAGGCGGCGTTCTTGGCGAGGTCCTTCGCGAACGGGTCGGAGGGCTCGCTCGCGTTGCCGATGTAGGCGAAGTCCAGGTCGCCGAGGCCGGACAGGCCCTCGACGTCGGTGCTGCCGAGGCCGTAGCTCTTGTCGCCCTTGACCTTCCAGGCGTTCTTCAGGCCGATCGCCTCGTTCACGGCGCCGATCAGCGAACCGCTGGTGTACGGGCGGATGGAGACCTGGTTGGAGGCGACCCAGCCGTCGGCGAAGGCGACGGAGCGTCCGCCGAGCCCGGCGTCGGCGAGCTTCTTCTTGCCCGCGGCGACCGTCGCGTCGAACGCCTTGTTCGCCTCGGTGGCCTTGGCGGTGGTGCCGGTGGCTCGGGCGATGAGGTCGAGGTTCCCCTTCATCCGCCCGATCTGGTCGGCGGAGTCGGCGGGGCTGAGTTCCAGGACGGGGGCTATCTTGCGGAGTTGCTTGACGGCGGCGGCCGGGAGGTCGCTGGTGGCGACGATCAGGTCGGGGGAGAGCGAGGCCACGGTGTCCATGCTGGGCTCGCCGCGCGTGCCGATGTCCTTGGGCGCGTTCTTGAGCGGGGCGGAGGTGTCCCAGTCTTTGTAGCCCTTGACGTCGGCGACGCCCACGGGGTCGACGCCGAGGGTCACCAGGCTCTCGACCACGTTCCATTCGGTCGCGACGACCTTCTTGGCGGGCCCGTCCAGCTTGATCTTGGCGCCCGTCGCGTCGGTCAGGGTGATGTGCCGGGTGCCCTTCGCGGCGGCGTTCGTGGCGGCGGGCTCGGTCGTACCGCAGCCGGCCAGGGCGAGCGCGGCGGCGGTCGCGGCCGTGAGGGCGAGGAGGTGGCGTCTCATGAGGTGGTGCTGAGCCTTCCGGTTCGTGCGTGGTGGCGGCCGATGGCGCGGGTGCGCAGCCGGCCGGTCAGTGGGTCGGTGTCGACATCGATGCGGATGCCGTAGGTGTCGGTGAGGCGGTCGGCCGTCAGGACGTCCTCCGGCCGGCCGTCGGCGATGATCCGCCCGGCCCGCAGCAGGGCGATCCGGTCGGCCACGGCGGCCGCCTGGTCCAGGTCGTGCAGGACGACGCCGACGGCGATGCCGTGCTCGTCCGCCAAGTCCCGGATCAGGTCGAGGAGTTCGACCTGATAGCGAAGGTCGAGGTAGGTGGTGGGCTCGTCCAGCAGGAGCACACCGGTCTCCTGGGCGAGGCAGCCGGCCAGCCAGACCCGCTGGAGCTGGCCGCCCGAGAGGTGTTCGGCACCCCGGTCGGCGAGGCCGGCGAGGTCGGTCATGGCGAGCGCGCGCCGGATGGCGTCCGGGCCCCCGGGGTCCACCCGCGACCAGCGGGCCCGGTGCGGATAGCGCCCGAACTCCACGATGTCCCGCACGGTCAGGCCGCTCGGCGTCGGCCGCCCCTGGGTCAGGAGCGCGACCCGGCGGGAGAACTCACGGGCGGTCAGGGCGAGCCCGTCGGCCGGTTCGCTCCCGTCGTGGAGCGTCAGGGTCGCGGTGCGCGGGCGCTGGAGGCGCGCCAGGGTGCGCAGCAGCGTCGACTTGCCGCTGCCGTTGGGGCCCACCAGCGCGGTGACGTCGCCGGGCCGGAGCGTGATCGCCGCTTGGTGGACCACGTCCGTCCCGTCGTACGCCACGGTCACGTCCTGAGCGGACAGCTCATGACCGCGGGCACGGGGGGTCTCGATTGCTTCATCACCGGAACTCACGGCGGTAAGGGTAGCCTACCCTCAGTTCGATCAATCGTTCCGGTTTCAACCTGGATTCGACCCGTATCCAACGCATTCGTTCTGGTTTCAACTCAGATGAGGAGCCCTTCGCGCCATGGCGAAGATCCACCGGCTCACGCCGCAGCAGCCCAGGATGTTCCGCGCCCACGTCCTGCGCACCGAGCGAGTCTCCCCGTCCCTGCACCGCGTGACGGCCACCGGACCGGACCTCGCGGACTTCCCCTGGCGGGGCTACGACCACTGGTTCCGCCTCTTCCTCCAGCTTCCCCGCCAACACCGGCTCCGGCTCCCGGAGTTCACCGGCACGCGCTGGTACCAGCCGTACCTGGCCATCCCCGAGGACGAGCGGCCGCACTGCGCCAACTACACGGTGGCCGACCACCGTCCCGACGTCGCGGAGATGGACATCGACTTCGTCGTGCACCGCGGACTCGACGGTGAGATCGAGGGGGGCGCGGCCATCTGGGCCTGCGGGGCCCGGCCCGGCGACGCGCTCGCCGTCCTCGACCAAGGCGTCCTCTTCGACTGCCCGCCGGACGCGTCCGAGATCGTCATCGCCGCCGACGAGACCGGCCTGCCCGCCACCACCAACATCCTGCGCTCGCTGCCCCGCAACACCGTCGGCCACGTCATCCAGGAAGTGCCCACCGCCGCCGACCGCCGCCGCCTGGACGGGCCGCCCGGCGTGCGCGTCACCTGGGTGGTGCGGGACGGCGACGGATCGGTGGCCGGCACCGGAGCGCTGCGCGAACTGCGCCGGCTCACCTCCGTCGACACCGCCGGATACGCCTTCGTCGTCGGCGAGTCGACCCTCGCGCAGGAAGGACGCAGACACCTCAACCGCCTGGGCCTGCCCAAGGACCGCATCACCTTCTCGGGCTTCTGGCGCCACGCGACATCGGCGGCGGCCTGACACCGGCGACCGGGCCGAGCCGCCAACCGGGGCGGCGGGGAAGGGAGTTGGGGAGAAGGGCGGGGAGGTCTCGTCTTCTACGGGTCCGGTGTCCGGGCGGGCGGTTCTACGGGTCCGGTGTCCGGGTAGGGGGCTGGTCTGCCCTGCGAGCGCGGCCCCGCCGGCCGGGCCCGCCCCTACGAGCTAGCCCCCGCCCGCCCGGGCCCCCGCCCCCTCGCCCAGCGTCTGTTGTGCGATCGTCACGAAGTCGCGGACGTGTCGTTCGCGCCGGTCCTTGACGACGGCGATGCACACGTCGACGGGTTCGGCGTCCTTCACCGGGATGTGTACGAGGTCGGGCCGCGAGTAGGAGCACGCGACGCTGTGGGGGACCAGCGCGATGCCGTGCCCCGCGGCGACCAGTTCGAACTTCTCCTCCACCGATGACGTACGGCGCTCCCTGGCGTCGAGGATCGACTCGCCCTCCAGGTCCGCCAGGACCAGCGCCGGACGGCCGGCCAGCGGGTGGGTCGCCGGCAGACACGCGTCCTTCCGCTCGGTGCCGACGGCCACGGTGTGCAGCCCCGAGTCGTCGAAGGGGCGGCGCAGATACCCGACGTCCGCGCGCCCGTCGCGCAGCGGCGCGGTCTGCTCCCACCACTTCACCTGGAGCAGCTCGATCTCGACGTCCGGATGCGCGGCCGAGAACACCCGCACGGCCTCGGACACGTGCAGTCCGGGGGTGAAGGCGACGACCAGCCGCTCGACCCCGCGGCCGACCTCGTGGACGCGCCGGACCGCCGAGTCCACGCTCGCCAGCAGCCCCGGCGCCTCCTGGCGCAACTGCTCGCCGGCCGGCGTGAGCTGCACGCTGCGGGTGGTCCGCACGAACAGGGCGCAGCCCAGTTCCTGTTCCAGCGCGCGGATCTGCCGGCTCAGGACGGGCTGCGCGATGTACAGCTCCTCGGCGGCCCGGCCGAAGTGCCGGTGCTCGGCGACCGCGGCGAAGTAGCGGAGTTTGCGCAGATCCAGATCCATACCTCAACGGTATCAATGTCTCCCGAGAGGTATTGGACGCCCGTCCGTCCCGCGCGCAGGCTGGAGACATGATCGTCATCACAACGCCCACGGGCGACATCGGCAGCCGGCTCCTCGACATCCTCCTGCGGGACGCGGACGGGGAGGACCTGCGAGTTATCGTGCGCGACCCCGCCAAGCTCCCCGCCGCCGTCCGCGAGCGGGTCGACGTCGTCGCCGGCTCGCACGGCGACCCCGAGGTGGTGGACCGGGCCTTCACCGGAGCGGACGCCGTCTTCTGGGTCGTCCCGCCGGACCCGGGGGCCACGGACCTCGAAGCCGCGTTCTCCGGATTCACCCGCCCCGCCGCACAGGCGTTCACCGACCGCGGGGTCGGACACGTCGTCGGTGTCTCGGCACTCGGCCGCGGCACCCCGGTCGCGGAACGGGCCGGTCTCGTCACCGCCTCGCTGGCCATGGACGACCTCATCGCGGACACCGGTGTGGCCTACCGGGCGCTCGCGAACCCGTCGTTCATGGACAACCTGCTGCGCCAGGTCGACGCCATCCGGGAGAAGGGCGTGTTCACCGACACCGTGGCGCCCGACCGGAAGGCGCCCTCCGCCGCCACCCGCGACATCGCCGCCGTCGCCGCGAGACTGCTGCTCGACCGTTCCTGGACAGGGGCCGGCGAGGTGCCCGTCCTCGGCCCCGAGGACCTGTCGGCGACCGACATGGCCCGGATCATGTCCGAGGTGCTCGGCCGGCCGGTGCGCTACGAGCGGCAAGGGCTCGACGAACTCGGCGGCACCCTCTCCGGCTACGGCCTCGGCGCCGGGTTCGTCCAGGGCATGGTGGACATGATGCGCGCCAAGGACGAGGGCCTCGACGCCGGTGTCCGCCGCACCCCGGAGACCGCGACGCCGACGACCTTCGCCCAGTGGTGCGAGGAGGTCCTCAAGCCGGCCGTCCTCGCCTGACCCCGCCCTCGCTTGGCCCCGCCCACGCCTGCCCCCATTCTCGCCTGACCCCGCCCGCGCTTGACCCCGTCCGTGCCTGACCCCGCCCACGCCCGATCCTGACCGCTTGCCCGCGCGAACACCGGCGACAGGCGCCCCCGGGCCACGCTCATCTCACCCCCGTATCTCACCCCCCGTATCTCGCCCCCGTACCGCTTCCTCGCGGTGCGGGGGCGTCGTCGTGGCCCCGAAGAACACCAGAACTGGAATTCCCCCTTTGCCATGCCGGAATGCCGGGCCTACCGTGGGGGCATGCGTGGAGTGCCCGAGTCACACACCGGCTGGACCTTCCTCACCAATCACGCGCGCGTGCTGGCGGCGATCGCCGAGGACCGCACCACGCGCATCCGTGACATCGCGGCGCGCTGCCGGCTCACCGAGCGGGCGGTGGGGAAGATCATCGCGGATCTGGAACAGGAGGGTTATCTGACACACACCCGGCACGGACGCTCGAACGAGTACCGGATCGAGGAGGGCACGGCCCTGCGCCATCCCGCGGACTCCGGGCCGACGGTCGCCGATCTCCTCGCCCTGCTGGCCCAGGGACACGACGGACACAGCCGCGCGCCCACGGAAGCGCAGGACGCGCACGCCCACCGCGGGACAGCCCCCGCGCGATCACCGCGACCACCCACGAACACGTGAACAGCACGGCGAACAAGTGAACGGGTGCCGGACTTCCCAGACCTCGGAGGCGACGTTGACGTCCGACACGGACACGACCGAGCAGAACCCACCGCCCGCCGAGAACTCGGCGGACGTGGTGACACGCCTGGAGGACGAGAACCTCCAGCTCAAGCAGGCGGTACGGTCCCACGCCGTCGTCGACCAGGCCATCGGCGTCGTCCTCGCCGTCGGACAGCGCACCCCCGACGAGGGCTGGGACGCGCTCCGGGCGATCTCGCAGAACACCAACATCAAGCTGCGTCACGTCGCCGAACTGATCGTCGACTGGGCGCGCACCGGCGACCTGCCCGCCGAGATCCGCGGTGAGCTGGAGCGACAGCTCGGCCTCGACGGCACCCGGCACGAAAGGTAAGAGGCCGGGTAAGAAAAGCAGCCGGTCCCCGGCTCGTGCTTTGACGGGCGGGCTTGGGGACACACGGACCTCGTGCTGAAGATTCGTCTCGTCGTCCTGCTCGCCCTGCTCACCGCGGGCGCCCTCGCCGCCGCCCTCCTCGTCTCGCCCTGGTACTGGTGCGCGGCCGGCCCGCTGCTCCTGGCCTCGCTCGTGGCCGTCCACGACCTCGTGCAGCGGCGGCACTCGGTGCTGCGGAACTACCCGGTCCTCGGACATCTCCGCTTCGCGCTGGAGGCCCTGCGCCCGGAACTCCAGCAGTACTTCATCGAGCGGAACTTCGACGGCCGCCCCTTCGACCGCGACACCCGCAGCATCGTCTACGAACGGGCCAAGGGCACCGCGGCCGAGGAGCCCTTCGGCACCGAACTCGACCTCTACCGCTCCGGCAGCGAGTACCTCACCCCGTCCATGGCCCCCTGCCCGGTGCCCGACACCGCGCCCCGGGTGCGGATCGGCGGCCCCGACTGCACCCGGCCGTACGACATGGCGCTCCTGAACGTCTCGGCGATGAGCTTCGGCTCCCTGTCGGCCAACGCGATCCTCGCCCTCAACACCGGCGCCCGGCTCGGCGGATTCGCCCACGACACCGGCGAGGGCGGCCTGTCCGACTACCACCTGCGGCCCGGCGGCGACCTCGTCTGGGAGATCGGCACCGGCTACTTCGGCTGCCGCACGGACGACGGCGGCTTCGACGAGAAGCAGTTCGCCGAGAAGGCGGCGCACGACCACGTCAAGTGCGTGTCCCTGAAGATCAGCCAGGGCGCCAAGCCCGGCATCGGCGGCGTCCTGCCCGGCGCCAAGGTGAACGCGGAGATCGCCGAGGTCCGCGGCGTACCACAGGGGCAGACGGTCACCTCACCGCCCTTCCACCGCGTCTACAGCACGCCGCGTGAACTGGTGCGCTTCCTGGGCCGGATGCGTGAACTCGCCGGGGGCAAACCCGTCGGGTTCAAGCTGTGCGTCGGCTCGCGGCGGCAGTTCCTCGCCGTCTGCAAGGCCATGCTGGAGGAAGGCGTCACCCCCGACTTCATCATCGTCGACGGCGCCGAGGGCGGCACCGGCGCCGCACCCCTGGAGTTCGCCGACAACGTCGGACTGCCCCTCGGCGAAGGCCTGATGACCGTCCACAACGCCCTCGTCGGAGTCGGCCTGCGCGACCGCGTCCGGATCGGCGCCAGCGGCAAGGTCGCCACCGGCAGCGACCTCGTCAAACGCCTCGTCCAGGGTGCCGACTACACCAACGCGGCCCGCGCCATGATGTTCGCCGTCGGATGCATCCAGGCCCAACGCTGCCACACCAACACCTGCCCGGTCGGCGTCGCCACCCAGGACCCGCGCCGGGGCCGCGCCGTCGACGTCGAGGACAAGTCCCGGCGCGTCCAGCGCTACCAGGAGGCGACCGTCAAGAGCGCCCTGCAGATCATGGCCGCGATGGGCGTGGACGAACCGCACGGCCTGCGGCCCCACATGCTGCTCCAGCGGGTCGACCCGCACACCGTGCGCTCCTACGCCGAACTCCATGAATGGCTCACACCCGGACAACTCCTCGCATCAGTCCCCGACGACTGGGCAACCGACTGGAAGGCGGCCCACCCGGACCGCTTCACCCACTGACACCACATCCCCCGCCCCAGGGGGCCGCACCGACCGAAGGGCCATCCTGTGACACGCACCGTCGCCCACGTGATCGTCGACGCACTCAAGGAACTGGGCGTCCGGCACGTCTTCGGGGTCGTCGGCGACGCGCTGAACCCGCTGACCGACGCCATCCGCACCACGGACGAGGTCGACTGGGTCGGCTGCCGGCACGAAGAGGCCGCCGCCTTCGCCGCGGGGGCGCAGTCGCAGCTCTCCGGCACCCTCGGCGTCTGCATGGGAACCGTCGGACCGGGCTCGGTCCACCTCCTCAACGGGCTCTACGACGCCGCCAAGAGCCGCACCCCGGTCCTCGCGATCTGCGGACAGGTCCCGCTCGCCGAGATCGGCAGCGAGTACTTCCAGGAGGTCGACAACGACCTCCTCTTCCGCGACGTCGCCGTCTACCGGGCCACCGTCACCTCGCCCGACCAGATGCCCCGCATGCTCGAATCCGCCGTACGCGCCGCCTTCAGCCAGGGCGGAGTCGCCGTCCTGACCGTCCCCGGCGACCTCGGCGACCAGGAACTCACCGAGGACCGGCCCACCCGCTTCGCCCTGGACCGTGCCGTCACCCGCCCCGACGACCCCGCGCTCACCGAGGCCGCCGACCTGCTCAACAGCGCCTCCCGGGTCACCCTCCTCGTCGGCCGCGGCGCCCGCGACGCCCGCGCCGAAGTGCTCCGCGCCGCCGAACTGCTCTCCGCCCCCATGGTCCTCACCCTCAAGGCGAAGGAGGGCTTCGAGGACGACAACCCCTTCCAGGTCGGCCAGACCGGGCTCATCGGCAACCCCGCCGCCGCGCACGCGCTCGACCACGGCGACGCGCTCCTCATGCTGGGCACCGACTTCCCCTACCGCGACTGGTACCCGAAGGACGCGAAGGTCGTCCAGATCGACGCCCGTGAGGAACACCTCGGGCGACGGGTCCCGGTGGACGTGGGCCTCGCCGGTGACGTCGGGGCGACGCTGCGCGGACTGCTTCCGCTGCTGAAGGGCTCCTCGGACCGCGCCCATCTGGACGACTCCCGCGAGCGGTTCACCCAGTGGCAGGAGGGCCAGCGGAAACTGGCCGAACCCGACCACGAACGCCGCTGGACCGGGAAGCTGCGCGCGGCCCTGGACAACCGGGACCACGAGATCCGCCCCGAGGCACTGGCCGCCGCCGTCGACACCTACGCCGACCAGGACGCCGTGTTCACCTCGGACACCGGAATGGCCACCGTCTGGCTCTCCCGCTTCGTCACCATGACCGGCACCCGGCGTCTGATCGGCTCCTACAACCTCGGCTCGATGGCCAACGCCATGCCGCAGGCCCTCGGCGCCCAGCTCTGGGCGCCGGACCGCCAGATCGTCGCCTTCTGCGGAGACGGCGGACTCAGCATGCTGCTGGGCGACCTCATGACGATCAAGACGTACCGACTGCCCGTGAAACTGGTCGTGTTCGACAACCGGCGGCTCGGCATGGTCAAGCTGGAACAGGAGCAGGCCGGGCTGCCCGAGTTCGGCACGGAACTCGACAACCCCGACTTCGCCGCCGTCGCGACGGCACTCGGCCTGACCGGCATCCGCGTCACCGACCCCGCCGACCTCCACGACAGCGTGCGCCGGGCGTTCGACACCCCGGGGCCGGTCGTACTCGACGTGCTGACCAACCCCGAGGAAGTGGCCGTGCCCGGCAAGCCCACCGTGTCCCAGGGCTGGGGCTTCGCCATCGCCAAGGTCAAGGAGGTCCTGTCGAGCCGCGAGAACTGACGAACCGGCGAGTCCGGACGACGCCGGCGACGGGCATTCCCGACGCCGGCCGGTGACGGCTTCGGACTCCTCAGCCGACGGCGGTGAGCGGGACGCGGAGCGCGCTGCGCCCCTCCCGCCAGGACGACAACAGGTGGGCGGCCAGCCGGTCTTCGAGGAGGCCGGTGGCCAGCACACCGAACGCCACGTCGGGTTCGAGTTCGGGCTCGTCCTCCAGCAGACCGCCGACCACGTCGTGGCGGACGACCTGTTCGTGTACGGCGTCGGCCTCGACATGCTCGTCGTAGAAGCGCTGGGCGGCCTTGCCCGCGCCCAGCCGGCGCAGAGCGGTGGCCAGGCGCCTCGATCCGGGGGAGGAGGTCGTCTCCACCGCCGCGAAGTGGCCGACCAGCGCTCCCCGCAGCGCGCGGTGCAGGCCCAGCAGGGACATCAGGTTGACGGTGGCGAGCGCCTGCGCCGGAGCCGCGTCGAGGTAGTGGCCGTACTCCGTGCGCAGCCCGAGGTCGGCCATGAGATCCGCGAACAGCCGCGCGTGGACGTCCTCTTCACGTCCGGCGCCGAACTCGTCGTACTCCACGGCGACCATCGCCGCCTTCGCCCGGCCGCGCAGCCGGGGGATCACCCACAGATGCGGATCGGCCTCCTTGAGGTGGTACAGGGAGCGCAGCGCCGCGTACTCCTGGAACTGCCAGAGTTCGCCGTCGCGTTGGAGATGGTGGCTGACGCTCGTCTCGTCGTGTCCCACCGGTTCGTCCAGGAGGGCCTTCAGGGCGGTGTCGGCGCTCGGGTCGTCGGGCACGTCGGCGCGCAGGGCCTGGAGGAAGCGCAGTTCCAGCGACCGGCGCAGGGCCAGCAGCCCGGGGTCCCACTCCCGTTCGTCGTTCACCTCGGCGAAGCCGCGGTAGTGCAGTTCGTACAGCGTGTACAAGGTGAGCTGGAGGTCGTCGCCGTAGGGGTCGGCCTCCTCCAGGCCCTCGGGTGCGGGCAGCGGGGTGCCGTAGCGCAGGGTCGACAGGAGGGGCCGCGACAGTTCGCCGCGCGCGGCGGGAAGCCAGGGGCCGCTCATGAGGTCTCCCGTCTGGTCCGGTGCCGGTGGCTGGTGTCGCACCACGGGTAGATGCGGCTGCGGCGGCAGGTGCAGATCGCCGTGCGGAAGCGGTGGGACGTGTGGACCGTGCCGTCCTCGTCGACCACCTCGACCGGCCCCTCGACGACCAGGGGCCCGTCGCGGTCCACGGTGATCCGGCGCGGCCGTTCAGGCGTGCTGGGCACGGATGACCACCAGCTCTTCCAGGTTCTCGTCGTCCTCGGCCAGCAGCCCCTGACGGCGCAGCCAGCCACGGCGGGTGTTCAGTACGGGCCCGAAAGGGATGACGGCGCGGTCGGTGACCGAGGCGTCGAACCCGGCCTCGGCGAGCCGCCGCAGGGTCTGCGGGGCGCCGCACATGGCCGAGTGGACCAGCAGGAGCACCCCGCCGGAGCGCAGCGCGCTGGGCGCCTCGTCGCAGACCCGGTCCACGAAGGCGCGGCCGTCCGGGCCCGCGTCCCAGGCGCGCGCGGGGGAGTGGCGGGGCAGCCGGGGGCCCGGCGAGGGCACGTAGGGCGGATTGCTGACCACCAGGTCGTACGTCCGTCCGCGCACCGCGGCGGTCAGATCGCCCCGGCGGACGGTGACATGCCGGCGGGCGATGAGCGCGTTGAGGCGGGCGGTGAGCACGGCACGCCAGGCGATGTCGACGGCGGTCACCTCGGCACCGAGCCCGGCGGCCCGCAGCGCGAGCGCGCCGCTGCCGGTACCGAGGTCGAGCACCTGGGTGGCGGGACCGACGCGCTCCCGCGCCAGCGCCCGCATCAGCAGTTCGGTGTCGTCCTGCGGAGCGTAGACGCCCGGCGGAGTGAGGAGCGGGCTGTGTCCGGGTGTTCCCATGGGCCATCTCCGGATCGCACTTCTCGGGGCAAAAGCGTACTAATGCGATTGAGCCTGGCGAGTTCCCTCACGCGAGGGGTCTACACGCGATCTCCGTGACGGGCTTCCCCGGCTTCGCCGCCTGGCTTTCGCCGAGGGTCGAGGGCGCGGGGCGAGGGGCGCGGAAGCGGGCCGAGGGGCGACGGCCTTTCGCCGGGGCCGGGGCGTTGCCGCGCGGTGGCGCTCGGAGACGGGGACCGGTGGGGGCCTGGACGAAGTCCTGTGTGGCGCCGGTAGCGGCGCCACACAGGAGTCGCCGACACCAGGGTGAAGCCGGCTCCGCCATCTTATCGGCGGATTATCGATATGGCCGCTTATGCCAGGATCATATGCACTCCCGTGTACGGGTTTCGGCCCGTCACGGTCTGGGCGGCGGTTTCCACTCCACCATCAGGATCGTCGCGTCGTCGCGCAGCTTGCTGTGCTCCGAGTCGAGCAGCCGGTGGATGAGGCGGCGCAGTGTCTCGGGCGCCAGCTCGCCGCCCGCGGCCGCCCGGATCACCGAGTCGGCGAAGCGGTCGAGACCGAAGAGCGAACCGTCCTCCATCCGGGCCTCGGTCACCCCGTCGGTGTACATGAGCACCCGGTCTCCCGGTTCGAGCGAGATCTCGTGCACCGTGCGCGGCGCGTCGACCAGCGTCGCGGGCGCCCCCATCGGAGGGTCCGCCTCGCGCGAGAGCGCCCCGTCCACCAGACGCTGGTTGCGGATGAGCAGCGGAGGCGGATGCCCGCAGTTGATCCAGCGGAGCGAGCCGCTCGCCAGCTCCAGTTGGAGGAGCACCCCCGTGCAGAACTGGTCGGGCAGCCACCGGGCGAGGGCCTCGTCCACGCTCGAGACCAGTTCCGGCAGATCGGCGCCGGTGCGGCGGGCGTTGCGGCAGGCGGCCAGCGTCACCACGCTCGTCAGGCCCGAGGCCAGGTCGTGCCCCATGGAGTCGAGCATCGCCGCGTGCAGGGTCGTGGACGTCAGCGCGTGGTCGAAGGCGTCGCCTCCTACCTCGTAGGCGGGTTCCAGCACGGCCGTCGAGACGACGCCGGTGTTGCCGATGGTCCGGGGCGGCAGATAGGCCCGCAGCATCTCGGCGGGCAGCTGCATGGTCTCCGTACGGGTGCGCTGGACGAAGGTCTCCTTGTACGCCCGCTTCGAGGTGATCATCATCGCCAGCAGTGCCGCGATCGAGCGGCTGCGGCGCAGGGTCACCGCGTCCACCGCGTCGGAGTGCACACACAGCAGGCCCAGCCGCTCCGTGCCGTCCACCAGCGGCAGCCAGATCACGATCTCGCCCGTCGGGGACTCCTCCACGCGCAGGGAGAGGGTGCGGTAGGCCCAGCCCGCGAGGCTGGCGTCGATGTCGAGGGGCGTCGAGATCTCGGTCAGCGGCATCAGATGGCGCTGCTGGAGGTCCGCGAGGTACACCACGATCTGGTGCACGCCGAGCGCCGCCGCGCAGCGGTTCACCACCCCCGTGAAGTCCCGGGCCGCGACACCCGGATCGGACAGGACGTCCTCCAGCAGCTCGATGTCGTCGTCCGGGGCCGGCACCGGATCTCCCCTCGACGCGTTCGTCCATGGCACCAGCAGTCAAACACCGGGTGCGCCGGTGTGCCCGGCGGGCGGGGGTGCCGCGAGGTCACCCGTCGCGCGCGGACCGGCCGGCGACCGGTCCCGTGGCGGGCCGGTGGTCACCGACATGATCGTCCGCCAAGGGGGTACTCGCGCCGGACGCAGCCCCATGCCCGCCCTCCCCAGGAAGCGAGAACGCCGTGAACACCGCGAACGCGTCTCCCGTGCCCGGCGGACCGCCCGCCTGACCCGTCTCCGCGCGCCGTGCGAGCCCGGGCGGGCGACGCTGGGAGAGGCGGCCCCACCCGGGCCCGTCCCGGGACCCCGCCGAACGGGTGATGGCCGGCCCGCCTCGCGGGGGACACGGGCGGACGCGCGCGCAGTGCCCCCCCCCGGCACCTCGGCGGAGCCGCACCGGGCAGGAGCCGTACCGAGCGGAAGCAGTACCGAACAGCAGCCGTGCCGAGCGGCGGCCGTACGGAAACAGAAGTCGTACCGAGCAGAAAAGGAGTGTGGCCCTGATGGTCACCGTGTCCCTCACCGGAGCGTCCAAGGAGGACGCCGCCACCGTCTTCGACGTCCTGCGGACGGCGTTCCCCACCGACCGGCCCGCCGGTGACACGCTCCACGAGCAGTCCGGCGACCACCCCGTGTGGACGGCCGAGTTCGAGCCCACCGAGGAGCGCATCCCCACCGGCCCGACCTCCCTGGAGGGCTCCGTCGCCGCCACGCTCCAGGGCGGCTACGTCGCCGTCGACCGGCTCTGCGACGCCCTGGGCGGCTCCTTCACCGTGCGTGAGCGGGGCTCGGCCTCGGGGGACCAGGAGAAGGAAGTCGACCTGGAGCTGCGGACGAAGAGCTAGGGCCTGTCGTTCGGATCAGGTGGCGCCGGGGTGAGGCGCCGGAAGAACTGTCGCGGGCGAAGTGCCGCAAGGCCCCCGCGGTACGAGGAGGAGAGCGACATGGTCCAGATCGGCTACACGATGATGACGGAGCAGGCGGGGCCGCGTGAACTCGTCGGCCATGTGGTCGGCGCCGAGCGCGCGGGCTTCGACTTCTCCGTCACCTCCGACCACTACTTCCCCTGGCTGGACACCCAGGGACACGCCCCGTACGCGTGGAGCGTCCTCGGCGCCGCGGCACAGGCCACCGAGCGCATCCCCCTGATGACGTACGTGACATGCCCGACGACCCGCTACCACCCGGCGGTCGTCGCACAGAAGGCCGCCACCCTCCAGCTTCTCTCCGAGGGACGCTTCCGTCTCGGGCTCGGCTCGGGCGAGAACCTCAACGAGCATGTGGTGGGCGGCGGTTGGCCGGCCGCCCATGTCCGTCTGGAGATGCTGGAGGAAGCCGTGGAGATCATCCGCGCGCTCTTCGCCGGCGGGAACGTCAACCACCACGGTCTCCACTTCGACGTCGAGAACGCCAAGCTCTGGGACCTGCCCGACGCGCCCCCGCCGATCGGAATCGCCGTCTCCGGGGACCGCTCCTGCCAACTCGCCGGTCACCTCGCCGACTTGGTGATCGCGACCGAACCGAAGGCGGAGCTGATCTCCGCGTTCGAGAGCCACGGGGGCCAGGGCAAGCCCAAGGTCGGCCAGCTTCCGATCTGTTACGACACCGACCGCGACGCCGCCGTCGCCCGCGCCCACGACCAGTTCCGCTGGTTCGGCAGCGGCTGGCCGGTCAACTCCGAACTGCCCGGCCCCACGGCGTTCGCGGGCGCCACCCAGTTCGTACGGCCCGAGGACGTGGCCGAGTCCATCCCGTGCGGTGACGACGTCGAAGCGGTCGTGGAGGCCGTACGGCCCTACGTCGACGCGGGGTTCACCGAGGTCGCGCTCGTCCAGATCGGCGGCGACCACCAGGAGCCGTACCTGGAATGGGCCGAACGCAAGCTGCTGCCCGCGCTGCGCGAGCTGTGAGCGCGTCCGGCGGACGCGGACCCCGGGGCGCCGCCCGGGTGCGAGAACCGGAACGACGACCCGCCAGAGGACGAGGACACCTGCGATGAGCACGAAACGCGCCGCGATCTTCGACGTCGACGGAACCCTCGTCGACACCAACCACCTGCACGTGGTGACCTGGTGGGAGGCGTTCCGGCAGGGCGGCCGCCGGGTGCCCATGCGGGACATCCACCGGGCCGTCGGCCTCAGCGGCGGCGACCTGATCGAGCACCTGCTCGGCAAGGACCGCGACACCGACGAGGACGAACAGTTCACCGCCGCTCACCACGCCCTGTACGCCACGTACTTCGAGCGGCTGCCGGCCCTCGACTCCGCGCGTGAACTGCTGCGCGCGCTGGCCGGCCGCGGCTGGCAGATCGTGCTGGCGACCTCGGCCGGCGGTGCGGAACTGGCAGCGCTGCGCCGGGCCATCGACGCCGACGACGTCATCCTCGGGGCGGCCAGCGCCGACGACGTCGAGGACGGCAAACCGGCCCCCGGTCCCGTCGAGCAGGCCAGGGAGCTGGCGGGCGTGCCGAGCGAGCGGGCCGTGTTCGTCGGGGACACCGTCTGGGACATGAAGGCCGCCGCGCGCGACGGCACGATCCCGGTCGCGGTCCTGTCCGGCGGCATCCCCCGGGCGGACCTGGAGGAGGCCGGCGCCCGCGCCGTGTACCGGGACCCGGCGGACCTTCTCGACCGCCTGGACACGAGTGTCTTCGCCGAACGGGAGTGACCGGCACGGCGGAAAGCGGGCCGGATCGTGAATGACGGCGAATCGGGCTCCTGAAGTGGCCGGATCGGGGTACTCGCTTCCTGACCGAGCACCGGGACATCTCAGTGTCCCGGGCATGGCCGAGGAAAATGGGCAGGAGGCGATCGCCGTGTCGAGTGCGCGGCCGCAAGTCGAGGGAACCGGCGAGCAGACACGGGAGCCCGGATCGCACCAGGTGGGTGAACTGGTGCAGCAGGCCTCGCAGCAGCTCACCGAGCTGGTACGGGGTGAACTGCGTCTGGCGCAGGCGGAGATGCAGGAGAAGGGCAAGCGTTACGGAAAGAGCGGCGGACTGTTCGGCGGAGCCGGAGTGGTCGGCTTCCTGATGCTGGAGGCCCTGGTGGCCACCGCGATCGCCGGACTCGCCGTGCCGCTGCCCGTCTGGGCCGCGGCGCTGATCGTCACCGCGGTCCTGGGTGTCGTCGCCGCGGTGCTGGCCCTGAACGGCAGGAAGCAGATCCACCGGGCGTCACCGCCCAAGCCCGAGCAGACGATCGAGAACGTGAAGGCCGACGTGGCCGAGATCAAGAGGAGTGCCCACCGATGAGCAAGCCCTCCGACGGCGAGCAGACCGCCGCCACCCCCGAGGAACTGCGCGAACAGGTCGAACAGACCCGCGCGGAACTCGGGGACACCGTCCAGGCGCTCGCCGACAAGGCCGATGTGAAGGCCCGGGCGAAGGAGAAGGGCGCCCAGGCGAAGGAGAAGGGCGCCGAGGTCGCCGAGCAGGCCGCCGCCAAGGCGGCCGAGCTGAAGGGCAAGGCCGTCCTGGCCGCCCACTCCGTCCAGGGCAAGGTGCAGGACAAGGTCCCGGACCCGGTCAAGGACAAGGCCGCCCAGGCCGCCGTCCAGGTCCGGGAAGGTGCCGCGAAGGCGGGCCGAGTCTGGGACGAGAAGGCTCCCGAGCCGGTCCGCCACCAGGCTGCCGAGGGCGCCCGGGTGGCCCGCGACAACCGCACGCTGCTGCTCAGCGTGGCCGGTGCGGCGACGCTCGTGTGGCTGATCGTCCGACGCAAGAAGGCGTGACCGCTTCCCCGGACGCGGAAAAGCCCCCCTGCCTTCGCGGCACGGGGGCTTCTTCGTGTCCGGGCGGCGGGGCATGACGCCCAGGGAGACCACTGGAGTGGGTGTTTTCTGCCGGTTTGGGCGTTTCGTGCGTGGGGACTCGGCCGGGGAGGCGAAGAGGAGAGGACTGATCATGAAGGCTGCGGTATACGAAGGCCCGCGCACGGTGACCGTCAAGGACGTCCCGGACGCCAGGATCGAGCATCCCGGCGACATCCTGGTCAAGATCACCTCGACCAACATCTGCGGCTCCGACCTGCACATGTACGAAGGGCGGACCTCGTTCGAGACCGGGCGCACGCTGGGGCACGAGAACCTCGGCCAGGTCGTGGAGGTCGGCTCCGCCGTCAGCAAGGTCCAGGTCGGGGAGTACGTGGTCCTGCCCTTCAACATCGCCTGCGGTTTCTGCAAGCAGTGCGAACGCGGTCTGACGAACTACTGCCTGACCATGCAGCCCGAGCCGGCGCTCGCCGGCGCCGCCTACGGATTCGCGGAGATGGGCCCCTACCAGGGCGGCCAGGCCGAACTGCTGCGCGTCCCCTACGGCGACTTCAACGCGCTGCGTCTGGGTGAGGACGCCGCCGAACGGCAGCTGGACTACGTGATGCTGGCGGACATCTTCCCCACCGGATACCACGCCACCGAGATGGCCGAGGTCCAACCCGGCGACCAGACACTGGTGTTGGGCGCCGGCCCGGTCGGGCTCATGGCCGCCTACTCGGCGGTGCTCAAGGGCGCGGGCCGCGTATGGGTCGCCGACCACCACCCGGACCGGCTCCGGCTCGCGGAGGAACTCGGCGCCATCCCCATCGACACCAACGACGAGGACCCCGTCGAGGTGGTGAAGGAGGCGACCCTCGGCCTCGGCGCGGACAACGGCTGCGAGTGCGTCGGCTACCAGGCCCACGACCCGCAGGGTGACGAGGACGCCAGTCTGACCGTCAACCAGCTCATCGACGCCGTCCGGTTCACCGGGAGCATCGGCGTGGTCGGCGTGTTCCTCCCCGAGGACCCCGGCGGCGCGGAGGCCCAGGGCGAGCAGGAGGCGCAGGGCAGGCCGCCGATCGACTTCGGCACGATGTGGTTCAAGGGGCAGCGGATGGGCACCGGCCAGGCGCCGGTCAAACGCTACAACCGCGCGCTGCGCGACCTGATCGCCGGCGGCAAGGCCGAGCCGGGCCTCATCGTCTCCCACGAACTCGACCTCTCCGAGGCGCCGTCCGCGTACGAGCACTTCGACAACCGCGACGACGGCTGGACGAAGGTCGTCCTGCATCCGAACGGCCACAACTGAGTCCCCGCCGTGCACGCCGTTGCCCGGGACGGCCGAACAGCCGCCCCGGGCAACGGGGTTGAACGCGGGCGGATGCCCAGGGTCTAGGGCAGGTCCCTCGGGTCTACAGCAGGTCCCGAGGGTCTGCAGGGGATCTCCCGGGTCTACAGCAGGTCCCTCGGCACCCGTTCGTTCCATGTCCGGGAGAAGACGCGCCTGTCGCCCTCGTAGCCGTCCAGGGTCGCGTCCACGAAGAACTCGTCCTCGTCCGAGGTGAGCCGGGTACGGGTCTCCACGCGGACGTCCCAGTCGTCCCGGCGGAACCGCATGGTCCACGCGGACTCGCCGCTGACCGACGTGAAGTCCTCGGCGACGGACCGGTAGCGCTCCTCGGCACGCAGGCCGACGTCGAGCCCGATGTCCTCGATACGGACCAGGCCGCGGTCCTTCACGATCTCCAACTCGGCGTTGTAGCCGACGAGATCACGCTTCACCTCCCAGCGCTCCTCCCGCGGGGACAGCCGCGTCGACGCGATGGGCGGCGCCCCCTCGGGCTCGCCGAACGGGCTGACGGGCATCTCGTCGGGTTCCTCCGTCGGCCGCACCGGCAGACTCAGGGTGCTGGTCCGCGCGTACACGCTCAGCAGGGCAGGCTTCGGGGCCGGCCAGGCCATCGGCCAGTACGAGGTCGACAGCGACAGCCGGATCCGGTGGCCCGGCGGGAACGCCTGCCCGACGCCGTTGAGCTGGAACTTCGCCCGGTAGCGGCGGCCGGGTTCGACGGCCTCGGGAGTCTCCGTGCCGCCGAGCCGGGTGAGGTTCAGGATGCCGTAGGAGACGCGGGTGGCGCTTCCGTCGGGACTCACGTCGGACAGCCGCGCCGCCACCATGGCGACCGGCTCGCTCACCGCCAGGTCGAGTTCGACGGTCGGCGCGCCCAGGATCTCCAGACGCTCGGTCAGCGGGTCGCTGTCGAAGACGAGGGAGCCGCCGTCCTCCTCGCGCTGGTCGTAGGGCAGGTCCGGCGGGGCGTTGTAGGAGGCCCACTTGCCCGCGAACTGGCCCACCGAGAGCGGGGACTGCACGGTCACGGGCGCGGGCTCGTGCGCCTGGGACCCGTCGGTGCCGGAGTCCGCGCCGGCCGTCCCGCTGCCGAGGGGCGGGCCGATGCGATGGGGCGCGAGCGGGTGCGTGACCTCCTGGATGTGCGGGGAGGGCCAGGCGGGCTCGCCGACCCAGCGGCCCGGCCGTTCCTCGTACGAGGTGGACGGCGGGACGCTCTCCTGCATCCAGGTCCGCAGCATGGGGCCGTCCATCACGCCGTTGTCCACGCCCTTGAGCCAGTGGTCCCACCAGCGGACGACCTCCTGGAGATAGCCGATGGCCGGCCCCGGCTCGCCCAGGTGCGGGAACTTGTGGGACCACGGGCCGATCAGCCCCTTGCGCGGCACGTCCAGGTTGCCGAGCAGCCGGGTCACGGCGTTCGAGTAGCCGTCGGCCCAGCCGCTGGAGGCGAGGACCGGGCACCGGACCGCCGCGTAGTCCTCGCAGACCGACGCGTGCCGCCAGTAGTCGTCGCGGCGCTGGTGGCGCAGCCACTCCAGCACCCACGGCCGGGTGTGCTCCAGCCGCTCGTGCCACATCGCCCGCCAGCGGTCCCCGACGATCGCCGGGTCGGGCGGGCAGGTGCCGTACGCGAACATGGTGCCCGCCTCGGCCAGGTTGTCCGAGAGCAGGGCCCCGCCCATGTAGTGCATGTCGTCCGCGTGCCGGTCATCGGTGAACGAGGCGATGACGATGCCGCGCAGGCTCGGCGGCTGCCGGGCCGCGACCTGGAGAGCGGCGAAGGCGCCCCACGAGATGCCCATCATGCCCGTGCCGCCGTCGCACCACGGCTGCGCGGCCAGCCAGGCGAGCACCTCCTCGGCGTCGCTCTGCTCCTGTTCCAGGTACTCGTCCCGCAGCACCCCCTCCGAGTCGCCCGTGCCGCGGATGTCCACGCGGACGCAGGCGTATCCGTGCCCGGCGATGTACGGGTGGTGGATGGAGTCGCGCACGGCGCTCAGATCGCGCTTGCGGTACGGGATGTACTCCAGCACCGCCGGCACCGGTTCGCTGTCCGAGGAGGTGGGGCGCCAGATCCGCGCCGACAGCTCCACACCGTCGGACATGGGGATGGCGACGTGCTCCTCTTCCTTGGTCGCGTACGGCAGTTGGGTCACGAAACGCATGTGCTGGTGTTGCTCCTTTCCTCGCCGTGCCCGGGTCGGCCGGCCGCTCGGGCCGCTCGCGCGCCCGGACCGGTCGTGGTGACCGCGGCCGGCGGCTCAGCCGTTCTTCTCGGCACGGCCGCCCGGCGCCGTCTCGTCGAACGTCAGCCCGAGAGCGGCCACGCACCGGTCGTACTTCTCCCGCAGCTCCTCCTCGCTGTCGCCGCCGGTGAAGATGTGGGCCAGCTCATAGCTGTAGCTGTCCTGGCCGGGCAGCTCGGAGAGCCGCGAACCCTCGGAGGGCACGATGTCGATGCGCGTACCCGGTATCTCCCGCTCGATGCGGCGCAGGTCGTCGTGGCCGGGAACGTTGTGCACGACCCCGTCGGCGAACCAGCGGTGGTACCACTTCGCGGCCATCGCGTACCGCCCGGCCCGGTGCGGCATCCGGGGGTCGCGGCCGAGGGCGAGGCTCACCATGGCGTGGTGGTTGGGCACGCCGTCCACGTACTGGAACAGCTCGGCGTGCGACTGCGAGTGCCGCGGGTTGATCTCCAGCAGGCTGATCCGCCCGGTGTGCGGGTCGTAGAAGTACTCGACGCTGAACGTCGCCGCCTCCATGCCGATCTGCTTCATCACCCGCCGGGTCACGTCGTGCAGCTCCTCGATCGCGGGCTCGGGGAGCGTCGAGGGGTACTGGTGGCGCAGGAAGCAGGAGGAGTCCGGGTAGTTGATCGAGTCCAGCGCGCCGTAGACGGTGACCTCCCCCTGGTCGGCGTAGCCCTCGACGGCGACCTGGATGCCGGACATCTCCTCCTCGGCCAGACACACCTCGCCGCCGACCCCGTCCATCTCCGGCGGCAGCGCCAGCCGGTCGAGGACGTACTCGAAGGGGCGGCCGACCCGGGAGATGCCCCCCTGGATGTCCGCCACCGCCTCACGGAACTCGGTGATGTCGTCGACGCCGAAGGCCAGTTCCGACGAATAGGACAGCGCCGGCTTCACCCACATCGGGAAGCTCATGCCCTCCGGCGGGGACGGCTTCTCGGCGGTCAGGTCGACCCGGCCGAACCGCGGATGCCGGTCGGTCACCTTCTCCTGTTCGAGCCGGCTCCAGTACTTGTGCTCGCACTTGACCACCGACTCCAGGCTGGTGCTGCGCGTGCCGTACCGCTCGCTCAGCATGGGCACCAGGGTGCTGACGGGGAAGTCCCAGTAGCCGACGATCGCGTCGATCGTCCCGTCGAAGGCGTCCAGCACGCCCTGCGCCTTCTCCAGCAGCTCCGCCACCGACACCTCGCCGCCCTGCAGCTCCTCGATGGTCAGCAGGCGGTGGAACGTCAGCTCGTCGGCGCCGGGCACCGCGGTCAGCGTGGGCAGGTTCGCCTCGTCCAGACCGATCACGAAGATGTTCTTCTTCGGCACGTGGTTCCTCTCGTCAGGGGGTGGGTGAAGACCTCGGGGTACCCAGGGAGGTCCGCGCCATGCGGCGGAAGCCGGCGGACGTGTCCGGCTCCACGGCCCGCTGCGCCGGACGGCCTCGGCGCGCGGCTCGTAGGGGCGCACATCGGAACGGGCTGGTGAGAGGGCGCGCGCTCGGGGTACTCGAAGGTCCATCTGTACGCACTTCAGGGGGTGCGGCCGCGCGGCCGGGACACCCCCGGGGAGAGGGGAGACCGCGTGAGCGAGCAGCGGGACGCCAGACCGGACGACGGGCGGGACGAGACCCCGCAGGAGCGCGCCGACCGGATGTGGGGCGACCTGCTCCAGGAGATCCGGGTGGCGCAGACCGGCGTACAGATCCTCTTCGGCTTCCTGCTGACCGTGGTCTTCACGCCCGCCTACCGGCAGCTCTCGGACCAGGACCAGACGCTCTACATGGTGACGGTCGTCCTCGGGGCCACCGCCACCGGGGCGCTGATCGGGCCCGTGGCGTTCCACCGGATCCTCTCCGGCCGCCTCGTCAAGCCGCAGGCGGTCGCCTGGGCCTCCCGGCTCACTCTCCTCGGCCTGTCCCTGCTCCTGCTCACGATGGTCTCGGCGCTGCTGCTCGTGCTGCGCGCGGCCACGCACGACGACGGTTACGTGCCCTGGATCGTCGCGGGTGTCGCCGCGTTCTATCTCCTGTGGTGGCTCGTCATCCCCATGACGCTGCGGATGAGTGCCCCGGGGGACGCGGACGCGCGGGCGGAGAAGGCCGCGAAGAAGGACTGACGCGGGCTGGGAAGGCGGGCCGACGGGGGCCGGGGAGACGGCGGTCGGTGCGGTCGGTGCGGTCGGTGCGGTCGGTGCGGTCGGTTCAACCGGCGCGGGCGGGATCAGGACGCGATCAGTGCAGGATGCTCACGGCCCGGGCGATGACCAGGAGCGAGGTGAGGAGCGCCGAGACGCTCTCGACGCTCATCATGATCTTGGCCCGGCTGGTGAGCGGCATGGTGTCGGTCGGGCTGAACGCCGTCGAGTTCGTGACGGAGACGTAGAGGTAGTCGACCAGCGTGGGCACCCAGTCGGAGGTTCCGCTCGCCCCGTCGGCGACCTCCTCGACCGCGTCGTCGTTCTCGTCCTGCGAGAACCGGAAGTCGGCCAGCGGGAGTTCGGCGCGCGGGAGCTGGGTGCGGCTGACCGGACCGCCCCGGTCCAGCTCCCAGAACGCCAGGCCGAAGACGATGATGTTGGTCAGCCAGACCTGGAGCGCGGCCACCAGCAGATCGCGGCCGTCCTTCACTCCGGCGTACACCAACTCGTTGATGAGGATGCCGAGAGCGACGAGATTGCTCACCGCGATGACGGCCACGAGGGTCAGCGAAAGGACGCGGAACATCCGGGTCTGCCGGGTCAGCCGCCGCGGGTTGATCGCGATGAGCGGCACCAGCAGCAGGACCTCCAGCGTGGGCAGCACATAGCGCGGGGCGATGAGCAACTGCTGCGGCAGCGCGAGGTAGAGGGCGATGGCGATGAGGGTGGCGAGCACTCCGGGCAGCCGGGCCTCGCCCCGCCGTTCGTGCCTCGGGTGCCTGGTCCGGGCGGTCGCGCGGCTCTGCGGCATGATCCGGACTCCCCGTCACCTGGATGATCTCGGGCGGAGTCTATCCGGCGGGCCACGGCCGGTGGATGGCGGCGTTCCGGGCCGCCGGAACCCTCAGATAGGTTAGGTTAGGCATACCTAAGTTACTCGCTCATCCCGGAGGCCCGGATGCGTCGTTCCCCTAGCCGTGCCAGTGCGCCGACAGCCGTCGAGCGCGTCCGCTCGATCCTGGCCGCCGCCCACTCCATGACGGTGGTCTGCGACGGGCGGCACACCGAGGTCCGGCGGCTCGACGGCTCCGGCGCCATGGGCCACTTCCACCTGCACGCACCCTTCGAGGGCACCGGCGCGGCCGCGGACGCGGGTGCGGGAACCGCGAAGGGCGGCCGGGTCCCGGTCCGGCTGGAACTCACCGACATCGCCCCCACCCCCGTACGCGACCGGCTGCGCGCCCGCGTCACCCTGACCGGCCTGCTGGCCGAGCCGTACGACCCCGCCTCCACCGAGAGCACCTGCATGGAGTTCGGGCAGGGTGTGATCGAGGACGCCTCGGGACGCTCGTACGTGACCCTGCGCGAACTGGAGGCGACCGAGCCTGATCCGCTGGCGACGAGCGAGGCGGGCATGCTGACCCATCTCGTCGACGAGCACGCGGAACTCGTCCCCCTGCTGCTGCGCCTGGTCCGCCCGGTCCCGGACGGCGGAGTACTGCGCGCCCTGCCGGCGGGGGTCGACCGCTACGGTCTGACGCTGCGTCTGGAGTACCGGCGCACCCACCGCGACGTCCGCCTCCCGTTCAAGACGCCGGTACGGCACATCGATCACGTGGGGCCGCAGATCCACGCCCTGCTGTCGGAGGCCCGGCGCCTCTCCCACACGGGCCGCCTGCTGACCTGAGCCGGACCGGGCTGAGTTGGGCTGACCTGAGCCGGACGGGGCTGAGTTGGGCTGACCTGAAGCGGACCGGGCTGAGTCGAGCTGACCTGAAGCGGGCCGGTTCGGGCCGCGCTGACCTGGCCGGTCGGCCCGGGCCGGAGGCGGCCGGCGGGGGCGGGGCGGTCCGGCCGTGACCGCTCCGCCCGCCGCTCAGCCCCGCTTCGCCTTCAGTGCGGTCTCGATGCTGTCGACCACGCCCAGGGCGTCCCGGTACGAGCCCGGGAGGAAGTCGGCGGTGCCGACCAGATGGCCGTTCTTCGCGGCCGGCAGGCTCTTGAACGTCTTCAGGCCGAAGAGCTTCTGGATGTTGTTGGCGGGGGAGCCGTCGTTGTTCGTGTAGTAGATGACGTAGTCGGCGTCCTTCAGCAGGTCCGCCCGCTCGTACGACACCGACTTCGTGTCCCCCGCGGCGACCGACGCGGTCGCCGAAGCGAACCGCACACCCAGCTTGCCGAGGATCTCGCCGACCGCCGAACCGGGGCCGTAGATCCAGTAGTTGCCGTTGTCGAAACCGCCCTGGACGACGTCCCAGCGGCTCTTGGCCAGCGCCGACCGGTGGGCGTTCCGCACGGCAGTGATGCGGTCGGCGTACTCCTTCTTCAGTGTGGCGAGCCGCGCCGTCCGGTTCACGAACGCGGCCGTGGCGTCCGGGAACTCGGTCCAGCCGGAGTTCTCGCCGAACGAGGAGAACGCGGTCGGGGCGATGGCCGACAGCTTCTCGTACGCCTTGGAGAGGTAGGGCACGTCCACGCCGACGATCAGGTCCGGCTTCAGCGAGGCGATCTTCTCGTAGTCGATGTCGGCGCCGGTCGTCACCTTCGCGGTGGCCTTCCAGCCTTTGAGGTAGCGCGGCGGCACGTAGTTCGCCCCGCTGTTCTCGACGCCGACGGGCTTGAGTCCCAGGTCGAAGAGGGACTCCGTGGACCATGAGTGCACCGACACGATCCGCAGCGGGTGCGCGGGGACGGTCACCTTGCCGTGGGCCGTCGAGACCACCCGGGTACTCGTCGACTTGTCGCGGGAACCGCCGGCCGTGCCGGACGAGGAGCCGCAGGCGGTGAGGGTGACGGCGAGGGCGACACCGAGGACGGCCGGGCGCAGCGCACGCATGCGCCGGGCGGGCGCGCCGGGGCGGACGAGGGCAGGTGAGCGGGCGAGGGCAGGGGAGGGTACGGGGGCAGGGGAGGGTACGGAGGTCACGACTGATCCTGGGGTGAGGGGGCCGAAGCCCCTTGAGAGCGGGAGGAGTTGGGGCGGCGAGGCGGGCTCAGGCCGCGGCGTGCGGTCCGACGCCGGCGCGGGCGGAGCGGACGTGGGTGGCGAGACCGTCGAGCAGGACGGTGAAGTTCTCCCAGTTGTAGGCGTACCACGAGGCGAGTTCGGGCTTCCAGAGCTGTCCGGCGCGCACCGCCGGTGTGCGCTTCCACACGGAGTTGTCGGGCAGCGGGTCCGCGACCGCCCAGACCAGCAGGTCGGCCGGGATGGACGGCACGTTCTCCCAACTCACCGCCTGGCTATAGGTGTTGTCGGCGCCGCCGGGCACCGGCACCAGGTCCATGCCGAGCGCGCGCGCCGTCTTCAGCACGGACCAGGTCTTGGGGTTCATCACGCCGATGGTGTTCTTGTCGATGCCGAAGACGAAGCCGACCCGGAGGTCAGGGTTGGCCGCGATCGCCTTTTTCAGGCGTGTACTCGCCTGCTGGTAGCGGGACTTGGCGTCGGCGTCGGTGAGCCGGACACCGAGGGAGCGGGTGAGCCGGTCGGCGGTGCCGGCGATCTCCTCGATCGACGCGTAGGTGCTCAGGCCCACCACCGGCGCGATCTTGGTGACTTGGGAGAGTTCCGAGGCCACCTGGAGGGTGCCGTCCGGCTGTACCGCGTCGATCAGCAGGTCCGGGCGGGCCTGCGCGAGCGCTTCGAGCCGGACGCCCTTGTCGGCGGAGTAGATCTTCGTCACCCCGGACCAGTCCGGCTTCACCGCCGAGACGATGCCCTGCCCCGAGTCGGTCGCCGCGACCGGCCGCAGACCGGTGGCCCACAGCGCGGCGCCCACGGTGTCGGTGAGGAACGCGATCCGCTTCGGCCGGTGCGGCAGCCTCACCGTGCGGCCACGGTCGTCGGTGAACGACCAGGCGTCACCGCCGGACGGACCGGACGGACCGGACGAGGCCGACGAGTCGGAGCCGCACGCGGTGAGACCGAGGAGGGCGGCCGCCCCGAGTCCGCCGGCGAGCAGGCCCCGCCGGGTGGGCTGTCCGAACGGGGCGAGACCGCGGCGGGGTTCGGTGGCGCGGGGACGCCGGAGGGTCGTACTGGGCATGGTGTGTCCTTGGAGTGGGAGTGCGGCGCGCCGGGCCGAACCGGAGAACCCTGGTGGGTGGGCCGGTACGGAGGCGGCGGCGGTGAGAGGTAGGTGGTGAGCAGCGGTGGGGTGGTAGCGGTGGGGCGGTAGCGGTAGCGGTGGCGGCGACCGGGCGAGTGGGGTACGCGAGGACGACGGGCGGGGTACGCGGGGAGGCCGGGCGGAGTGAGCGCGGACGGTGCGCGGAAGATGCGTGCGGACGGTGAGCGCTGTACGCGGGAACGGTGAGCGCTGTACGCGCGGACGACAGGGCCTAGGTAGGTACGCGTCTAGGTAGGTACGCGTGGACGAACGGAGTTCGCCGTGGTGAAGGCGTCCGGCGGCGCGGTCAGGGGCCGGCGGGGGATAACGGCTCGCGCGTCGGCGGGGGACGCCGGCTCCGGGCGGCCGGGAAGAGACGGTTCACGGTCGGCTCGCCCTCCGCCCGAGGAGGAGCCGGCACAGATAGAGCCCGCCCAGCACGCCGGTCATCGCGCCGACCGGCAACTCGGTTCCGGGCAGCACCCGCCCGGCGGCGTAGTCACTCGTGAGCAGCAGCAGGGCGCCCATGAAGGCCGCCGGTACGACCAGCGCGCCCGGGGGGCGGACCAGCCGGCGGCACAGATGGGGTGCGGCCAGGGCGACGAAGGTGATGGGGCCCACCGCGGCGGTCGTCGCGGCGGCCAGTGCCGTGGCGAGCACGGCCAGGACCAGCCGGGCCCGGCCGACTGGCACGCCGAGGCCGCGTGCCGTGTCCTCCCCGAGCTCCAGCCAGTTCAGCGCGCGGGAGGCCAGGACCGTACAGGGCACCAGCACCGCGAGGGCGGCGGCCAGTGGGGTGACGACGGACCAGGTGACCGAGTTGAGGCTGCCGATCAGCCAGATCTGCGCGTCCTGCGCCTCGTACAGGCTGGCCCGGGTCAGCAGCCACGCCGTCAGCGAGGTGAGCATCGCGCTGACGCCGATCCCGACGAGCACGATCCGGTAGCCCACGGCGGCCCCGCGTCCGGCGGAGAGCAGACCGACGATCAGCGCGGTGGCCAGACCGCCCGCGACGGCGGCGACGGCGGTGGCGTACGGGCCTCCGTGGAACAGCATGATCTGGAGCACGGCACCGGTCGCCGCGCCGCTGGTGAAGCCGACGATGTCCGGGCTGCCGAGCGGGTTGCGGGACATGCTCTGGAACACCGCCCCGCTCATGCCGAGCGCGGCGCCCGCTAGCAGGGCGCAGACCAGACGCGGCAGCCGCAGGCTGACGACGATGAACGAGTCCGCCCCGGAGCCGTGTCCGAGCAGACAGGCGACGACTCCGGAGAGCGGGACCCGGTAGGTGCCGGTGGTCAGGGCGAGCGCGCCGACCACCAGGCACGCCACACCGAGCAGCAGGCACACCGCCGTCGTACGGGGCCGCCAGCGCAGCGAGAGACGGCCGCCACGGAGCCGCAGCACCTGGCCGGGCAGCACGGTGCCGTGGCCCGTACGCGGGGACGCGGGGAAGTCGCTGTGTCCGGTGCGCGGGGACGCGGACGAGGCGCCGCGGCCGGCGCGCGCGGATGGGGAAGAGGCGCCGCGGCCCGTGCGCGCGGATGGGGAGGAGGTGCTGTGGTCGGTGTGCGCGGATGCGGAGGAGGCGCCGCGGCCGGTGCGCGCGGATGACGAGGGGGTCGGCGTGATCACAGTTCGGCGATCCTGCGTCGGCGGACCAGCGCGATGAAGACGGGGGCCCCGGCGAAGGCCGTGACGATGCCGGCCTGGATCTCGCCGGGCGGCGCGACGACGCGGCCGAGCACGTCCGACCCGACCAGCAGGGCCGCCCCGAGCACCATCGCGTACGGCATCAGCCACCGGTGGTCCGGGCCCGTGACGGCGCGCGCCAGATGCGGAACGGCCAGCCCGATGAAGGCGATCGGGCCGACGGCGGCCGTCGCCGCCCCGCACAGCAGGGTGACGGCGACCATGCCGAGGACGCGGGTGCGGCGGACGCCGGTGCCGAGCGCGCGGGCCGTCTCGTCGCCGAGGGCCAGCGCGTTGAGCGAACCGGACAGGCCGAGCGCGAGCAGCGCGCCGGCGCCGAGGAAGGGAAGCATCTGGTCGAGGACGGAGAGCGGCAGTCCGGCGAGCGAGCCGACGCCCCAGAAGCGGAACTGGTCGAACACGTCGGGCCGCAGCAGGGTGACGACGGAGATCAGCGCGCTGAGCACGGCGCTGATCGCGGTGCCCGCGAGGGCCAGCCTGACCGGCGCCGGGCCCGACCGCCCCCGCGAGCCGAGCAGATGGACGAGCGTGGCGGCGACACCGGCGCCCACGAAGGCGAACCACACGCCGACCGACGGATCGGTGGTGCGCCACAGCGCGATGGCGACGACCACGGCGGCCGACGCGCCCATGCTGACGCCGAGGATGCCCGGGTCGGCGAGCGGATTGCGGGTCAGGGCCTGCATCAGGACGCCCGCGAGCCCCAGCGCGGCCCCGACGGCGACGCCGAGCAGCGTACGGGGGAGGCGGAGGTCGAGGACCACCGTGGCGTCCAGCGAGGTCCGGTCGTGGAACAGGGCGCGCAGCACCTCGCCGGGCGGGATGGCCTTGGCGCCGACGGCCACGCTCAACACGGTGACCAGGAGCAGCAGTCCCGAGGCGGCGAGCAGTCCGGCCAGGCGGGTCGCGAGGCCCCGGGATCTTCGTCGCTCGCCGGCCGCCCGGCTGCCGGGGCCGTCACCCCCGTCGCCGGGCGCGGCCACCACACCGGTGGCGCTCATGCTGGTGGTGCCCATTGTGCTCCCTGGCGACGTGACTGCCGACGCAAGGAACCGGCGGTGAGTTAGCTAAGCCTTGCCTAATTAACGTACAAGTGCCCCGGCGAGCGCGACAAGCCGGTCAGACGCCATCCCATGTCGCCCATCCGCCATGGCGGGGAGGGCGGAGAAGTGGTGAGTGGGTGGTCGTCATACCGCTCCGCCCGATTCGTCCAGTTCACTCGCCTCGTCCACTTCGACCGCCCCATCCGTTTCACCTTTCCTACCCAATCCGCCTGTCTCACCCAATCCGCCTGCCTCATCCAATCCGCCCGTCTCATTCAGTCCGCCCGTCTCATCCAGTGATCCGGCGATGTAGGCGGCGGGCGTGGAGCCGGTCAGGCGGCGGAACGCGGCGACGAACGCGCTGGGCGTCGCGTAGCCGACCCGCGCGGCGACCCGGCCGACCGGCGTGCCCTCGGCGAGATGCGTGAGCGCGGCCTGGAGACGGGCGTGCACGCGCCACTGGTTGAACGTCATCCCGGTCTCGGCGACGAACAGCCGCAGCAGGGTGCGCGCACTGGAGCCGACCGCGTGGGCCAGCTCGGCGAGCCCGCGCCCGTCGGCGGGGTCCGCCAGCAGCAGCGCGGCGACCTCCCGGGCCCGCGGGTCGGCGGGCAGCGGCAGCTCGAACACGGTGCCGCCCGCGGGGCGCAGTACTTCCAGCAGTACCGCCTCGGCGTGCGCGCGGGCCACCGGCTGTAGATCCCCGGCGAGATAGGCGATCAGATGACGGGCGAGCGGGGACACGGCGAGCACCGTCGGGCGTGTCCACGCCAGCGGGCAGGTCACGGGGTCGAGGTAGATGCCCTGGAGCACCGACTCCCGCAGCGCCGCCGTGGCGTGCCGCAGACCGCCCGGTATCCACAGCGCCAGATGCGGCGGCAGCACCCAGCAACGGTCCTGGATGTCGACCATCACCACGCCGGTACTGGCCCAGGCGAGTTGGTGCTCGTCGTGGACGTGGTGCTGGAAGGTCTGGCCGCGCGCCATCTCGAACCGTTCGAGGTCGATCGTGGTGTCCTGTGTCATGCCCGGCCTCCCCGCCCCCCGCTCACGCGCCGCCCCGGCCGTCCGAGATTCCGGCCTCGGGCGAGATTCCGGCCTCCGGCCGAGACCCCGACCTCCGGCCGAGACCCCGACCTCCGGCGGGCCCGGTGGCTGGTACGCGACATACGCTGGCGCCCTGCTCTGTTTACGTCAAAAGTAAGGCGACCCTAACGTAACGAGGTGACCGCACCCGCCCTGGCCCGCCGCCCCACCGCACCAGCCGCGCACCCCACGCCTCCCGCCCCGGTTCCGCCTCCGGCCGGCTCGCCCCGGGCGCTGCTGTGGCGGTCCCTGCGCGGGCGCCGCCGTGATGTGGCGCTCGCGTCACTGCTGTTCAGCACGCACCAACTGGGCGAGGCGCTGGTCCCGGTGCTCGTCGGCGCGACGGTCGGCACCGCCGTCCGCGACGGCACACCCGGCTCCCTGGCCTGGCGACTCGGGCTGCTGGCCGCGGATTTCCTGCTGCTGTCCCTGTCGTACCGGTTCGGCGCCCGGGCATCCGTACGGGCCCGGCAGCACATCGAACACCAGGTGCGGCTGGCGCTGGTCGAGCGGGTACTGCGGCCGGCCGGCGGAGTACGGCTGCCGCCGGGCGAGTTGCTCGGCCGCGCGTCCGGCGACGCCGAACGCGTGGGCGTCTTCGCCCGCACCCTCGCCACCACGGTGGCCGCGACGGTCGTGCTGCTCGGCGCGGCGGTCCTGCTGCTGAGGATCTCCGTCGGGCTCGGCGCGCTCGTCGTGGCCGGCACGGCCGTCCTGCTTCTCGCGCAGAACCGCCTCGCACGCGTGCTGCGCCGCAGGAGTGGTGCCGAACAGGCCCAGCAGGCCCGGGCGACGGCGCTCGCCGAGGACCTCGTCCGGGGCCTGCGGGTGCTCAAGGGGATCGGAGCCGAGCGGGCGGTCGCCGCCGACTACGCCCGCGTGAGCCGGGACGCCGTACGCGCCGGGCGGGCCGCCGTGTCCGCCGAGGCCGCTCTGACGTCCGTGGGCGTACTGCTGACGGGCCTGTACCTGTGCGCGGTCACCGCCGTCGCGGGCGGCCTCGCCCTCGACGGGCGTATCGGCCTGGGCCAGCTCATCGCGGTCCTCGGGCTCGCGCGGTTCGTGATCGGACCGATGCGGGTGGTCTCCGCCGTGCCGGCTGGCCACGCCCGCGCCCTGGCTTCCGCCGCCCGCATCCACGAGATCCTCAACACGCCCGCGGCCGTGACGGATCTGGAGTCGGCCACCGCGTCCGCGTCCACCGGGAGGCCGACGCAGGCCTCGGACAGCGCGAGCGGGACGGCGACGGTCGGGGCGTCAACGGTCGGGACAGCGACGGTCGGGACGTCAACGGTCGGGGCGGCGGCGGCCGAGGCGCGGGCGGAAGGGGCGCCGGAGGCCGAAGGGGGGATGACCGGGGTGGCGACGGCCAAGAGAGCGGCGACGGCTGTCGGTGGATCGTCGGAGGGGGCGGCGACCGGCAAGACGTGTGGCGCCGAGGCGGCGACCGCCAAGACGTGTGCCGCCGGGGCCGGGTCCTCCGAGGCGGCGAACGCCGGGCTCCGAGCCGTCGGGGCCGGGGGCGCAGAGGCGGTGAGCGCCGCGCCCCGGGCCTTCGGGACTGAGTGCGCCGAGGCGGTGAGTGCCGCCGGGACCTTCGGTGCGGCGGCTGTTGGGGCGGGAGCGGACGGGGCGACCCCACCCGTAGCCCCGGCGCCGGGCAGCGGCCCGTCCCTCGGGGGCCTCCCGGCCGAACCGCCGCTCACGAGCGCCTCCCTCCCGGCCCCTGAACTTCGGTTCGACGGCGCCGAGTTGCCCGGTGGACTCCGTGCGCACTGGTCCGTGCCCGGCGGGACCATGACGGGGCTGGCGTGCGACGACCCCGCCGTGGCCGTCGCGGTCGCTCAACTGCTGGCGCGTGAGGGCGATCCGGCGAGCGGAAGCGTCCAGGTCGGGGCCGCCGACCTCCGCGCGCTGCCGCTCGACCACCTGCGTGCCACCGTCCTCGTCTGTCACCACGAGCCGGTCCTGCTGCCCGGCACCATCGCCGACAACCTGAGCGCTCTGACCGATGACCGCACCGCCGTGGCCGAGGCGGCCCACGCCTCCCTCGCCGATCAGGTCGTCGCCACCGTCGCGTACGGTGCGGACACGTCGGTCGGCGACCGCGGCGAGACCCTGTCCGGTGGCCAGCGGCAGCGGATCGCGCTCGGCCGCGCCCTGGCCGCCCGGCCGCCGGTCCTCGTCCTGCACGACCCCACCACGGCCGTGGACGCGGCGACGGAGGACGTGATAGCGGCCCGCGTCCGCGCCGCGCGGGCCGGTCGCACCACCCTCGTCATCACCAGCAGCCCCGCCTGGCTCGCCCGCTGCGACCAGGTCGTCCATGTCCCCCCGACGGACGGGACGGAGGGGTCGGACGCGGCAGACGGAACACCTCCGGCGCACCACGCCGAGGCCGGCGAAACCGGCGCGCTTCCCGACCGCGCGGCCCATCGTCCGGCGCCGGGAAAGGCGGCAACCCGATGACGACCACGCCAACTGCCCCTGTGCTGCTGCCCGTTGCGACACGGCGTCAGACCTGGTCCTATCTGCGCGGGGCCCTGCGTGGGCGGTGGCGGCTGCTGGCGGCCGCCGTCGCGACGCTCGTCCTCGACAGTGCTCTCACACTCGCCGGTCCCGCCGTCACCGGCGAGATCACCCAGGCCGTGGTCGACGGCCGGGGCCTCGGCACGCTCACCGTCCCGGTTCTGCTGCTGGTCGCGGCCGTCGCGGGTGCCGCCGTGACCGGGTGGGCCGCGACCGTCCTGCTGGCAAGCGTCGTACTGCCCGTGGCCGGCCGGCTGCGCGAGGACGCCGTCGCCGCGGCCGTGGCCCTGCCCGTCGACGCCGTGGAGGCGGGCGGCACCGGGGACCTCGTCGCCCGCGTATCCGGAGACGTCGAACGCGTCTCCGCCGCCGCGTCCGGCGCGCTGGGCGACTTCGCCGCCGCGACCCTGACGATCGCCGCGACCCTCCTCGGACTGGCCGCGCTCGACTGGCGCTTCGCCCTCGCCGGACTCCTCGCCGTGCCCATCCAACTGCACACTCTGCGCTGGTACTTGCGTGCCTCCGGGCCCCTGTACGCGGCCGGCCGGACGGCCGACGGGCGTCGCGCCTCGGCCCTGCTGGGAGCGTTCACGGCACTGCCCACGCTGCGGGCGCTGCGCCTCGGCCCCGGCCGCCAAGTCCGCGTCGAGGCCGCCTCCGCCGAGTCGATGGGCTACGAGTTCGACGTCACACGGGCGGCGACCCGCTTCTACGGCCGCCTGAACGCGGCCGAGTTCACCGGCCTGGGCGCGATCCTCCTCATCGCGTACGCGCTCGTCCACTCCGGCGCGGCCGATGTCGGCGCCGCCACGACGGCCGCCCTGTTCTTCGTCGGACTGTTCGACCCGGTCAACACGGCGCTCGGCACCTTCGACAGCGTCCAGCAGGCGACCGCCGGTCTCGCCCGAGTCGTCGGCGTCACCACGAACGCCCCGCCGCCCGCCGGCCGACAGCCCGGGGAACCCTCCGCGAAGCCCGCCGCTCCGCAGGCGCTCCCTCGGCAGGAGTTCCTTCCGAGGGCGGGGGAGACGCTGAGCGTGCGCGGCGTCCGCCACCGGTACGGAGACGGGCCCGAGGTGTTGCGCGGAGTCGACCTCGATGTCGTCGCCGGACAGCGCGTCGCCATCGTCGGCACGACCGGATCGGGCAAGTCCACGCTGGCGACGCTGATCGCCGGACTGCGTTCACCCCACGCGGGCAGCGTGACGCTGGGCGACACCCCCACGAGCGGCCTGGCCGCGCCCCGCCCCGACGGGCGCCGTGACATCGCGCTCGTGACACAGGAACACCACCTCTTCATCGGCACCGTGGCCGACAACCTGCGGCTCGCGCGACGCGCGGCCTCCGCCGTCGACCTCGACGCGGCGCTCACGGCGGTGGGCGCCGCGGACTGGGTCGACGCGCTTCCGGACGGCGTGGACACGGTCGTCGGCGTGGGCGCGACCGAGTTGACGGCACGTCAGGTAGAGCAACTCGCCCTGGCCCGGGTCCTTTTGCTCGACCCCGACGTGGTGGTCCTGGACGAGGCGACGGCCGAAGGGGGCAGCGACGCCGCGCAGGCCCTCGACCGGGCCGCCCTGGCCGCGACCGAGGGACGCACCACCGTCCTTGTCGCACACCGTCTTTCGCAGGCGGCCGGCGCGGACCTCGTGGTGGTGATGGACGACGGGCGGGTGGCCGAGCGGGGCAGCCCCGACGAACTGAGGGCGGCGGGAGGGACGTACGCCGGACTCTGGGCGTCCTGGACGCGCGGCCGGGCATGAACGCGCTGCCGAGGCCGGAGCCCGGACGGGGAGGGTGGGGCGCCGGGAGGCTGCCCCACCCGAGTGCACCCGGTGGCGGTGGTGGCGGTGGTGGCGGTGATGGTGTCTGTGGCTGGTGCTGCGCGGGGATGGGGTGAGGCCGAGCGCGTGCGCGGGACGCGCCCGGACGTCAGCGGTTGCGGATGGCGCTGGTGGTGAAGAAGCCGGTCGCCGCGGCGGCGACGAGAGCACAGAAGGACAGGAGCAGGGTTCGGCGCACGGAACGTCCTCTCGGGAGTGATCGTGGACAGGCACGTTGCACAACGCCGCTGCCGCCTCCGGGGGTCGCCGCCGGACCGTACGCCACCCGCATGGACGCCATCATGCGGGGTTCCGTACCCCGGAGAGACGCCCAGCGTGTCCTTGTCTCAGCTCCCGCCCTGCCCCGCGCGGGCCGGCTGCCGGCGCCGCGCGTTCGCGGGGGAGGGCGGTACGGCGCCCAGCGGGGGTGTCCGTTTGGCGGCGCGGCTGACGATGGCCGTCTCGACGTGGGTGATCCCCAGGCCGACCAGATCGCGGGAGAGGAAACCGTAGAGGGCGTCGAGGTCGGGGAAATAGGCCGCCGCGTGCAGGTTCGAGGGACCGGAGGTCGCGAACGCGCCGTGCACGGCGGGATGACCGGCCAGCGCCTGCCCGGCGGCGGCCAGATGGTCGGGCGCCACATGCAGCAGGAGCTTGGCCTCGATGGGCAGCCCGATACGCCGTGGGTCGACCAGAACCTGCGTCACCAGACGTCCCTGAGAAGCCAGTTGGGCGATCCGGCGGCGGACCGTCGTCTCCGGGTGGCCCGTGTGGGCGGCCAGGGCGGCGGCGGAGAGACGGGCGTCCGGGGCGAGAGCGTCGACGAGGGACTGTTCCACCGGGTCGGTGTCGACACCGTACGGGCCCGGGGAGCCGGCGGACGACGACCCCGGGTCCGGTTCGGCCGGGGCAAGGGCGGCCCGCTCGGCCGGTGTCAGCACGGCGTGCCGCCACTCCGAGGTGAGCCGGAAGACGTGCAGGATCGTCGCGCTCTCCACGGACGTGACCGCCTGGGTCGCCGGCAACTGCCGGAACACCAGCGGGTCCCGGGAACCCGGCTCCGTCCGGGCCACCGCGAAGATCTCGTCACCCGAGGTGGTGACGTCGATGAACGGGATGTCCTCGCGCGCCGCGAGCGCGGCCACGATCGCGTCGAGCTTGCCCCGCAGCACCCTGATCCGCAGGAACAGGGCGCCGGCCGAGCCTCCGTTGCGGGGGCGCGCGACCGGTGAGATCACCACCCGCACGGTGCCGTCCGCGGTGAGCGCGTGCAGGCGGCGCCGCACGGTGGCGGGGCTGAGATCCAGCACCTTGGCCGCCCGCTCCGCGCTGAGACGCCCGTCCCACTGGAGGGCCGCCACCAGCCGCTGATCGGTGAGGCTCAGTACGGAATCCGCCGAAACGTCTGCCATGAAGGCAAGTTTCGCTCATTCCGGCCTCTCGCGCGGCCGCTGGCGGCGGTCTCGGCCCAAACATGGATGTCACGCACCGCGCGCCACCCACCCCGTACCGGCCGACTCACCCACGGAGGCTCCCGTGTCCCTCTCAGACCGACGCGAGAAAGTACGCTTCACCAGCGGCGACACCACGTGCGCAGCCTGGCGCTATCCGGGTACCAACGGCGGCTGCGTGATCATGGCGGGCGGGACCGCCGTGACGAAGGAGCCCGCGTCGGACCTCTTCGCCCGACGGTTCAACGACGCCGGCTTCGCCGTCCTGGCCTTCGACCACCGGAACTTCGGGGAGAGCGGCGGCACCCCGCGCCAGGTCGTCCGCTTCGCCGACCAGCGCGCCGACTGGCAGGCCGCGATCGACTTCGCGCGCGAGCTGCCCGACGTCGACCCCGGGGGCATCTCCCTCTGGGGCTTCTCCCTCGGCGCCGGCCACATCCTTCAGGTGGCGGCCGACGATCCGGGCCTGGCCTCGGTGATCGCCCAGTCGCCGGTCGCGGACGGCCGCGCCCTCGCCCCCAACGCGCTGCGCGCCATGACACCCTCCGCCGTACTCCGGCTCACCGGCCTGGCCCTCGCGGACGCGCTCGGCAGCCTGGTGGGCCGTCCCCCGCTGCTGATCCCGACCGCCGGGGTACGCGGTGACGTCGCCTCGCTCACCACCGCCGACGCGATGGACGGCGACCGCGCGCTCGACCCCGACCACCGTCACACGGGCTGGGAACGCACGGTCGCCGCACGGATCGCGCTCCAGATGGGCGGCTACCGGCCCGGCCTGCACGCCTCCCGTATCCGGTGCCCGCTGCTGGTCGTCGTCGGCGACCAGGACCGCAGCACACTCCCCGGCCCGGCCCTGCGGGTGGCACACGACGCCCCCGACTCCGAGGTCCTGCACCTCGAAGGCGGCCACTACGCTCCCTTCTTGGAGGCGCACGAGAAGGCCGTCGAGGCCGAGATCGCGTTCCTGCGCAAGCACCTGGTTCGCGCGGACGCCGGACGGGAGGGAAGCGCCCGTACATGAGCGGGGGCACCGCAGTGTGAGGTGCGCGGTACGAGGCCCCGGCATCTGTGGAGTGGGGCTCCGGGGCGCCGCGACCATCCGCCGACGCGCCTGGGATGATCGGCCCGGCGGCGGACGCGGCGGGCAGGCCTGACGCCGACGCCGACGCCGACGCCGACGCCGACGGGGACGGGGACGGGGACGGGGACGGGGACGGGGAGGACGACACATGGCGACCGAGACGGCACCGGAGGGCGCGGACGCGCTCCACGCACGCATCCCCGACACCCCGGCCGGCGGCACGGTCATCCTGCTCAACGGCACGTCCAGTTCGGGCAAGTCCAGCATCGCCCGGGCGCTGCTCGACCGGCTGGACGGCACCTGGTTCCACATGCCCGTCGACGCCTTCCACGCCCTGCGCGGCGGCCAGGAGATTCCCGAGGGCGGCCTCCAGGCCGAGGTCGACCGCACGTGCAAGGGGTTCCACCGCGCCGTCGCCGGGATGGCGGCGGCCGGCAACAACCTCCTCGTCGACTACCCGCTCAGCCGCCGCTGGCGCCTGCTCGACCTCCTGGACCTGCTCGTGCCCGAGGACACCGTCCTGGTCGCGGTCCGCTGCCCGCTGCCCGAACTGAACCGCCGCGAGGCCGAACGCGGCGACCGCCAACCGGGCCTCGCCGCAGCGCAGTTCGCCCAGGTCCACTCGTACGGCCCGCACGACATCGACGTCGACACGAGCCTGCGCTCACCGGCCGACTGCGCCCGCCACATCCACGAGACCCTCCCCAACCGGCCCCGCCCGACGGCGTTCGAGACCCTCCGACGAACACTGCGCCGCCCCGGACCGTGCGGGCCCGGGACGGCGGGGGGCGGCTATCCGAAGGTGAAGGAGTAGGCGCGCACTCCGGGGCTGAGCCGCAGTTCCAGGCGCGCGTTCCGTGCCTTGGCCGTGCTGACGAGTTCGTGCAGGGTCGGCGTGCCGTGGACCTCGACGGTGCGGGTGGGCCCGCCGTTCACGGAGACCTGGACGCTGCCGTCGCCGGCGAGGACGACATTGGCGTTCTTCGCGCGGTAGTTGAGCGCGATCCTCGCGTCCGGGCCGGCGGTGAAGTACTCGTAGCCCGCCGTCCACGTGCCGTCCAGGGCGACGCCGTTGACCGGGATGTCGGCGGGGAAGTGGTACGTCTTGGCCTTGTCGTCGGCCAGCGGGTCCCCGACGTAGTTCCGGATCCGGAAGTTGCTGAGATAGGTCTCCGGTGTGCGGTCCTGGGTGAGGTCGTCGGCCTTCTGCCGCGTCCTCTGCGGGAGTCGGACTCCGGGGTCGGCCTGCTTCAGCAGATCGCGGATCAGGTTCTCCGTCTGGTCGTACTTGCCCTCGCCGAAGGTGAAGTAGCGGACGGTTCCGCGCGCGTCGATGAGGTACTTGGCGGGCCAGAAGCGGTTCCGGTAGTTGTCCCAGGTGGTCAGCTTGTTGTCGAGGGCCACCGGATAGGTGATGCCCATCTTCCGGGTCTGGTCGGCGACGTTCGCCGCGTTCTTCTCGAAGGCGAACTCCGGTGCGTGGACGCCGATGACCTCCAGCCCCGCCGCCTTGTACGCCCGGTCCCAAGCCTTGATGTGCGGGATGCTGCGCTGGCAGTTGATGCAGGAGTAGGTCCAGAAGTCGATCAGTACGACCTTGCCCCGCTGGGCCTTCAGATCGACGGGCGCGCCACCGGGGGTGTTCAGCCACTTGGAGATGCCCTCGATCGCGGGCGCCGTTCCGCAGGAGCGCAGCTCGTTCACCCCGTCCTCGCAGCGGGAGAGTTCCTTGTTGCTGTTGTCGTAGAGGCCGGACAGCTTCTGCCGGGCGGTGTCGTTGTCCTCGACCTTCCGCTGGGCGGCGGCGGTGTAGTTGGGCAGCGCCCGCTGGATGGCGTCGGTGACGTTGAAGGCCAGCGCGCCGGCCAGGACGATCATCAGGATGCCCGCGCCGATCCTGAGCTTGCGCGCCCGGGTCCGGAACGCCGCGATCCGCTCGGACACCCGGCGGCCTGCCAGCGCGAACAGGAGCAGCGGGATCGCGGTCCCCACCGCGAACGACACGGTCAGGGCGACGATGTCGAGGCTGAGACGGCCGCGCGCGCCGGCCACGGTGATGGCGGCGAGCACGGGCCCCGCGCACGGCACGTAGAGCAGACCGAGCCCGACACCGAGGACGAACGCGCTGCCCTCCTTGTTGACCTGCCGCTGGGGGATGCGGGCGAACGGCCTTTCCAGCAGGCGTTCGACGAAGGGGAAGATCAGGCCGAGGCCGATCAGGACCAGCAGGGAGAGGCCGACGTAGCGGAGGATGTCGTCGGGCAGACCCAGCGCGGAGATGAGGGTCACTCCGAGCAGCGCGAAGAAGCTGAAGCTGATGACCAGTCCGGTGACCACCGCGTAGGGGCGCCGGTTGGGTGCCGAGGGGGCCTTCTTCTCGCGGACGGGCGAGACGAGGGTGTCGCCCGTGTGCGCGGTACCGTCCGGCCCGTCGGCTTCGGCGGCAGGTGTCGGGCCCGCTCGTCCGCCCCCGCCCGTCGGCCCCGCTGCCCCACCTCCGGATTCCGGCGTCCCGGTCCCTGGACCGCCGGCCAGGAACACGACGGGCAGCACCGGCAGAATGCACGGTGAGACGGCGGTGATCAGCCCGCCGAGCAGGCCGATCAGGATCAGTGTCAGCATCAGGTCGCCCTCCGGTCGGAAGAGCGTGGGAACCGCTCCTCTCGCGTCTGATCCGTAGGACGCGGCTCCCGGGATTGGTCCCGCCCCCCGAAAGGGGCTCTCAGATGCTGGCTGTTTCCGCGAAATACCTCGCAGATGCGCCAATGCCCGCCCCGGGGAGACCGGGACGGGCAGAGAACTAATCAGAGGCGGCGGCTCAGCGGGGCAGGCCACGGTGTGGCGCGCCCGGGTCACGGTGTGGCGCGCGGACCGCAGTGGGAGGGGCCGGCGCGAGCGTGCCGTGGAGAGCCAGGGACCGACCCGACGGGCCGCAGAGCCAGGGCCCGACCCGACGGGCCGCAGAGCCAGGGCTCAGCGCACGCGGGCCACCGCCGCGTAGATCCCGCTTCCCTCCGGCGTCACATCCTCCTCCGGCCGCACCCACTCCGTGGCCGTCACCAGGCCCGGCTCCACGAGGTCGAGTCCGTCGAAGAAGCGCTCCACCTCCGCGCGGGTGCGGAAGCCGAGCTTGATGCCGCCCTTGGCGTACTCGGCGGTGACCTGCGCGGAGAGTTCCGGGTACAGGTCGGACGCGGCGTGCGACAGCACCAGGTAGCTGCCCGAGGGGAGCGTGGCGACCAGGTTGCGGACGATGCCGTGGGCGTCCTGCTCGTCGGGGATGAAGTGCATCAGCGCGATCAGTGACATCGCGACCGGACGGTCGAAGTCCAGGATGTGCCGGGCGTGCCGCACGATCTCCTCCGGCTGCCGGACATCCGCCTGGATGTAGTCCGTGGCCCCCTCGGGCCTGCTGACCAGCAGGGCTTCGGCGTGACGCAGCACGATCGGGTCGTTGTCCGTGTAGACGACCTTCGCCGTCGGCACGATGTCCTGGACGATCTGGTGCAGGTTCGGCTCGGTGGGGATGCCCGTGCCGATGTCCAGGAACTGGTCGATGCCCTGCCGCGCGAGCCAGGCGGACGCCCGGTGCATGAACTGCCGGTTCTGCCGGGCGGCGTCCTTCGCCTCGGGCGGCAGCTTCTCCCCGACCGCCTCGTCCACCGGGTAGTTGTCCTTGCCGCCCAGCAGCCAGTCGTAGACCCGCGCCGGATGCGCCTTGCTGGTGTCGATCGGCGGGAACGGCTGCGGATCGGTCGTCATGGTTGCTCCCATCGCACCGGTGAGCGGGGCAGGTCGAGTGTTCGATCATCCTACTCGGATGTGGCCCCTGTCAGGTGCCATGTGACCGGCACGCGAGGGGAGTTGGACGCGGTCACGGCATCCGCTGCCGGCCGACCCGTTCCTCCCGCGCCCCGTCGGTCACGCCGTCGGCGGCCCCGCCGGTGAACTCCGTCGCCACGACGACCACCTGGTCCTCGGCGCTCCACTCGCGCCGCTCGTCCTTGGGCGGATTGAGGCGCACGCCGTGGGCCGGGGAGACCGCCCACTGGTCGCGTCGCCGGTAGCCGATGGCGCACTCGCCCCGGTCGCGCGCGGCGGCCACCACGGTCGCGAAGGTCGCCGTCGTACCCGCGCGGACGTAGTGCCCGGCCGGCCGCAGGCTGATGCCGCTGCCCTCCGCGGAGAACAACTCCTCGAAGACGGCGGCCAGATGGGGGTTCTGCGCGATCTGCGCCATGAGCAGGCCGGTCAGTTCACCGCTGACGACCACATCGGACCCCGGATTCAGCGGAGCCAGCGGCCGGTTGCGGTCGTCCGTCAGCTCCGTGACCACCCGTACGTCCCGGCCGGTGCGCTGTTCCACCAGCCGCAGGCCGAGCAGCGTGACCAGGGTCCGGTCGTCGGGGCGGTCGGGCCCGGTGCCCGCGTCGGGACCGAGTACCACCACCGCGTCGTACGGGGACAGGTCGAGGCCGAGCAGGGTCTCGGGCCGGGACAGCGCCGCCGACCGGAACCGCACCTCCAGCCGCCCGGCCCCCGGCACGCCGGCCCCGTCCTCCCGGACCTTCCCCGGCACGCCGGCCCCGTCCTCCCGGACCTTCCCCGGCACGCCGGCCCCGTCCTCCCGGACCTTCCCCGGCACGCCGGCCCCGGTCTCCCTCATCTGCCCCGCCGAGCCGGCCCCGGTCTCCCGGGTCTGCCCCGGCACGGTCCGCTCACCGGCGGGCACGGCCTCCTCGGTGACCACGTCCAGGACCGAACCGGGGTGCGCGGTGTCCCGCAACTGTGCGATGACCAGCGGCGCCCGGCGGTTCCAGCCGAGCAGCAGCAGCCGGGCCGGGTCCGGGGCGGGTGCCGTGGTGACGGCCCGGGCGGAGGGGTCGACGAGGCGCCGGCAGTCCTCGGCTCGCGCGGAGTACTCGTCGCCGGCCACGACGATCAGCCGGCTGCCGGGCTCCACCACGGTCTCGGCGGCGGGATTGAGGACCGTACGGCCGTCCTCGGTGAACAGCCCGGCCACGCACGCGTTCGCGTGTCCGAGAAGGGCCGTGCCGAAGGGCCGGCCATGGAAGGCGCTCGCGTCGGCGAGGTGGAACTCGTCGCCGGCGAAGTCGAGCAGATCACGCAGGACGAGGGAGAGGCCCGGTCGGCCGACGCACTGGGCGATCAGCCGCGCGGTGACGGTGTCCGCCTCCAGCACCGTGCCGCGCGGTCCCGCCGCCAGCCGGGCCGGGGCGCGGAACCGGTCGTCACCCACCGCGGCCAGCACTGGCGGCCCCGGCACCTCCGCTCCGAGGACCGCGCGCAGCGCGAGCAGTGTCCGCAGCACCTCCGCGTCGCCGGTGGGCTCGCCGGAGGGCAGCACCAGCACCGTGCCCGCCGTCCGGGGGCTGACCAGGGCGAGGACGGCGGGATCGCTCGCCGGCCCGCTGCGGCAGATGACCCTGCCGCGCGCCACCGCGCCCACACGGGCCGCGAGCGCCCGCTCCATCTCCGTCTTGTCCCGGTCGGCGAGCAGCACCACCGGCCGCCCCCGCTGCCGCCGCCCGGAGCCCGTGCCCTGGGCGGCCAGCAGCTCGGCCACCACCGTGAACACCTGGTCCGACCAGCCGAGGACCACGGCATGGCCCTGCTCCAGCACCGTCGACCGGCCGCGGCTCAGCTCCGTCAGCCGCTTCTCCAGGCCGGCGGTGATCACACCGACCAGCGTCGACACACACAGCAGCGCCACCAGACCGAGCAGCGCCGACAGCGCCATCCGCAGTGGGGTGCCGCTCGCCTCGCCGAGCCGCAGGGTCTGCGCACTCGTCCGCCACACCGCCTCCAGCCGTCCCACGAGGGAGCGCGGCGAGGCGGGGTCCGTCCACACCAGCAGCGCGCTCACCGGGACGACGACGGCGAGGCACGACACCACCAGCCAGCCCATCAGCCGGGCCGTACTGCGCGCCAGCGTCCGGTCGAACCGGTACCGCCACCGGCCGGGTAACGGCACCTGCCGCCCTTCCGCTTCCACTCCCGCCCCCGCAGCCCGCGACACCCCTACGACCCGCTCCACTCCCACCCCCGCAGCACACCCAAGAACGCGGCCGGCCCCCGGCCGCCCACCGGCCCGTGGCCTGCGGGAACCGGCGGACCCCACCCGCACAGTGCGGCTTCGGCGGACAGGACACGCGAGAATCCGCGGCCGATTCATTCTTTCGGGCAGCCGCCCGGTGCCTGCGGACCCGCGGCGCGAGGTCCCGGTAGGGGGAACACGTGGCCGGTTTTGAATCACGCTTTACATGCCGACTGCAACCACGGGCAGGCGCAAAGGGTCCAACAGTGCATTGAGGCAAGCACGACCACGAGCCGGGGTAGAAGTGAAGCGACGCAGCGGAATAACGATGGCACTCGTCACGGTGGCGGTGCTGGCGGGCACCAGCGCCTGTGGGGGCGGGTCCCCCAAGGCGAGTTCCGACGACGGGAGGGCGGCGTCCTCCGGGAAGCCCTCGGTGAGCGCGAAGCCGTCCCCGTCGAAGCCCGCCGGCCCACCGATGCTGCTGGACACCATCACGCCGCAGACGGGTGCCACCGTCGGCGTGGCCATGCCGATCTCGGTGATCTTCACGGACCCGGTGGCGCAGAAGGCCCGGGGCGACATCGAGAAGCACATGAAGGTGACCGCCTCCCAGCCGACCGAGGGCGCCTGGCACTGGTTCGGTGACCGGCGTGCCGACTGGCGGCCCAAGTCGTACTGGGCCTCCGGCACGAAGGTCAAGATCGACGCCGAACTGAAGGGCGTCCCCAACGGCAACGGCCGCTACGGCACCCGGTCCTACGTACACGACTTCACCATCGGCGACGACGTCCGCGCGGATGTCTCCGCCACCGGTCACACCATGACGGTCACCAAGAACAGGCACACCCTGCGCACCCTGTCGATCAACGCGGGCAGCGCCCAGTACCCCACGTGGAACGGCACGATGGCGGTGATCGACAAGCAGAAGTCGGTCCACATGACCTCGTGCAGCGTCGGCATCAGCTGCACGAAGGGCGCCCCCGACTACTACGACCTGACCCTCCCCTGGGACGTCCATCTCACCCAGTCCGGCACCTACGTGCACTACTCCACCGGCGACCCCAACCCGGGCAGCGGCAGCGCGCGCGGCTCGCACGGCTGCGTCCACCTCTCGATCTCCGACGCCAAGTGGTTCTACGACCAGGTCAAGCAGGGCGACCCCGTCACCGTCACGGGATCCCCGCGGGCGAAGGCGCCGGCCGACAACGGCTACGCCTCCTTCAACCTGAGCTGGGACCAGTGGCTGGCGGGCAGCGCGACCGGAGCCGTCACCGCCGGCTGACGCCCGCCCGACGAAGGCTCCGTGCCGGCCCGGCGGTCAGAAAAGCATCGCCAGATCGCCGGGCAGCACCCGCGCGGTGACGGGGAGGACGGCCTCGACCTCCCCGTCCGCGCCGTAGGGCACGGGCCGGTCGGCCTCGATACGGATCTCCCGGCCCCGCAGGATCTCCACCTCGGGCCGGTCGACGTGGGCGCCGGTCTTCAGCTCGTTCATCAGCGTGAAGAACAGCCGCCGGGGCGCCTCCTTGATCATGACGATGTCCAGCAGACCGTCGTCCACCCGCGCGGCCGGGGCGATGGCCCGCCCCGAGCCGTAGTACGCGGAGTTCGCCGCGACCACGGTGTAACCGCGGTGCGCGTGCTCCACCCCGTCGACGGTGACCCGGTACGAGGCGGGACGCCAGCCCGTGACCGCGCGCAGCCCGCCCGCGTAGTACGAGGCGGCCCCGCGCAGCAGCCGGGACTGGTTGGCGTGCCGGTTGGCGAGCGCGTCTACGCCCGCGTACACGCTGCCCAGCACCACCGTGCGGGCGTGCGCCGCCGACTCCACCTCGATGGTGTCCACCCGCCGCGGTTCCTTGTCGAGCAGTATCCGGGCCAACTCGGCTGGTTCGGTGGGCAGTCGGAGGGTGCGCGCGAAGTCGTTGCCGCGGCCGGCGGGGACCAGCCCGAGGACGGTGTCCGTCCCGCTGAGCGCGCCCCCTATGCCCCCGGCGATCCCGTCGCCGCCGACCGCGAGCACGATCCGGCCCCGCTCACCGGCGGCGCGCGCGAGATCCTGGGCGTGGGCCAGGCTGCGGCTGTACTCGGTTTCGAGCCCGGCGCCGGCCTCCCGGAGCAGGCGGGCGACCTGGAGCAGCGCCGCCGCTCCGGTGGAGCCGCCCGCAGTGGGATTGACGACGGCGGTGAACTGTCGCATCGAGGTGCCTCCGGGCGGTGATCGGGCGGGCTGGGCGGAACCGGGCAGGGGAGTCGGGGACGCCGGGGAAGTCGGGGGAGTGGTGGCCGAGCCGTGGCGGTCAGTCCACCGGCAGCAGGATCCCGGGGTTGCAGACGCCGTCGGGGTCCAGCCGCCGCTTGACGGCCCGCAGCGCCTCGATGCCCAGGGGACCGGCCTCCCGTACGTACGCGGCGCGGTGGTCGGTGCCGACCCCGTGGTGGTGGCTGATCGTACCGCCCGCCTTCAGGACGGCCTCGTTCGCCGCCTGCTTGGCCGGCGCCCAGTGCGCCACGGCGTCCTCGCCCTGCGCGGAGACCACGGTGAAGTAGAGCGAGGCGCCGTTCTCGTACACGTGCGAGATGTGGCACATGACCAGTGGCGGGGTCCCGGCGGCGGTGAGCGTGTCGGTCAGCGCGGTGCGGACGGCCGCGTACAGCGCGGGGACGCGTGACCAGAAGGCCGCGGTCTCCAGGGTCTCGGCGAAGGCGCCGGCGTCGAGCAGGGAGTCCCGCAGATACGGCGCCGAGTAGCGGCCGTGGGCCCAGCGTTCGCCCGGTTCCTCCCCCAGGCAGGTGCCTCCGGCCGCGCGCAGCACCTCGGCGGCCCGCTCGCGGCGGTACGCCGTGTCGGCCTCGGTCCCCTCGTACCCGGCGATCGCCGTGCAGCCGGCGTCGGCCGGGGCCTCGGCCGAGCCGATGGCGTCCGGCTGCGCGAGACCGATGAACGTCTCGGTCTCGTCGGACAGCCGCAGCACCGTGGGACGCGGCCCGTCCTGGGCGAGGCGGCGCAGGGCGGTGGCGCCCTCCGCGAAGGAGGCGAAGCGCCAGCCCTCGTAGATCCGGGTCCGCGGCAGCGGCTTGACCCGCACGGTCACCGAGGTGATGACGCCGAAGGCGCCTTCCGAGCCGAGGACGAGCTGCCGCAGGTCGGGGCCGGCCGCCGAGCGGGGGGCGCGGCCCACGTCCAGGGTGCCTTCGGGGGTGGCGAGGGTCAGGCCGAGGACCATCTCGTCGAAGCGGCCGTATCCGGCGGACGCCTGCCCGCTGGACCGGGCCGCGGCGAATCCGCCGATGGTGGCCCACTCGTAGGACTGCGGGAAGTGCCCGAGGGTGAACCCGTGTTCGGCCAGCAGGGCTTCGGCGTCGGGGGCGCGCAGGCCGGGCTGGAGCGTCGCGGTGCGGGAGACCGGGTCGAGGTCGATCAGGCCGTTCATCCGGCGCAGGTCGACGGCGACGAAGGCGCGCCGCTCGGGGGCGAGTCCGCCGACGACCGAGGTGCCGCCGCCGAACGGGACGGCGGCGAGGCCGTGTCCCGCGCAGGCGCGCAGCACGGCGAGGACCTCGTCGTGGCCGCTGGGCAGGACCACCGCGCCGGGGGCGTCCGCGGTGTCGCCGGCACGGATCTTCAGCAGGTCGGGGGTGGACTTTCCACGGGTGTGCCGGATCCGGGTCTCCGGGTCGGTGCGCACGTGTTCCTCGCCGCCCACCGCGTCCGCCAGCGCGCGCAGCGCGGCGGCCGGCGGGGGGTCGGGGACGGTGATCTCCGCGAGGGGGCGGGTGGCGGTGTCGCGCGGCTTGACGCCGAGCAGGTCCCGCAGCAGGCCGGTCACCGAGTCGGGCAGCGGCGCCGCCTTGGCCGGGTCGCCCCAGCCGCTCCACAGCATGTCCATGAACGTCGTCCTCATCGGTCGTCATCGGTGACCCGGACAACTCCGGCCACGGTCGGGTGAATTCAGATGGATTCGGGTGAATCCAGCGGCTCGGGTCGTCATCGGTCGGTTCGCCACGCGCCGTCTCCCGTACGGCCTCCCGGGGCGTTACACTGTTACACATGGCGCCTATTCGTCACAACCATGTGGACCAGCCGGACAACGACCCCGTCCTCGACGCCGTACGCGACTGTGTGCTCGCCGTCGGGGTCCGGCGCACGACCATGACGGACGTGGCCCGCCGCGCCGGCGTCTCGCGCATGACGCTCTACCGCCGCTGGCCCGACGTGCGCTCCCTGGTCGGCGACCTGATGACCCGTGAGTGGATCGACGTGGCGACCCGCGCCATGCCGGAACCCCGGCCGGGCCGGAAGACCCGCACGCTGATCGTGGACGGACTGGTCGCCGGCGTCGAGGCGTTCCGCGCCCACCCCCTCTTCCGGAAGATCATCGACGTCGACCCCGAACTCCTGCTGCCCTACGTACTGGACCGCCGCGGCGCCAGCCAGGAAGCCCTGCTCGGACTCCTCGCCGGCGCCCTGAAGGAGGGACACGCCGACGGATCGGTGCGGCGCGCCCCGGTCGAACGGCAGGCCCGCGCCGTGCTGCTGGTGGTCCAGTCCTTCACCCTGTCGCTGCGGACCATGACGGACGAGGACGACCCCGAGCTGACCGGCGCGGCCTTCCTCGGCGAACTGCGCACCCTTCTGGAGAGGACCCTCACGCCATGAGCCCCGCAAGCAGCCCCGCGGGCCCGGCCGGGCCCGCCGCCCCGGTCCCCGGATCGTCCCTCTCCGCCGCCCGCCGCCGCCGTGAACTGGCCGAAGCGGTCAACGGCGACGTGGTCGACGTCCTGGTCGTCGGCCTCGGCGCCACCGGCGCGGGTGTCGCCCTCGACGCCGCCGCCCGCGGTCTCAGCGTCGTCGCCGTCGACGCCCACGACCTCGCCTTCGGCACCTCGCGCTGGAGCTCCAAGCTCATCCACGGCGGCCTGCGCTACCTGGCCGCCGGGCAGTTCGACGTCGCCCACGAGAGCGCGGTCGAACGCGGGGTGCTGATGGAGCGCACCGCGCCCCACCTGGTGCGCGCCCAGCCCTTCGTGCTGCCCCTGACCCCGCTGGTGTCACGGGGCCAGGCCTCCCTGGCCTGGGCCGGGTTCCGGGCCGGCGACACCCTGCGCCTCGCGGCGCGCACCGCCCGGGCCACCCTGCCCGCGCCGCGCCGGCTCTCCTCCGTGGAGGCCCGCCACCTGGCACCCGCCGTACGCCCCGCCGGTCTGCGCGGCGCACTGCTGTCCTGGGACGGCCGGGTCACCGACGACGCCCGCCTCGTCACCGCCCTCGCCCGCGGCGCCGCCGCCCACGGCGCCCGCGTCCTCACCCGGGTACGCGCCCTGGAACTCGGCGGCACGGGAGCCCGCGTCCGCGACGAACTCACCGGAGAACAGGGCGAGATCAGGGCCCGCGCGGTGATCAACGCCTCCGGCGTCTGGGCCGGCGAACTCGTCGACGGCATCCGTATCCGCCCCTCGCGCGGCACCCATCTCGTGCTGCGCGCCGAGCTGTTCGGACCGCTTCCCGCCGGTCTGCACATCCCGATCCCGGGCGAGACCAACCGCTTCGTGCTCGTCCTGCCCCAGGACGACGGCCGGGTGTACGTCGGCCTGACCGACGAACCCGTCGACGGGGACATACCGGATGTGCCGGAGGTCCCCGAGTCGGACATCGGCTTCCTGCTCGACGTCCTTGGCTCCGCCCTGGACACCCCCGTGCGGCGTGAGGACGTCGTCGGCGCCTTCGCGGGGCTGCGGCCCCTGCTCGACGCCGAACCGGCCCGGTCGGGCGAGGCCGCGCGTACCTCCGACATCTCGCGCCGGCACGCCGTGCTCACCTCCGGCGAAGGGGTCGTCACCGTCGTCGGGGGGAAGCTCACGACTTACCGGCGCATGGCACAGGACGCCGTCGACGCGGCCAGCGCGGCCCGCGGCCTCGGCGCGGGCCCCTCCACGACCGCCGCGCTGCCGCTGGTCGGCGCGGCGGCACCGCACCGTCTCGGCCGACTGGCGGCCCCCGGCCACCTCATCCGCCGCTACGGCACCGAAGCGCCGGCCGTCCACGCCCTGGGCGCCCACGACCCCCGCCTGCACGAGCCCGTCGTCCCCGGCCACCCGGTCACCCGCGCCGCCCTCCTGTGGGCCGCCCGGCACGAAGGTGCCCTGGACGAGGCGGACCTCCTGGACCGCCGCACCCGACTCGGCCTGATCCCCGAGGACCGCGAAGCGGCGATCCCCGCGGCCCGAGAGGCACTGGAGGCAGCGACCCAGCCGGCCTGACACCCCCGGAGGAGGCCGTAACCACTGACAGCGCCCGCCCCGCGCGGGGGAGGGGACGCGGAGGCCCGGCCGGACAGGTGTGTCCGGCCGGGCCCATGGGACGAGCGACGCTGGTCAGCCCAGGGCGAACTTCCGGGCTGGGACGAGCGATGCTGGTCAGCCCAGGGCGAACTTCTGGGCGTTGGAGCCGTTGCAGTCCCAGATCCGCAGCCGGGTGCCGTTGGCGCTGGCGCCGTCGGGGGAGTCCAGGCAACGGCCCGACTGCGGGTTGCGCAGTGAGCCGTCGGTCTGCTGCTGCCAGACCTGACCGCCGGCCGAGTTGCAGTCCCACAGCTCGACCTGTGTGCCGTTGGCCGTCCCGTTGCCGATGATGTCCAGGCAGCGGCCCAGCGTGTGCAGCCGGCCGTCCGAGCTGTGGAACCAGTGCTGGTCGACGGCGTACGACTGGCAGCCCCAGAGCTGTACGGCGGTGCCGTTGGAGCCGTTGTCGTCACCGGCCACGTCGGTGCAGGCCCCGCCCGGACCCACGACGGGCGCGCCCCCGTTGACGCTGAACTTCTGGGCGGCGGAGCCGTTGCAGTCCCAGATCCGCAGCCGGGTGCCGTTGGCGGTGGCACCGTCGGGCGAGTCGAGGCAGCGCCCGGACTGCGGGTTGAACAGCGAGCCGTCGGCGCGCTGCACCCACTTCTGGCCGCCCACCCCGTTGCAGTCCCACAGTTCGACCTGGGCGCCGTTGGCGGTGCCGTTGCCGACGATGTCCAGGCACCGGCCGATGGTCACCAGGGACCCGTTGGCGTAGTGCGACCAGTGCTGGTCCTCGGCGTACGACTGGCAGTTCCACAGGCCGACCGTGGCGCCGTTGACCCCGGTGTCGTCCGCGCTGACGTCGACGCACTGGTTGCCAGGACCGGTGATGGTGCCCTGCGGCCCGTTCGGCACGTTGGTCTGGCCGGCGTAGCCGACGGACACGATGTTGGCCTGCACGGCGTTCTCTGCGGCGTCGGTCGGATAGCCGGAGACCATGACGCCCTCGAAGAACGTGCCCATGTTCCAGTTGCTGTTGTCACCGCCCGTGCCCAGGATGATGCCGCCCTCCTGGTGCATGGGCCGGTAGCCGCCCCGGGACGGCAGGGCTCCGTCCCACCAGGTCGTGAGGCCGCCCGACTGCGAGTTGCCGCCCTTCAGGGCGTAGGTGGTCTGCCCGTTGTTCTTGAGGACGGCCGTCACATACGCGCTGTTGTTGCCCTTGTTGGCGGTGTTGGAGCCGTTGTCGCCCTGGAACATGCCGTTCTCCAGGTCGGCCTCGACCCACGGGCCGGAACCGCTGCACGGGGCGAAGTAGCAGGTGGTCGCGATGGACACGGCGTCCATGTGGCCGTTGCCGGTGTCGGCCGGAGTGGCCTCGGCGTTGCCGTAGTCGAAGCAGCAGGCGGAGCCGACGTGCGTGCCGCTCGCCACCATGTAGGCGCCCTCCGGCTGGCCGTTGACGGCGGTGCCGGACGCGGCGCCGTGCGAGCGGTAGCCGACGCCGGGGGAGATCCAGATGCCGTAGACCTTGTGGCCGCCGGCCGTGACGGACAGCTCGCTCGCGTCCGCACCCCGGTCGGCGCCCATCCCGGCGGTGCCCGCCGGTCCGGGGAACAGGTCGTTGTGCCGGGACGTCTGGTCGTACACCTTCGAGATGCTGCACGTGGTCGAGGCGCAGAAGGCGTCCTGCTGACCGGCGTTGGCGTATCCGCCGGCCGCCAGCAGTCCGATGTCGCTGGTCGCGCCGTCGGAGGCGCGGGTGACCTGGTAGAGCGGCCCGTTGTACGCCGAGAACAGGGCCCGGGTGGTGCTGTGCGCCGCGACGCAGGGGGTGCCCGCGCCGGCGTAGATGTCACAGGGCTGCGATCCCGCGGCCTGCGCGACGCCGGGCAGCCCGACGATCACGGTGGCCAGGAGACCGATGGCGGCGGCGACGGACAGCAGGGCCCGGCGCAGTCGAGACGTCGGCGCGGTCGCCGACCAGGGGAAGAGACGCGAGAGGGCAGATCTTTTTCTGCGCATATGTGCTCCCAGGTGGAGGATGGAGCTACAACTCGCCCTCGGGGCAGCGGAGTCAGGGCTGCCGGACGACTGGCTCGGAAGTTACGCGCGCTGGTCGATTGCGTCAATATTTGTTGCTTTTCTTTTTGGTCGACCTTTTCTCGATGTCTGAACCTGTGGTTTTACGGGGGGGGGTGATCGGCATCCGTGGCGCCGCCGGACCCGTCAGCCCCTCGGAGCCGGCCCCGGTGTGGTGTTGTGTGGTGCGCTGCCGGCGCAGGCGACCGGCAGGAGTCCAACAACGGGGGTGTACGGGATCGTGATGACGGACGTGATCGTGGCCGGAGGCGGTCCGACCGGACTGATGCTGGCCGGCGAGCTGCGACTGCACGGCGTACGGGTGGTCGTGGCCGAGAAGCTGACCGCGCCGACCAAGGAGTCCCGCGGACTCGGACTGCACGCCCGCAGCGTCGAGGTGATGGACCAGCGCGGACTACTGGAACGGTTCCTCGCGGTCAGCGAGAAGTTCCGCACCGGCGGCCTCTTCGGCGGCGTCACCAAGCCCTGGCCGGAGCGCCTGGACACGGCCCACCCCTACGGCTTGTCCACCCCGCAGCCCGTCACCGAGCGGCTGCTCCACGAGCGCGCCCTCGAACTCGGCACCGAGATCCGGCGCGGCGCCGAGGTGACCGGCCTGAGCCAGGACGAGGACGGCGTGAGCGTCGACCTCGCGGACGGCACCCGGCTGCGCTCCCGCTATCTCGTCGGCTGCGACGGCGGCCGGAGCACCGTGCGCAGACTGCTCGGCGTCGGGTTCCCCGGCGAGCCCGCCACGGTCGAGACCCTTCTCGGCGACATGGAGATCACCGAGGACCCGGCGAAAGTGGCCGCCCTCGTAGCCGAGGTCCGCAAGACCCAGCTGAGGTTCGGCGTCATCCCCAACGGCGACGGCACCTTTCGCGTCGTCGTACCCGCCGCCGAAGTCTCCGATCGGGCGCCGGCGCCGACCCTGGAGGAGTTCAGGGAACGGCTGCGGGCCGTGGCCGGAACCGACTTCGGCGTGCACTCGCCACGCTGGCTGTCCCGGTTCGGCGACGCCACCCGGCAGGCGGAGCGCTACCGGCTGGGCCGGGTGCTGCTGGCCGGCGACGCCGCGCACATCCACCCGCCGACCGGCGGACAGGGGCTCAACCTCGGCGTGCAGGACGCGTTCAACCTCGGCTGGAAACTGGCCGCCGCCGTCGCCGGCTGGGCCCCCGAGGGCCTGCTCGACAGCTACCACGACGAGCGGCACCCGGTCGGAGCCCGCGTGCTCGCCAACACCCGCGCGCAGATCACCCTGCTCGGCACCGACGCGGGCGCGACCGCGCTGCGCGAACTGTTCGCCAGTCTCATGGACTTCGAGGAGGTCAACCGCTACGTGACCGGCATGATCACCGCGGTCGACGTCCGCTACGACTTCGGCGACGGACATCCCCTCCTCGGCCGCCGGATGAAGGACCTCGCGCTGAGCCGTGGCCGCCTCTACTCGCTCACCCACGACGGACGCGGACTCCTGCTCGACCAGACCGGCCGCCTCTCCGTGGACGGTTGGGCGGACCGCGTCGATCACGTCGTCGACGTCAGTGACGAACTGGACGTACCGGCGGTGCTGTTGCGGCCGGATGGCCATGTGGCATGGGCGGGGGAGGACCAGCGGGACCTGCTCCGCCACCTCCCCAAGTGGTTCGGCACGCCCACCGGTTGACCCGTCGCGGCCCCTCCCGCCGCCGTCCGCCGTCGTCCTGCCGCCCCGGCGCCCGGTTCGTCCCGGCGCCCGCTTCGTCCCGTCGCCCCTGTGGCCCCGTCGTCCCTGGTCCCGTCACGCTCGGTGCCGGACGCGGTGGACGAGCGTGCCGGTGGCGCGGTCGTGCTCCATGTCGTCGTGGGCCCGTGCCACTTGCTCCAGTCCGTCGCGGACGCGGTCCACCGGGAAGGCCGGCCGGCCCGCCTCCACCGCGCCGAGGATCTCCCGCAGGGCCTCCCGGGGCAGGTCCGAGGCGTCGCCGGAGTACCCCGACAGACGTACGCCCTTGGGCAGGTACTCGTTCGGGGAGAAGTCCCGCACCGTCCACTGGTCGGACAGGCTGCCGCCCAAGCAGGCCGTCCCGTGCACCCGTACCGTCCGCAGCGTGTCGGGCAGCGCGCCCAGCGCCTCCCACGGCAGACCGGTGTCGACGGGGATGACCTGGGACAGCGGCACCGAGGTGTATTCCGCGTAGCCGCCGTCGGGGGCGGCCTCCACGGTGCCGACGGCCTCGATGCCGAGAGCCCGGTGAAAGGTGGCACCCACGCTCACGCCCAGCCGGAGCTTCAGCTCGGAGCGGTTGAGTCCGACCGCCTCGACACGGATGCGCGCCCAGCCCTCCTGTCTTCCGTTCCGGCGGGAGCGGCAGCGTGGTGAGCCGCAGGTCGTCCACGGGACCGGGCGGAGAGCCGGACCCCGCGCATCGTGGTCGGCGAGGACGTCGTGGGCGTGGCCTTCTTCCGGGAGACAGGACGGGAGACACGCGGGCGACGCGAACCCACGCGGCCCACGCGAGCCCGTGCGGCCGGCGTGACCCCGTGCCGCCGAAGCGGCCCCACAGCGGCCACCGACTACGGTGCCCGGTCAGCCCCGCTCGGGCACGCGCAGCACCAGCAGCGCGGTGTCGTCGCTGGCCCAGTTCCCGCTGTGCTCGGCGAGCAGGGAGCCGAGCCGGGTGATGGTGCCCTGGGCGTCGAGACCGTGGCAGTCGGCCAGCGCGGCGGCGAGGGCGTCCTCTCCGAACATCGGCCGCTCGCGCGGTGCGGCGGTGCGGCGGGCCCGGGCGTCGGTGGCGCCGTCGGTGTAGAGCAACAGCGCGTCACCGGGGCCCAGGCGGAAGCGCACGTCGGTGAGGGCGACGGTCGGCAGGACCCCGAGCAGGCTGCCTTGGCGGCCGACCTGCTGGACGCGTCCGTCCGCCCGGCGGATCAGGGCCGGGGGATGCCCGGCGGTGCAGATCCGGCCCGACAGACCGCCCGGCGTGAGACGGAAGGTGGCGTAGACGGCCGTCAGGAAGCGCTCGCCCTTGCGCTGCTCGATGAGCGCCGAGTTCAGATGCTCGAAGACGGTCGCCGGCGACAGATGCCGGCTGGCCTCGGCGCGCAGGGTGTAGCGGGCGAGGGCGGTGACCTTCGCGGCCTCGACGCCCTTGCCGCACACGTCGCCCATCACCGTGCACCACCAGGGCCCCTTCGCGTGGAAGAGGTCGAAGAAGTCGCCGATCACGGTCGTGCCGCCCGCGGCGGGCAGATACGACGCGGCCGCCTCCAGTCCGGGCACCTGCTGGAGGGCCGGCGGAAGCAGGCTGTCCTGGAGGCTGCGGGCGAGGGTGTTGGACCGCTCCAGCGCCTCCTGGGCGGTGACCAGGGCGTCCTGAACGGTCGTCAGGGAGGTGCGCAGGTTGATCTCGTTGCTCACCGCGCGGGCCATCGTCGCCAGCGAGCCGAGTTCCGAGGGGAGCCAGACGTGCGGATTGTCGTCGATCACGCACATACTGCCCAGCACCTGGCCGCCCGGCCCGAGTATGGGGTAGCCCGCCCAGGCGCCGATCTTCATCGGGACGACCGACGGATGGTCCCGGGTGCGGGGGTCCGCGGCGGCGTCCTCGACCACGAACGGTTCGCCCGCCAGGCCGACGAGGAAGTAGCAGAAGCTGTCCCGCACCGCGCTCTGCCGTTCGTCCATGCGCTGGGCGGGCACGCCGACGCAGGACTTCCAGTACGAGCGGTGCTCGTCGACCAGCGTGACGAAGGCGCGGCCACAGCCGGTCACCGCCGCGGCGAGCCGGGCGAGATCCTCGTACGCCTCCTCGGGACCGGTGCCCAGCAGCCCGGTCGCCTCCACGGCGGCGAGCCTGACCGGGTCGGACAACGCCGCGGGCAGACCGTCGGGGCGTAGCCCGGCGGCGAATTCGACGTTCTGCATCCGGCGTTCCCCTGTCCCCCGACGCCCGGTGTCCCACGGGCGCGATGACGGCGATCCGACCGCCGGGCGCCAAGACATTTGACGCGCGGCAACAGTATCGCTCCGCGCGCACCGCGGACGGCCCGCCCTCCGAAGAAGCGGAAGCTGTGGCCGACCCGAGATCTGCCCCGGCCCCGACGACCGTCCATCGGCGGCGGCAGCCGGCCGAACTCGCCTCCATCAATCGATTGATGGAGGCGCCGGCACCGCGTAGTCTCCCCGCCATGCCCGAGTCGCCACCCGCCTCCCCGGCCGCCGCGCCCGCGCCCCCCGACGCTCGCCGTGGCGCCTCCCCGGCCGCCGACGCCAGCCGCGAACGCATCATCGCCGCCGCCACCGCCCTCTTCGCCGACCACGGATACGACGGCACCTCCACCCGGCGGATCGCCGCCGAGGCCGGGCTGAACATGGCCACCGTCGCCTACCACGTCGGCGGCAAACCGGACCTGTACCGCGAGGTCATGCTGCGCGCCCACCTCGCCGAACAACGCGTGCTGGCCGACGCGCTCGGGACCTTCCGGACCCTGGCGCCCACCGATCCGGCCGCCGCCGTCACCGGACTCCTCGACCGCTACCTCGACTTCTGTCTCGACCAGCCGCACATCCCCGCCCTGTGGATGCGCCGCTGGCTCGCGGACGCCGCCGAGTTCGAGGACCTGGAAGGCTCCTACGCCCGCCCCCTCATCGAGTCGGTCCGCGACACCGTGGCCGGGGCGCTCGCCGCGCTGCCGGACGGCGCCGCCGCACCCGCCGACATCGAGATGACTGTCTGGACCGTGCTCTGGACCACCCACGGCTTCTGCCGCTCCGTCGTCCGCGCCGAGGTGCCCCGCTTCCGCGCCCACCTGCGCGGCCTCGTCCTGCGCGACCTCGGTCTCGGCACCCCGGCGGCGAACGCCCGGGAGCGCGGATGACGGCCACCACGCTCCCGGGGACCACCGCCGGCGAGCTGACCCGCCGTCGCCTCTTCGTCTACGGACTCGGCTCGGTCGGCACCGGCCTGTTCGCTACCGTCCCCGGCCTCCTGCTCCTCTACTTCATGACCGACGCGCTCGGCGTTCCCGCCGGAGTCGCCGGCCTGGTCGTCACCCTGCCCAAGGCGTGGGACGCCCTCTTCAACCCCCTGGTCGGCGCCGCCAGCGACCGGGAGGCCGTCCGCACCGGCCGTCGCACCCGGCTGCTCGTCGCCGGCGCGCTGGCCCTGCCCGCGGCGTTCGCGGCGATGTTCCTGGCGCCCCTGACCGGCGCCGGCGCGGCGGTCTGGGTGGCCGTCACCTTCGTCCTGGCCGCCAGCGCCTTCGCCCTCTTCCAGGTCCCCTACGTAGCCCTGCCCACCGAGATGTCCACCGTCCCGGCCGTCCGCACCCGCGTCATGGTCTGGCGGATCGTCTTCCTGACGCTGGGCATCCTGATAGCCGGCGGCGCCGCCCCCGCCCTGGTCGGCGCCGCCGGAGACGGCCGCACGGGATACGCCGTGATGGCGCTGACCCTCGGCCTGGTCATCGCGGCCGTCCTCCTCATACCGGCCCTCGGGACACGCTGGGTGCGCTCCCGCCCCGGACCCGAACCCCTCGGCCTGGTCACGGCGTTCCGCACCGCGCGCGGCAACCGCGCCTTCTTCGCCCTGCTGGCCTCGTTCGTCCTCCAGGCCGCCGCCGTCGCGATCATGCTCGCCGCCGCACCGTACGTCGCCACCTACCGGCTCGGCGGCTACGGCCTCACCTCGGTGCTCTTCGTCTGCCTGGTCGCGCCGAGCGCGATCGCCGTCCCGCTGTGGGCCAGGGCCGCCGGACGCTGGGGCCGCCTGCGCTGCCTCACGGCCGCGACCTGCGGCTACGCCCTGGGCGCCGCGGCCCTGCTCCCCGCCGCCGGGAGCGGAAGCGGAACCGCCGCAGTCGCCACGACCCTCGCCCTGTGCGCCCTGCTCGGCATCTGCTACGCCGCCCTCCAGGTCCTTCCGCTCGCCCTGCTGCCCGACACCGTGCACGCCGACAGCGCGAGGACCGGCCAGATCCAGTCGGGCGCCTTCACCGGCCTGTGGACGGCCGGTGAGACCTTCGGCCTCGCCGCCGGACCCGGCGCGTACTCGATCGCCCTGGCCGCCACCGGCTTCGTCTCCTCGACCCTGGACCACCCGGTCGCCCAGACCGCCACCGCGCGGACCGGCATCCTGCTCGGCTTCAGCCTGGTCCCGGCCCTGCTCATGCTGCTCTCCCTGCCGGCCCTGCGCGCCTACGGCCGCCGCCGCGCCCCGCGAGAAACGGAAACCACCCGATGACGACTCCTCAGCAGGCCACCGCCACCGCCCGGCCGGCCCACCCCGGCCTGCCCGAGAAGGGCCGCTCCGGCGAGGACCTGCTCGCCGAACTCGGCGCCCTCACCGCCGCCGACCTGCCCACCCGCGGCGGCCACACCACCGCCTACGTCTACGACAGCGGCCGGCCCGAGGTCCGCGACACCGCCGAACAGGCCTACGTCACGATGATGGAGGTCAACGGCCTCGACCCGACGGCGTTCCCGAGCATCGTCGCCCTGGAACGCCAGGTGGTCGGGGCGACGGCATCCCGGCTCGGCGGCGACGACACCACACCGGGGATCTTCACCAGCGGCGGCACCGAGTCGATCATGCTCGCGGTGAAGGCCGCCCGCGACGCCCGCCCCGACATCCTCGCCCCCGAGATCGTCGTCCCCGTCACCGCCCACGCCGCCTTCCACAAGGCGGGCAACTATCTGCGGGTCACCGTCCGCAGCGCACCGGTCGACCCGTCGACCTACCGCGCCGACCCCGCCGCGACCGCCGCCCTGTGCGACGAGAACACCGTCCTCGTCGTCGCCTCCGCCCCCTCCTACGCGCACGGCGTCATCGACCCGGTCCCCGAGATCGCCGCGGCCGCCGCCGCCCGCGGCATCCCCTGCCACGTCGACGCCTGTGTCGGCGGCTGGCTGCTGCCCTGGCTCGCCGACGCCGGCGCCCCGATACCGGCCTTCGACCTGTCCGTCCCCGGCGTCACCTCGCTCTCCTGCGACCTGCACAAGTTCGGCTACGCGCCCAAGGGCGCCTCCGTGCTGCTGTTCCGCGACGAGGCGATGCGCCTGGGCGCCTACTACGCCTGCGCCACCTGGCCCGGGTACACGGTCGTCAACTCCACCATCCAGAGCAGCAAGGGGGCCGGACCGCTCGCCGGAGCCTGGGCCACGCTGCGGGCGCTCGGCGCCGACGGCTACCGCGAACTCGGCCGCGCCGCCCTGGCCGCGACCCGCCGGCTGATCGCCGGAGTCGAGGCCATCGACGGCCTCACCGTCCTCGGCACCCCGGAGGCCACCCTCGTCGCGATCGGCGCCGACCCCGCCGCCGGCCTCCCGCTCGACCTGTTCGCGCTGGCCGACGAGACCCGGGCCCGGGGCTACTTCCTCCAGCCCCAACTCAGTCTCGGCGACCTCCCCGCCAACCTCCATCTGACCCTCACCGGCGTCAGCGAGCAGGGCGTCGACGGTCTGCTCGCCGTCCTGCGCGAGTGCGTGGACGCCGTCCGTCCGCTCGGTCCGCCGACTCCGCCCGCGGACATCGTCGGCCTGCTCCGGCAGGTGGACCTGACCGAGCTGGACAACGCCTCCTTCGCCGCGCTGCTGCCCGCCGCCGGCGTCGACCTCACCGGTGAGGACGCGGCGCGCATGGCGCCGGTCAACCGGCTCCTGGACGCCCTGGACCCCGCCGCCCGCGAGGTCATCGTCACCCGCTTCCTGTCCGCGCTGTACAGCCCGTACCTGGGCGGCTGAAGACGACTTCGGCCGCGCCGACGGATGTCGGTCGCGGCCAAGGCACGGGCGAAAGTACGGCGAGTGCTACGAGATGGCGGTCAGCGGGCGATCCGCTGCTTGCGACCGCCGCGGCGGAACCGCAGGGCCCCGTAGGCGAGCGCGGCGAGAAGCACGACGCATCCGATGACCAGCAGGTAGAAGAGGCCGTGCACGGCCACTCCGATGATGCCCAGGATGACGGCCGCGAGGATCAGGAAAAGGAACAGGCTCATCGGTTCTCCATGCTGCTTGCTGCTTGGTCGGATCAGCGACGGGCGAGGCGGCGCTCGCCCTTGATGCCCGGTGCGTAGTCGAGTTCGTAGTGCGCGAAGACCCCCGGCTCGTCCTCGGCGGGCAGTACGCCGTCCGTGTCGATGGAGGGCGCCTTCTTCACCAGGTTCTTGTCGTGAACGACCTTCAGATATCCGGGGCCGACGGTCGCGCCGTCGAGCGGTACGAACACCAGACGCCGACGCGTGGGCATGCCCACCGTCACCGTGGCGAACGACGGATCATCCGTCGCCGTGTCCACATAGACGGACTCCAGCGTGCCGATCTTGTGCCCACCCGAATCCACCACGTCGTGGCCACGCCACTCGCGGATGTCACCTGCCTCGAACATGTGAACCTCCATAGTCGGAGTACCCCCGATCGTAGGCCTGATGCCCTTGCGTCGCCTCTGTAGTCCTGCCGGGAAGAAGCGCCTGACGTGCTGGGACTCAGGACGCGATGACGGCCGCGATGCCGTAGTCCAGCTCCGAGCCGTCGACCAGGACGCCTTCGATCGCGCGCGTCTGGGGGTCGATGTCGGCGACGACGCCCTCGCCCGCGTACCGCGGATAGCCGGTCTCACCCGTCTCGCCGGTCGCCTCGACGACCGCCGCGCGCACCGCGGCCTCCTCGGGGGCGGTACCGCCGCCGTCCGCCAGGTGTTCGGGGACCAGCAGAATCGTGAAGCGCTGCGGTTCGGTAGTCATGTGACGGTATTCAAGTACGTTTCCCGCCGGTCGTGGGAGAGGCGCACGGCGGGCCGCGCCCCGGAGTCCGGGGCGCCCCCGGCCGCACCCGCCGGCCGGGGTGCCGGCTCCGGACGGGGTGCGGCCGCCCGGCCGCGTGGACCGGGCGGTCCGCCGGGGGCGGCTATAGCGTGAGAGACCCGGCGGTTGTGCCGCACCGCCGCGCCGGACGACCACGGGCCCGCCACCGGGGGTCGTACGACGGGACGCGGCGCGGTGAACGGAGGAGCGATGCCTGCCGAACGCGGCCACACCTCCGCCCCCGCGCTCGACCGGACGGCGCAGTACCTGCTCACCGCCGCCGCGGGCTGTGTCAACGCGGTGGGGTTCCTGGTCCTCGGCGGTGTGTTCACCAGCGTCATGACGGCCAACCTGGCGCTGCTGGGACTCGGCCTCGGCGGCGGACACCCCGGGACGGCCCGGCTCGCCGCCCTGACGATCGTCGCCTACGTGACCGGGGTCGTCCTCGGCGGCAGAGCGGCGGCCGGAATCGGGCGGGAACCCCGGCGCACCGGCGGACTGCGCGCCGCCCTGGTGGCCGAGTGCGCCCTGCTCTGGGCGGTGTGGGTCTTCTGGGTGAGCGTGGGCGGTGAGCCCGGGGCGGCGCAACGGGCGACGCTGCTCGCGGCGAGTTCGCTGGCGATGGGCTGCCAGAACGGCGGCGTCCGGGTGGTGACCGGCGGCGCCGAGACGACCGCCTACATGACGGGGGCGCTCACCGGTCTGGTCGCCGAGGGCGTGCGGACCAGGCGGCTCGACCGGCACATCGCCCTGACGGTCGTCCTCATCCCCGTCGGCGCGGCCCTCGGCGGCTTCGCCGTCCGCTGGGCGCGTCTCGCCGCGCCCGCGCTCGCCGCCGTCCTGGTGACACTGGCGCTGCTGGCCGTGGTGCGCGCAGTCCCCCGGCGGAAACGCGGTCCCCGCCCCGGCGCCTGACGCCGGCCCCCGCGTCCCGGGCGAACGCGGGGACCGAACCGTTCGCCCGAGACTCGCCCGGGATCAGGTTCAACCGAATTCGGTTACCCGGGGAGACCAGGTCCGCCGGTCAACTGGCCATGTTTGATCCGCGATGCGCTTCTTTAGCGCTTTCGCGTGCCGGAGGCAAGCGCCGATCACCCGAAGGTGTGGTGACACCCTGCGGATAGGGTGACGATTCTCGAAAGGCGTAGTGTCATATGCCTGTTGCTCACGGCAAGGGAGCAACTCGCAGGCGCGGGGCCAGGGGAGAGGACGGCATCACGAGATGGCGAGCACCGACTGGAGCGACCGAGGGCTGTGCCGCAAGGCCGACCCTGACGAGCTGTTCGTCGAAGGCGCGGCACAGAACCGCGCCAAAGCTCTGTGCAGCGGCTGTCCCGTGCTCACCGAGTGCCTCTCCTACGCGCTCGACCAGCGCATCGAGCACGGCGTCTGGGGCGGCATGACCGAGCGTGAACGCCGCGCCCTGCTCCGCCGCCGCCCGACCGTCACCTCCTGGCGCCGCCTGCTGGAGACGGCCCGCGTGGAACACGAGCGGGCCGGGGGAGACGTCGGGGTGGCGGTGTCCAGGGCGAGTTGAGGGACGTAAGCCGGCCCTCGGGACCAACTCGCCCCGCCGGTAAGGCGTTTCGGGCGAGGTGGGACGCGTCACGTCCCCCTCCGCGCGGTCAGTGAACCGCCCCCTGGAGCTGGGCGGACGCGGGCCGCCAGCCCAGCTCGGGCGCGATCGCATGCCGCACGTCGTGCAGGATCTGCTCGTAGTCGTCCCGACCGAACTCGTACGGCAGCTCCAGGCGCAGTTCCGACACGGCGGAGACGGCCGGGTCCGCGGCGAGCTGTTCGAGGATCTGCTCCGCGGTACCGACCACGTCCGGAGCGAACAGCGTCCGCTTCGGACCCCGGGGCGCGAGCGTGCGCTCGTGCCGACTCGCCGCGTACGCCCGGTAGCGGGCCCGGGTGGCGGCGTCGGCGCTGTCGAGCGGCACGATCACCCGCCCCAGCGCCACCCGCGGCCGCCGCGTGCCCGAGCCGGCCCGCCGGTACGCGGAGAGCAGGTTCCGCTGGGCCACGGTGAAGTCGTCGGTCTCCTCACCGGTGACGATGTTGCCCAGCAGCAGGTTCAGACCGTGCTCGGCGGCCCAGCGGACCGAACGCAGACTGCCGCCTCCGTACCAGACACGGTCCACCAGGCCGGGACTGTACGGCTGGAGCCGGGGGCGCTGGGTGTTGCCCGGCGACTGGATCACCGTGTCCGGGCCGCCCAGGAGGTCGCCGCGCAGATTGTCGAGGACCCGGGCGATCCGGCCGTAGGACAGATCGAAGCCGCGCCAGTCACCGTCGTACACCAGATCGCCGAGGAGTTCGGCGTGCGGCATCCCGGTGCTGAACCCGGCCTGGAGCCGGCCACGGGACAGCACGTCGGCCAGCGCCAGGTCCTCGGCCAGCCGGAACGGGCTCTCGTAGCCGATGGGGATGACCGCCGTCCCCAGCTCGATCCGCTCGGTCCGCTGTCCGGCCGCCGCGAGGAAGACCGCCGCCGAGCCGACACCGTGTTCCAGATGGCGCTGCCTGATCCAGGCACCGTCGAACCCGAGCCGCTCGCCGTACTCGAAGAGCCGCAGCGTCTCCTCCAGACCGGTGTACGGGTCGTCGTCGGCGAAGTTGCCCGGCGTGAGGAAGGCGAGCGAGCTGATCGCTGGGGTGGGCATACGGGGGAGTCCTCCGTCGTGATCGTCACACCGGCGCCCGGTGTGTTCAGGCCGGGCTCAAGACCGTTCGTTCCGGCTCGTGTGCCGCTCAGGCCGGGCTCATGAACCGCCCCGCTCGAAGGGGATCTTCTCCCCGGCCTCGACCGCCAGGGGCAGCCGGTTCTCCGCCGGCGGCAGCGGGCAGGTGGCCAGGTCGGTGTAGGCGCAGGGCAGGTTCGCGGCCCGGTTGAAATCCAGGACGACGGTGCCGTCCGCGGCCGGCGGCTCCAGAGCGAGCGCCCGGTTGGCCGCGTAGGTGGTGACACCCGAGGTCGCGTCCGTGAACAGCACCAGCAGGCTGCCGGCGCCGTGGCCGGGGAACGCGGTGAGCGCCAGCTCCTGTCCGTCCAGCTCGAACCGGATCCTTCCCGGCGCGTCGTAGACGTGCTCAAGACCCTCGACCGCCGCCCCCACCGTCGTCGGACGCGGCGTGTCGAAGGGCTCGTAGCGGCCGGTCACGGCCCAGCGCGGATGCGGCGCGTAGGCGGGCGTTCCGGCGAACGCCGTCCGCAGCGGGGTGTCCGGGTGCCGGGGCCGGACGATGTCGTGGCCGCCGCGCTTGGCCACCTCGATCACCGCGTCGCCCCACACGGCGTTGACACTGCCGCGCTCCGGCAGCACCCCGAAGTGGTACTCGCCCCGCACGGCGGTGTCACCGACCACGAGTTCCTCGTCCGCGCCGAGGACCACGGTCACCCCGTCCGCGTCCGTCCGCCAGGCACCGGGCGCGTCGGGGAAGCGCTGCGGCTCCTCGCCCAGCCAGTGCAGATTCGTGATGGCGAGGAAGCCGTGGGGATCGGCGAGCCGCGCGTCCTGACCGCTGTGCCACTCCTGCCAGGCTTCGGTGAAGGCGTGGAGGTCCGCCCGGCTGTCCTGCACGGTCATGTGTGCTCCTTGATCAGATCGACGGAACCGCCGTCGGGCGAGGCCTGTCCGGCGGTGGAGAACGCGTGCCGGCCGCCGGGAATCGCGGCCAGCAACGCGCGGGTGTAGTCGTGGCGGGGGTCGGTGAACAGCGCCTGCGCGGTACCGGTCTCGACGATCCGGCCGGACCGCATCACCGCGACCTCGTGCGCGATCTGCCGGACGACGGCCAGATCGTGCGAGATGAACAGGTACGCCACGGAGGTGTCCGCCTGCAGTTCCGCGAGCAGGGCGAGCACTTGGGACTGCACGGACACGTCGAGCGCGGACACCGGCTCGTCGCACACCACCAGGTCGGGGGAGAGCGCGAGGGCGCGGGCGATCGCCACACGCTGCCGTTGCCCGCCGGACAGCTCCGCGGGACGCCGGTCCAGCATCGAGGCCGGGAGGGCCACCCTGTCGAGCAGTTGGCGCGCCGTGGCGAGCCGGGAGGCGCGGTCGCCCACCTTGAAGGCGCGCAGCGGCTCGATGATCACCTCGCCGACGGAGAACCGGGGGTCCAGGGAGGCGTACGGGTTCTGGTAGACGAGCTGGGCCCGCCTGCGGAGCTGCCGGGCCCGTGCTCCGCGCGCGCCGGTCACGTCCTCGCCGTCGAACAGGATCCGCCCCTCGGTCGGGTCGGTCAGCCGGAGCGCCAGCCGGGCCGTGGTGGACTTCCCCGAGCCGGACTCGCCGACCAGCGCCAGCGTGCGGCCGCGCCGGAGGGTGAGACTGACCCCGTCGACCGCGCGCAGCGTACGCGCGGCCTCGGCGGCGGCCGGAAGCCGGAACTCCTTCACGACATCCCGGAGTTCGAGCAGCGGTGGCTCCTCGGGGCCCGGCTGCGGGGCGGATTCGGCGACCGTGACGCGGGGGCGGTCGGTGTTCAGGCTGGGGGCGCCCGCCAACAGGTGCCTGGTGTAGGCGTGTTGCGGATCGCCGAGCACGTCGGCGCTGAGACCGGACTCGACCACGCGGCCCTGCGACATGACGACGATCCGCTGGGCGCGGTCGGCGGCGACCCCCAGATCGTGTGTCACCAGCAGCACCGCGGTGTCCGACTCCCGTGCCAGCTGCTCCAGATGGTCGAGGATCACGCGCTGCACGGTGACGTCGAGAGCGCTGGTCGGCTCGTCGGCGATGATCAGTTGGGGCTTGCCCGCTATCGCGATGGCGATCAGGGCGCGCTGCCGCATCCCGCCGGACAGTTCGTGCGGGTACTGCCGGGCGCGGGTCGCGGCGTCGGGCATCCCGGCCCGCTCCAGCACACCGATCGCCTCCGACGCGGCCGAACGCCGAGTCGCCAGACCGTGGATGCGCAGCACCTCGGCGACCTGTTCGCCGATGCGTTTGACGGGGTTCAAGGACACCGTCGGGTCCTGCGGCACCAGCCCGATGCTCGTACCGCGTACCGCCCGCAGCTCGCGCTCCGAGAGCGCCGCGAGGTTCTCGTGGCGGCCGAAGCGGATGGTGCCGGCGTCGATGCCGCCGTTCGCCGCGAGCAGCCGGGTGATCGCGTGCGCCGTCGTGCTCTTGCCCGAGCCCGACTCGCCGACGACCGCCGTCACCTGCCCCGGCCACACGTCGAGATCCACTCCGCGCACCGCCTGGACGGTGCCCGAGCGGGTACGGTACGACACCGACAGGCCCCGCACCTGGAGCAACGGGGCGCCGTCCGGCTCGGGTTCACCGGCCGGCCGCCCGTCGGGCGGTGCCGTCTTGTCGGGGGGCGTGTTCGTCACGGGGTGCTCATCTCGGCTCGGTCGGTCGGTGCTGTCCGGGGAGGGTTCATCGCTGCCGGGACCATTCGCCGTCGAGCGCCCGCGCGATGCGGTTGGTCGCCAGACCCGTTGCCGCGATCGCGAGACCGGGCAGCGCGGTCAGCCACCAGGCGTTCGCCATGTAGTTGCGGCCGTCGGCGATCAGCGTGCCCCACTCCGGGGCGGGCGGCGGCGCCCCGTAGCCGAGGAAGCTCAGCGACGACACGGCAAGGATCGCGGCACCGAAGTCGAGCGTGGCCAGCACGATCACCGGCCCGACCGCGTTGGGCAGGACGTGCCGGCCCAGCACCGTGTACCAGCGGGCACCGCACGAGCGCGACGCCTCCACGAAGACCGCCTGCCGTACCCGCAGCACCTCGGCCCGGGTCACCCGGGCGAACCCGGCCACACTGGCGATCCCCACCGCGACGGCGACCTTCACCGTCCCGTACCCGAGGGCCGTGACCAGCGCGAGGGACAGGAACAGCGAGGGGATCGACAGCAGGACGTCGACCACACGCATCAGCACGTCCTCGACCCAGCGGCCCACGAACCCGGCGACCAGGCCGATCAGCCCGCCCACGACGAACGCGACACCCACCGCGAGCAGCGTCGCCTTCAACGAGAGCTGGGCGCCGTGCACGACCCGGGAGAACACGTCACGCCCCAGCTCGTCGGTGCCGAACCAGTGCGCGCCGTCCGGGGCACGGAAGTTCTCCGACGGCACCCCGTGCAGCGGGTCCCGCGAGGTGAACAGGTCCGGCCAGAAGGCGGCGAGCACGATCAGGACGACGACCAGCGCCGAGGCCACCAGGCCGGGCCGACGCAGCAGGAACCGCACCAGCCGCCGCCGTCCGGCACCGGACCCCGGCTTCTCCGGCACCGGGCCGCCACCGGGGTCGGCGCCCGGTTCGACCGCACGGGCGAGGCCGGTCGCCGCGCCCGCTGCCACGTCCTCGGCAAGGGTCTGACTCATGCCGGACTCACCTTCCTGCCCGAATGGACCACGATCCGCGGGTCCAGCACCGGATAGACCAGATCCACGATCAGGTTGGCGGACACGAAGATCAGCGCGCCGAACACCACCACCCCCTGGACCAGCGGAATGTCCTGGGCCGTGACGGCGGCGGCGGTCACCCGGCCCAGCCCGTCCCGCGAGAACACCGTCTCGACGACCACCGAACCGGCGACGAGCTGCCCGGCCAGCAGCCCGACCACCGTCAGGGCGGGCAGCGAGGCGTTGCGCAGCGCGTGCCGCAGATGGATCCGCGCCCGGCCCGCCCCCTTGGCCCGGGCGGTCTCCACATAGGCCTGGTCCAGCGCGGTGAGCAGACTCTTGGCGAGCACCTGGGCGACCAGGGCGCCGGTCGGGATCGCCAGGGTCACCGCGGGCAGCACCAGCCCGCGCAGCCCGTCGTTGCCGAACGCGGGGAACACCTTCACCCGGAAGGAGAAGACCTCCACCAGCAGCAGCCCGACCCAGAACGTCGGGACGGACACGCCCAGCGGCGGCAGCGACAGCAGAAGCTGCCGCAGCCACCGGCTGGCCGTGTACGTCGCGAGCAGGGCCACACCACCGCCGAGCACCACGGCCAACAGCAGTGCCGCGCCGGTCAGTTGCAGCGTCTGCGGAAGCGCGTCGGCCACCGACGAGGTGACCGGGCGGCCCGAGGACACCGAGTCCCCGAAGTCCCCGCGCACCGCACGCCCGAGATGCTCCGCGTACTGGAGCAGCACGGGCTTGTCGAAGCCGTACTGGTGGCGGAGCGCGGCCAGCTGCGCCGGATCGACCTGCCCGGAGTCCGCCCCGGCACCGGCCATCGCCGACACCGGATCACCGGGCAGATAGTCCAGCACCAGGAACGACACCGTATAGGCCGCCCACAGCACGCCGAGCGCCTGAGCAACGCGCTTGATCACATAGCGACGCATGGCGGCCGCTAACCGATCCACGTGTCGTGCAACTGGATCCGGCTGGAGGCGTCGAAGTCGAGGTTGTGCACCTTCTTCGCCACGCCGAGCTGGGTCTCCAGCTCCACCACCGGTATCACGTACGCCTTGCGGACAAGCAACTCCTGTGCCTTCTTGACCAGTTCGCCGCGCTTGCCCGGATCGGCCGTCGCCGCCTGCCGGTTCAGCGCGGTGTCCAGCGGACTGGCGGGCAGGTGGTAGAAGTTGGCGAGCCGCGTGGAGTACGAGCTGCGCAGGATGTCCGGGTCGGCCCGGGTGATGTTGCCCCACACCGCGTCGAAGTCGCCGGACTGGAGCGTCGGGGCGAACTGGGTGATCTGGAGCTGCTTGAGGACCACGTCCACACCGACCGCCTTCAGCTGCTGCTGGATCAGCTCCAGCGCAGGCTGGTTGGTGGCCGCGTTGGCGAACCACTTGACGGTCAGGCGCAGCTTCTTGCCGTCCTTCGACCGGACGCCGTCACCGCCGGCCTTCCATCCGGCCTCGTCCAGCAGGGACTTGGCCTTCGCCGCGTCGAAGGCCAAGTCCGCTCCGAGGTCCGCGTAGTCCGGCGTCGTGTGCGCCAGCACGCTCGTGGCCGGCTCGGTGCCCGTCGGGAAGACGGCGTCCACGATCTGCTTCCGGTCGATGGCGGACTGGAGGGCCTGCCTGACCTTCTCGTCCTTGAACACCGGACGGGCGTTGTTCAGGCCGAGGTTGAACACGACACCCGGGTTGGCGCGCCGCTGGAGGTTCACCGCACCGCCCTTGAGCGCGGTCTCGTCGGCCTTGCCGACACTGCCCACCGCGTCGACCTGGCCGGACTGCAGACTCCCGCTGCGCACACCGGCCTCGGGCACGATCTTGAACACCAGCTTGTCCAGATACGCCTCGCCCTTCTTGGTCCACAGCGAGGAACCCCAGGCGTACTTGGCGCGCTTGGCCAGCGTCACCGAGCGGTTCTGCACATAACCGGCCAGCTTGAACGGGCCGGAGCCGACCACGCCCTTGCTGCACTTCTCCTGCGGGCTCAGCTTCACACTCGCCGCCGACTCGATGCCCAGCGAGTGGGTCGAAGTGGCTTGCAGGAACTGCGCGTTGGGCTCCTTGAACGTCACCCGGACAGTGCTCGGATCGACCACCTTCGTGCTCTGCACCCCGCTCAGGTAGCCCTGGGCGAGCGTGGCCAGGGCCCCGAGCTTCGGCACCGCGTCGAAGTTGTCCTTCACCACCTGGGCGGTCAGCGGTGAGCCGTCGCTGAAGGTGACCCCCGACCGCAGATGGAAGGTGAACGTCCGGGTGTCCGAGCTGATGTCCCAGCTCTTGGCCAGCCACGGCACGATCTTGCCGGTCTTGGGATCCTGGTCGGTCAGGGAGTCCACGACCTGGCGCAGCGAGTAGATGCTGTCGTTGCTGCCCACCTGCTGCGGGTCAACGCAGCCGGCGTCGGAACCCACCGCGAAGGTCAGAGTGCCGCCGGACCTGGCCTGGGCGTCGGTGTTGTTCGAACCGGTGCCGTCGCTCGACGAGCAGCCGCTCAACAGGATGCCGCAGGTCACGACAGCGGCGGCTGCCGCCCATCGGGCCGATCGGGAATCCGGATGCGATGTCACGGAAGGGGTTCTCCTACTCCAGAGTCGCCGCGCCTGTCCGGTGCGGACATGGCGAAGCGGGGCGGTGCGGCCGTGGACGGGCGGCACCGTTCGGGCGAGAAAGTCGGAACGGACGGGACGCTCAGGCGCGAGCCCCGGACAGGGAAGCCGGGCGTGAGCGATGCGCGAGGGCTGCGTCGACGACGGCGTACGACGTGCCCACCGAGGACCCGGCAACGCCGGGGAGAGCAGGGGTGGTTGACGGCTATCCGCGGGAACGGGCCGACGGAGTGCGTCGACCGGTGACCGGCGGGGTGCGCCGACCGGTGGGGCGTCCGGTCAGCGGCGACACAGACAGCTGGCGGAACGCTCCAGGTCGATGTGGCGGCGGCGCGAGAAACCGGAGAACATCGCCGCGGCCGCGATCGAGGCGCTCAGATCGCCGCTGATGTTCCGCACGCCTGGCCTCCCCATCTCGTCCCCCGTCAGGGGGTTCGCGCTTGCGGGGCTGTCACCCCGCCGGGCTTTCACCTGGAGCACCCCACCGCGGTGGAGGGTTGCCGGTCAGCGAGCCAGGGCTTGACGCTGACACTCAATGCCAGTCGCGATCGTACGAATCGATTCTCCGATCCGTCAATGACGAGATCGGGGACGAGACCGGGGCGAGTGGCGTCGGGCCAGTGGCCGCACCGCGCCGAGCTGCGGGATTTCATCTCCGCGCAACAACCGGGCCCGTTCGAGGGGATCTTGACGGCCCGCACAAGACTCACGCCGTCACGCCGTCACGCCGTCACGCCGTCACGCCGTCACGCCGTCACGCCGTCACGCCGTCATGACGTCCGGGACTCCGCCCCGGTACGGCCGACGCCCCCGTACGGTCCGTCGGCCGTTCGGCCCGTCTGGGCCGCCAGGCGGGTGCGCAGCCGGGTCAGACGGTCGATTTCGGCGTCGAGGGCGTCCAGCCGCCGGTCCACCACGCCCGCGCCGGGACCGTCCGTACGGCCGGAACACCGCCGGCGCGGGTCCTCGACGATCAGCGGGATGCGGTCGGCCAGGCCGCACAAGTCCTCCACCGTCAGACCGAGGGCGAGCAGGTCCCGGATCACCCGCACCCGGGCGATCTCGTCGGGACCGTACTCGCGCTGCCCGGACGCGGTGCGCCGTGGCGGCGGCAGCAACCCACGCTCCTCGTAGAACCGCAGTGCCCGTGGTGTCGTGCCGGCCGCCGCCGCCGCGTCCCCGATCCGCATCCGCTCCTCCACCCGTCGCCGTGCCGACATCCTTCGTGCCGACATCCGTCCTGTCGAGGACGTCGGCATCCGTCCCGTCGAGGACGCGGAAGGCACGGACATCGCGGCGCCGGTGTTACGGCAGGTCGACGACGACCGTTCCGAGGTGCCGCCCCTCGAACAGTTCCTGCAACGCTTGGGGAGCGCGATCGATGCCCGTGATCCGTGCGGTGGGGAAGACGATGTCCCCAGAGCGCAGCCACTCCCCGAAGCGTTTGGTCCACTCCTCCGCCGCGTCGCCGAGATCGGCGCTGCTGAATCCGCGCAGGCTGAGGCCGAGCGTGATGATCCGGAACGTGTCGATCTCCGCCGGCGAGGTGCTGCCGTCGCGGCCCCGCTCCGGCGACAGCTGCCCGGAGAGCGCGCCCACGAGCGCGAAGCGCGCGCCACGGCGCGCGGCGCCGACCGCGGCGGTGAGCTGCTCGCCGCCGACGGTGTCGAGGAGCACGTCGATGCCCTCCGGTACCGCGTCGGCGAGCTGTTCGGCGAGCGGCGCCGTCCCCGGCACGATCACGGCGTCGTAGCCCAGTTCGGCCGTGAGCCGGTCGGCCTTGCGCGCCGACCGGGTGGTGCCGACGACGCGCGTCGCGCCCAGCAGCCGGGCCACCTGTCCCGCCAGGCTTCCGACCGCGCCCGCGGCCCCCGTCACGAGGACCGTGTCGCCGGGGCGTACGGCGGCGAGCCGGGTGAGCGCGGCGTACGCGGCCGCCCCGGAGGAGAGGAACGCGACGGGGTCGGGCAGTACGTCGCCCAGGGGCAGGCAGTCGGTCTCGTTCACGAGGGCGTGCTCACGCCAGCCGAGCAGATGGGTCACGGTGTCGCCGGGGCGCAGCCGGCTGTCCGGACCCACCGCGACGACATCCCCCACAGCGGGGCCGAACAGGGCGTCGCCGAGCCGCACGGGCGGCAACGGCACCGCTTCGGCCTGCCCTCCGATGAGGGTGCGCAGCCCCGGGAAGACGAGGAAGTGCCGGTTGCGGACGACGACTTGGCCCTCCCGCGGCGCCGGGAGCGGCGTCTCGACCACGGCGAGATGCTCGGGTCCGGGCAGTCCGTCGGGCTCGGTGACGAGGTGGATCTGGCGGGTAGTGAGCGGTGGCTGAAGGGTCATGACGCGACTCCGGGGCTCGGGCGAGGAAAAGGGCACGAACCGGTGCGTCGTCTTGCGGCCGGGCCTCCCGGCCGACCCACCGGCCGGGGCACGCTAAACCCTGACGTGCGGGTCAGAGGCAAGTCGTACGGGTCAGAGACGAGTCGTACGGGTCAGGGGCAACACGTGCGGGTCAGGGGCAAGACGTGCGGGTCGGCGGGAACCTGTGCGGGGCAGTGGCAAGGGGAAGGGCGGGTTGGCCTTTCCGCGTGTGCGGCGTGCGGCGCCGGGTGTGGCTTCTACGGCCGACCCGGTGGCGCGGCCATAGCCGGTCCCGTCCGGTCCGATCCCGTCCATACGGTCCCGTCCCGTCCGATCCGGCCGGCCCCATCCGGTCTGTACGGGCACTTCACCTGATCGGAGCAGTGGCGGTGACGGACCCGGGCGGCAGGTGTTTGCGGCCCCGCTCGGCGGGCCCCCGCCCGGCTCCGAGCGGACACGGGAGGAACCCTCGGATCGCGGCGTGGGCGCGCCCCGGCGATTCTGGTCCGACTCGCGTTGTCAGTGGCGGCTGGGAAGGTGGAGGGCATGGACAAGGACGACGAACAGCTCCTGCGCGGCCGGGTCTACGGCGCGGACCACGACGACCCCCGTCAGGGCCCGCAGCGCGGTCGGGACTATGCCGAACTGGTCGGCGGGCCGCTGGACGGTCTGCTGCTCGACATCACCGGGCGGACACCGGAGGAGATATCCGTCGGTGTCGCTCTGGAGACGGAGCTGGGGCAGTTCGGGCCCGGTGCGCGGGCCCTGTACGACCCGCGCCCCGGGGACCCGATGTTCTTCGACTGGGCCGGGGACGCCCCCTGAGGGACTGCCCTCTCAAGGCAGGCCCGCGGACTCCGTGCGCGTGACGGGCACTGACGCCGGCCGTCGGGCCGGTGGCCGGCTCAGATGTGCCAGGTGACGCTGTGGTCGGCCGCCGTGACGACGGCGAGCACCACGAGGTCGGCGACCCCGAGCAGAATGCCGAGATAGGCGCGGTGGCGGTGCAGTGTGCCCCGGTGCAGGGCGATCAACCCGAGGACGACGGCCATCGGCCCCAGGACGATGTTGAAGACCAGCAGCCCGACCAGGCCGAGGATGAAGGACGCCACGGCGAAGCTGTACGGGTCGCGCCGGGAGGCCGTCCGCGTCGTCTCCTGGGTCGACTGGCTCATCGGGCCTCCCCGCGGCGGTAACCGGTCGTCTTCCGCGGTGTGCCCACCCGGTGCCTGCGCAGCGAGTAGAAGAGCAGCCAGCACCCGATGGCCACGGCGGCCACCAGTGTGACGGGCAGCGGGAGGTGCGCTGCGGCGCCCACCACAACGCCGAGGAGGAGCAATGCGGCGACGAGGAAGAGCATGTGTCTCCTTCTGAGTTCGCGTTCTGGTTCGCGTTCTGACTTCGCGTTCCGGGTTCGCGGGACGTCCCGGACGAGTACGGACGAGTGTTCGCCGGAGCCCCGGGTGCCCCGGCCGCCCACCGGGAAACGCGCACCCCTCGCCACCGGCCGGTCACACTGGATTATGTCCGCCGAATAGGTGTTTACCGGCCGGTAAGGAGGGAAATCGGACTGTAGTGCTTCGGACAGTGAGGCACGTCCGTGGGAGCGCTTGGCTCCGCAGTGACGGGTGTGTCCCGAGAGTGCTGTGTCGTGGTCTCCCATGGTGGTCTGTCCAGTCAGCAACCGTTGAGGGAGCTGTCAGCACATGCGCACCACGAGCACCCACATCACGAGTACGAGCGCGACGACTTCGCACATCCCGGCTACGCGCGCCACGAGCGCCCACACCGCGAACGCGCCGAAGCGCCATCCGCACCATGACGCCCCGGACACCGACGCCGCGTTCGAACGGCTCGCGGAGCTGGGCGACGGCCCGGAACGTCGGGCGCTGCGGGACGAGATCGTCAAGGCCTGGATGCCCATGGCGGAGCGCATCGCCGGCCGGTACCGCGGAAGGGGCGAGGCGCTGGAGGATCTGACGCAGGTGGCCGCCCTGGGTCTGGTCAAGGCCGTCGACCGTTACAGCCCCGGCCGTGGACACGCCTTCGAGAGCTACGCGGTGCCCACCATCGCCGGGGAGATCAAGCGCCACTTCCGTGACCACATGTGGGTCCTGCACGTGCCGCGCCGCGTCCAGGAGGCGCGTAACCGGGTGCGTACGGCCATCAAGGAGCTGACCTCGGTGAACGCGGGCCGGCAGCCCACGGTCGCCGAGATAGCCGCGTACGCCCGGCTGACCGAGGAGGAGGTCCGTAACGGCCTGGAGGCGCTGGACAGCTACGCGGCCCTCTCGCTGGACGCCGAACTCAACGACGGCGACGACGGATACTCGCTGGCCGACGGGCTGGGGGAGACCGACGCCGGATTCGACCTCGTGGTCGACCGGGAGGCGGTGCGGCCGGCCATGCGACGGCTTCCCGAGCGCGAGCAGACCATCCTCTACCTGCGCTTCTTCCGCGGGATGACCCAAAGCTGCATAGCGGAGGAACTCGGTGTCTCGCAGATGCACGTCTCGCGGCTGATCAGCAGCTCCTGCGCCGCGCTGCGGGAGCAGGTGATGTCGGACGCGGCGTGAACCCCGATCGCCGAAGTGGCCGGCCGCCCGCCAGGATTGCCGATCGGGCGGCCGGTGGTGGGCTCACTGCCGAACCCTCCCGGGAACGATTGGCCAGCCAACCCACCTCACTCCGGTCTACCGGGCTGAGCCATGTCCAAACCAGACCTGGGCACCGAGATACCGCCGGTGCGGGGGTTACGAGACGGGGCGATGAGGGAAGCGCGACTCCCCATGGAGATCCGTTGCGGGACATTGTGGCGGGATCTGGTCGCGGGACATCAGGAATCCGTGCCCTCCGCCACCTGGCGCAGCGTGCGTCCGGTGCGAGCCGAATGGGCGCGGTACGGGTCCGGCGTGCCGTGCCCGGCGTCTGCGTGGCCGTCCTTCGCCTTCACCAGCAGCCACGCCTCCTCCCCGCTGTTCCCGCCGTCCTCGCGACTGCGGAACCTGGTCAGGGCGTACTCACCCCGCAGTTTCGAGCCGTTGAGCCAGAAGGTGGCGTGCCCGCGTTCGAGGGATTCGCCGAACGGTACGGGCCTGCCGCGCCGGTCGTGGCTGCGCGGCTGGTAGGTGCCGTGGTCCCAGACGATGACCGTGCCGCCGCCGTACTCGCCCCGGGCGATCACGCCCTCGAAGTTTTCGTATTCCAGCGGATGGTCTTCCGTGGGCACGGCGAGCCGTTTGTCCCTCGGGTCCCAGGACGGGCCCTTCGGAATGGCCCAGGACTTCAGTACGTTCCCGACCTGAAGCCGGAAGTCGAAGTGCATACGGCGGGCGTCGTGGATCTGCACGACGAAGTGCGGTTTCCCGCCAGTACCTTCGGTACCGCCGGCGCCGCTGCCGCCCGCGCCGCCGCCCTCACCGCCGTCCTCGGCGCCGCCCCGGGGTTCCCCGGTGCGGGCGAAGTCGCGTTTGCCGCGGTAGCGGTCCAAGGGTTCCTGGTCGTCAGCCATCCAGCGCTCCTTTCCCGGCGGTCCGGGGTTTCTCCGGCCGTCGGCAGAGGCCGAGAGGCCCACGGATCGCGCACGCGGCTGTCACGGAATGGAGTATGGCCCGCGTTCGATTGCGAACGCGATGTTTGCGGGTGGAAGCGAGGGGCACTCGAACGTTCGTGCTTCGGACTGGAGGCGCACGCCAAGTGGGGACTCCCCGGCGGCCGCGGTTCCGTCCGTGGGCCCGGTCAGCTCTCCGCTTGGCACCCCAGACCTTCCGTTCGGGGCGCGCCCGGAGACCATCCCGGGCGCGGCCTGAGACTCCCGTTCAGGAGCGAACCCGCGTGCCTACCCACACGACCACAGGCCGTCCGCACCCCCACATCGTCTCCGCCTCGCCCTCCGTGTCCGCGCGCCGTACCCATGATGATTCCCCCGAGGCCGGCGCGCTCTTCGAGCGGCTGGCCGGCCTGGACGACGGTCCGGAGCGGGACGCCGTGCGCGACGAGCTGGTGGCCCTCTGGCTGCCCATGGCCCACCGCATCGCCGGCCGCTTCCGCGACCGGGGCGAGGCCATGGAGGATCTGCGCCAGGTCGCGGCGCTCGGCCTGGTGAAGGCGGTCGACCGGTTCGACCCGGCCCGTGGCGCCTTCGAGAGCTACGCGGTGCCCACCATCACCGGCGAGGTCAAGCGGCACTTCCGGGACCGGATGTGGGCCCTGCGCGTACCGCGCCGGGTCCAGGACCTGCGTAACCGAGTGCGCCTCGCGCGCCGCGACCTGCTGGAGCGCCCCGGCACCCGCGAACCCACCCCGGCGGACATCGCCGCCCACACCGGCCTCACCGAAGAGGAGGTCGCCGCGGGCCTCGAAGCGCTGGAGAGCTTCAGCACCCTCTCGCTGGACGCCGAACTGGCCGCCGGCGACGACGGCTACAGCCTCGGCGACACCCTGGGGGAGTCCGACTCCTCGTACGACGTCATCGTGGACCGCGAGGCGGCCAAGAACGAACTGCGCCGGCTGCCCGAGCGGGAGCGGGCCATTTTGTACATGCGCTTCTTCGAGGACATGACACAGAGCGGCATAGCCGACCGGCTGGGCATCTCGCAGATGCACGTCTCCCGGCTCATCAACCGCAGTTGCGCACAGGTGCGCGACGAAGCGCTGGGCCGGTGTTCCCGGGGCCGGCCCGGCTCGCGCCGCCGCCCGTAGCGCGGAGGAGTGCGGGGCACGGGCGGGGACCTCGTAGCGCGTGTCCCGGCCTTCGGTCGGGAGGCGAGGCCCGACCGGTGGTCGACAGGTCAGGCCCGGCCGCTGGTCGAGAGGTGAGGATCGCGTCGATCGGGACACCATGGATCCATGAACGAATACGACGCCGGCTCCATCCCGGCGCACCAGCGCCCCAGCGGGGTGTCGGACGCCACGGTCGAGGCCCTCGGGGCCCTGTCGAAGGCGCTGGAGACGACCGAACGGGCCCGCGGCCACCTCTACGAGTTCCATCAGCTCACCGGCAGCGCGGACTTCGAACTCGACCGTGCGGTGCGGCTGCTCCGGGAGGCGGGCCACACCGGCTGGGCCGACCGCGTCGAGCGCGAGATCGTGGGGCGCAATGTCATCCCGGGCCACTGGACGTTCCAGATCGTCGAGGCGTACAACGCGACCTACTACGAGCCGTTCAAGGACGTAGAGGCCGAGGCCCGCGGGAAGCTGGCCGACGGTGTGGACCACTTGTTCGAAGCAGAGCTCAAGGAAAAGCGCCGGACCGGCGGCCACCCGGACCACACGGCTTCCTGAACAGTTCCATTCTCGGGGCAGAGCCGGTTTGGCGGGGCCGGAGAGGGCTACGCGACCTCTGCGGACCGCGTCAACGACCTCACCCGCGACGCCGAGGGAGGTGTGCCGTGCCGGAACAGGCGACGAGCACGAAGACCGAGACCGGGACCGACCGCAGGACCCGAACCGGCGGCAAGAGTCAGGCCGACCGCAGGACTCGGGCCGACGGCACGACTGGGCCCGGCGGGAAATCCAGAACGGGGAAGAAGCCCGACACGAAGCCGGGCGGCAAGGCCGGCGAGCGGACGGCCGGTGCGACGGACCGGGCACTGGTGAGCGCCCTGCTCGAACGCCAGCGGCGCACCTACGCGGCGGAAGCGGGCATCCGGCTGCGTGACACCCCGGCGCCGCTGTACCAGACCCTCGTCCTCGCTCTCCTGCTCAGCGCCCGCATCCGGGGCGATATCGCGGTGGCGTCCGCGAAGGCGCTGTTCGACGCCGGGCTGCGTGACGCGCGCTCCATGGCGAAGGCGTCGTGGCAGCGGCGGGTCGACGCGCTCGGCGAGGGTGGCTACCGGCGCTACGACGAGCGGACCGCGACGCAGCTCGGCGACGGGGCCGGGCTGCTGCTGGAGCGCTACGGCGGCGATCTGCGCCGGCTGCGCGAGGAAGCGGACCCGAAGAAGGCACTCCAGGACATCCCCGGGATCGGGCCGACCGGGGCGGACATCTTCCTGCGGGCGGTGCAGGGCGTGTGGCCCGAGTTCGCGCCGTACGTCGACGGCAAGGCCCAGGACGGAGCGCGCAGGCTCGGACTGCCGGTCACGCCCCGGCGACTGGGCGGGCTCGTCAGCGCCCGTGACATGCCCCGGCTCGCGGACGGCCTCGTGCACGCGGCCCTTGACAAGGGGTGGGCCGACGAGGTGCGGGCGGCGGCGGAGGCGAGTTGAGCGGCCCCTCGGGGGAGGGAAGGCCGGAGGTGTTCCCCTCAACTCCCCTCCCTGGGAAGCTTCTTGTGGGTGAGGACGCGTGAGGCGGCGGGGCTCCGGGCACCGGCCTGAACCGCTACTCCCGGCCGGTCTCTCCCGCTAGGCTGCACGCCCTCGGCCCCCCCCACGCACCCCCGAGGTCACATGCCCCCGTTCACTCGCAGACTTGGCACGTACCTGACATCAACGGCCACTGTCCTCCTCCTGCTCGGCACAGGCCCCGGCGCCGGCACCGCTGCGGTCGCCGCGCCTACAGTTCCCGCCGGTCCCGTCGGCCAAGCCGCTCCCGCCGCTAAGGCCGCTCCCGCCGTTCAAGCCGCTTCCGCCGTTCAAGCCGCCGCCGATCCGGCCGCTCCCGCGGACACATCGGCGGCCCGGAGCGTTACGGCAGCCGCCGAGACATGGAAGCCCCCGCTGTCCACGCGAGGGCGTTACATCGTCGACGCCGACGGCAATCGTTTCCGGCTGAAGTCCGCCAACTGGGACGGTGCGCAGGGTTCCTGGACCGGCAGTGGCAGTACCGACGATCCCGCCAACCACCACGCGGGCCAGAACTCCCACGACATCCCCCTCGGACTGGACCGCGTCCCGCTGTCCCGGCTGCTGGACGACTTCCGTCAACTCGCCATCAACAGCGTCCGGTTGCCGTTCTCCAACGAAATGATCCACACGACCGCCCCCGTCCCGGACGCCGCCGTCACGGCCAACCCGGAGCTGCGCGGCCGGACACCTCTCCAGGTCTACGACGCGGTCGTCGCCGCGCTGACCCGGAGCGGGTTCGCCGTCATCCTCAACAACCACACGAACACCTCACGTTGGTGCTGTGGCATCGACGGCAACGAACGGTGGAACAGCGGGCAGTCGACCCAGCGGTGGGCCGACGACTGGGTCTTCATGGCCCGCCGCTACGCCGCCGACCCGCGTGTGGTGGGCGCCGACCTCTACAACGAGGTGCGCCGTGACGTGCTGGACGATCCCAACTGGGGCCTGGGCGACGCCCACGACTGGTACGCGGCGGCCCAGCTCGCCGCCGACCGCATCCTCACCGAGGCGAACCCCGGCCTCCTCATCGTCATCGAGGGGATCAACTGGACCGGCCTGCCGGTCGACGGACTCCCGCACGGCCGCCCCACCCTCACCCCCGCCCGCACGCTGTCCCACACCCTCGTCGCCGCCCACAAGCTGGTCTACTCGGCCCACTTCTACGGCTACACCGGCCCCCGGCACAGCGGCGCCACCGGGATCGGCGAGACACACGACGCCCGCTACCAGGACCTCACCCGCGAGCAGCTCGCCCAAGTCCTGCACGACCAGGCGTTCTTCGTCTCCGACGAGCCGAACCAGCACTTCACCGCGCCCCTGTGGATCAGCGAGTTCGGCATCGGCGCGGGCGAGACCGGTACGGCCGCCCGCACCTGGTTCGGCAACATCACCGACTACTTCGCCGACCACGACGCCGACTTCGCGTACTGGCCCCTCGTCGGCTGGGAAGGCCACGACGACTGGTCCCTCCTGCGGTACGGCACCGCCGGTGACCGCCACGGCATCCTGGACGGGGCCGACTGGCGGGCCACCGGGTGGAACCGGCTCATGACCGCGCCCTCGCGCACCGGTTCCGTCGCTCCGGTCCCCGACTGGCACATGCTCGCCACCGACCACGGGGACCAGGTGGAATCGCTGCGGGTACGGGCCGGCGGCGACTGGGACTCCGGCGCCTCCAAGGCCGTCTGTCCCGACGGCAGCCGGCTGATCGGCCTCGGGCACAGCGGGGTCCGCGCCCTGTGCACCGACGTCAGCACCGGCGACCTCCGCGCGGCGGGCAACGCCCAGACCGTCGTCACCGACGAACGCCACGTCCCCTCGGGCGGCGACTGGGCCTCCGGATACACCAAACTCCAGTGCCCGGCGGGGGAGTTCCTCATCGGCGCCAGCCGCCGCGGTGGCCGCACCTCGGCCGCGCTCTGCGTTCCGGCGGCCCGCTCGCTGGCGGGAGCGGGCCGTACGGTGTGGTTCGACCGCTCCGACAACCGGCCCGCCGACGCGTCCGGGGGCGACTTCGCCTACGGCGACTACAAGGGGCAGTGCGCGGACGACGAGTACGCGGCCGGAATCGCCTTCACCACCCGCCTGGGAGCGGCCCCCGGCCCGGCGGCACTGCTGTGCCGCAAGCTGAGCTGATCACGCCCCCGAGGGAGGGAACGGCGGGAGGCGCGCGGCGAGGCCAGAAAAGCCCGCGCCGCGCACCTCCCGAAGCCCCCGGAAGCCCCCCGAACCTCAGCCCGCGAACCTCAGGCCCCCGCCTCCCCCGCGATGTTGACCATCCACTCGACACCGAAGCGGTCGGTACACATGCCGAAGGTGTCGCCCCACATCTGCTTCTCCAGGGGAACCGACACCGTGCCGCCCGCCGACAGCTTCTCCCAGTAGCCGCTCAGCTCGGCCGCGTCGTCGCCGCTCAGGCTCACCGCGAAGTCGTTGCCCGCCCGCCGCTCCATGCCGGGCGGGACATCGGCACCCATGAGGACGAACCCGTTCGGGGCCTCCAGCATGCCGTGCATGACCTTGTCGGCGTACCCGGGAGGCGCGTCCGAGCCGAAGGCGCCGTACTCGTGGACCGTCAGTTCGCCGCCGAAGACGTCCTGGTAGAAGGTCATGGCCTGCCTGGCATCACCGGAGAAGCTGATGTAGGGGTTGAGACGAGAACTCACGGCAAGATCCTTTCGTGACGGCCCATCAGAACCGCACCCTAACCGCGAACCCCCACCCCACCGAGTACCCGCGCCGCCCTCCGAACCCGCTACCCCCCCGACACCGCCCCAGCCCACCCAGCAACCATCGGCCACACCCCACCCCCTGCCCGGTTTGCCCGCACTGAATGCGCATCCCCCCAACCCATGGGACCGTGATTCAAGGCGTGGCCCGCCGACATCCCCCGAACGACGGGCCACGCCGTCGCGAGCGGACTGTGGCACTAGCCTGCGGCCATGCCCGGCTCCCCGCCTCGCTCCCGCCTTCTTCCCCTCCTCTTCCTCGACGTCGACTTTACCGACCGCCCGTAGTCCTGCCCGTGATGTCCGTCTGGGACTGGGACCAGTACGTCCCGGGCTTGTTTACCGACCGTGTCCGGGACGTCTGTCATGTTCTGGAGTCGGTACGGAGGCCAAGTGGTACGGCACGTCGTGGTCGGGAACTTGAGGGTCCAGCGGATCGAGCGAAAGGACGGGCGGAGATCATGGACGATCGTCTGGCCCGAGGGCATCGCTGTCACGGTTCCACCGGATCAGCGGATTCGACCCCATCGACATGTGGTGGTGGCGGCGCCACCCTCGTTTGCTCGTCGGTGATCTCGGCCGCTCGCTCCGCTCGGCGGCGCTATCGATTGATCTTCCTCCGCAGTGGCGCCCACTGCGAATCGCGGCCGGCGACCGCAATCACCTGGCCGGCGGCTCGGCCAGGAGGACGACTCGGTCGGCGTCGATATCGAAGCCGAGCACCGGATGACCATGATCGCCCTCCGGGTCCATGAACACCGGTTTGCCCAAGCACCGCCCGATCTCCCGCAAGAAGTCGCAGAACACATCAAGTCGCTCCTGGCCCTGCAACTCCCGCAGGTCGACGTCGAAGTCGATCTCACCGTCGTCCTGGAAACGGAAGATCGCTAGAACATCGGCAGTCGGCCAGACCCGCAGGTTCGGACATTCAGCGTCCGCCGGGCGGGACAGGACGGTCTCCGCCCGAGGGACCGGCAGCACGGTCTCGCCTTCGGAGTACCGGCAACGCCAACCTCTCGCCTCGACAAGATCAAGGACCGCCTGCCAGCCCTCCACCGAGGCATCTGGGACACGCAGGTCCGGCAGAGACCCCATCACATCCGGGTCGAAGAAACGGCTCACGTCTCCCCACAGCAGATCAGCCACACCGTCATGCTGCCCGACTCCTCAATCAAGCGCAGCCTTGTTTCCCTTGGCCAAAGACATGGGGCCTCGGATCGCTCAGACCGACGACATCATCGGCCCCAACTCGGCGTCACGGACATGTAGTCCATGTATCGTCGCAGTTCAGAGCAGATATCAGGGCTCCTGCGGTCGGTAAAGTAGACGGACCTCTCATCCCCACTGGAAGACGCGTGCCCTCGTGGACCGGGCCGCCGGACCGGCTTTCGCCTGGGTTGACGACGAGATCACCGGTGCCGACCGTGCCTGGTGGCCGCGCACCATCCCCGTGCGGCCCTGCTCCACCGCGTCGGCCCGCGACGGGGTCTCACCGACGCGGACTTCGCCACAGTCGAGAACTGGCTGCGGCGCGACCCGTCCAACGCGCCGGGCGCCCGCTGACCCCGGGTGGGTCGGCGGGCGCCCGGTGGTGGGGCTCGCTTGTGGGCCGGGCGTGCGCTCAGCAGTAGAGGTTTGCTCCCGGGGTCACGCCCAGGATCGACGTGAAGCGCTGGTAGGCGTCCACGCGGCTCTGGACCTGGGCGGGGTTCCTGCCGTCGCATTCCAGGGAGCCGTTGATGCTGCGGATCGTCTGGCCGAAGCCCGCGCCGTTGACCATCGCGTTGTGCGGGGTCATGGTGCCGGGGCCGGACTGGGTGTTCCAGTACCAGAGCCCGGTCTTCCAGGCCACCGCCGAGTCGTTCTGGACGAGCCAGGGGTTGCCCAGCAGGTCGATGCCGAGCGCGTCGCCCGCAGCCTTGTAGTTGAAGTTCCAGCTGAGCTGGATCGGGCCGCGCCCGTAGTACGCGGACTGGCCTGCCGGGCAGCCGTAGGGCTGGCCCCAGTCGCAGTACGTCGGATAGTTGGCCGTGTTCTGCTCCACCACGTAGACCAGCCCGCCGGTCTCGTGGTTGACGTTGGCGAGGAAGGCCGCCGCCTCCTGCTTCTTGACCGTGTCGCTGCCGGTGTTGGTGAAACCGGGGTAGGCGCTCAGCGCGGCCTTGAGCCCGCTGTAGCTGTAGAAGGAGTTCCGGTTCGGGAACATCTGGTTGAACTGCGCCTCGCTCACCACGAAGCCCTCGGAGGGGTTCGTCGGACCGTTGTCGCAGGCGTACGGCTCCCAGAACCAGGTGCTGATGGTCGGGTCGTAGCCCGGGTTGTCGTGCTCCGCTATGTAGGCCTTGCCGTCGGTGTACCGGACGATGTCGCCGGTGACGTACGACTTTCCGGCCACCCAACTCGGATAGCTCGCGCAGGATGCGGCGGAGGCGCCGGCGGCCGGCAGCAGCACCGGTGCGGCGGTGCCGATCAGGATCGCGGCCAGGAGGGAAGAGACGCGTCGCTTTGACACAGGATCAATTCCTTTGCACAGCAGGGCCGCACCGGAAGGCGAGGCGCAACCTCGCCTGCGCGCGCCGGAGTTGACCGACGCCACGGCTTCCGGAGCGGCCGCGGTGGGGGGTGTGCTGCCACACTCAACCGCCTTGGTCTGTACCAGTCAAGGGTGTAGACCAGTCATCCCCGACAACGTTGGCAAGCCAGGGAACAAGGGGAGTCAGGCGCGGAGAGGAGAGTGAGGGCCCGAGACCGGGCGGGGATGTCGGGCCCTCACGTATCGCGCCTCCTCGGGGGTGGCAGCGCGACGCCCATAACAACGACGTTCACGCGCGATGGATACGAAACGTCGCGGACCCCCCTCACGTTCGAGGCCCCCGGCGGGCCGGGTGTCCCAACCGTCCCCGCGGGCTCGGTGCGCGAGCTTCCCGGCGGGGCTCGGTGTGCCAACCGTTCCGGCGGCCTCGGTGCGCGCGCCGTTCCGGCGGAACCTGGTGCGCGGACCCCCGGCGTTACGCGTGGCGTAAACCTCCGGCCCTCACCGCGTCCCGTCGAGCAGCCGGTCGACCAGCGGGCCCGGACACGACAGCGCGGCCAGATGGCCCCCGGGGACGGTCTCCGCCGCCACGCCGAGCCGCTCGCGCGCCACCCGGCGCTGGAACTCCGCCGGGAAGAACCGGTCCCCGGCGCCGGCGAGCACCCGGGTCGGCACAGCGGGCCACCGCTCGATGGCGCAGGGCTGGGTGAACGCGATCTCGGCCTCCGGCCGCTCGTGCTCCGCCCCGCCCGCGGCGACCTCGGCCGGCACGTCGTGCAGGAAGTAGGTGTCGAGGTCGATCTCCGTCGAGTAGCCGCCCGCCTCTGCCGCCGCCACCCGGGCCGTCTCCGACCCCGTGGCGCCCCGCCACTGCCCGGGCGTCTCACCCGGCAGCGGGATCATCGCGTTGACGAACACCAGACCGGCCACCGGCACCCGGGCGCCCGCCATGGGCGCGGTGAAGCCACCCATGGACTGGGCCACGAGCACGGCGTCGTCACGGTCACCGACCGCGGCCACCACCGCGTCGGCGTACTCCGGCAGGCCCGCCGACTCGTCCGCGCCGTCCAGATCGACGGCCACCGCCTCGCACCCGCGCGCCCGCAGTTCGGTCACCACACGGTGCCAGTACCAGGCCGCCCCGCCGGCGCCGGGAATCAGGACAAACACGGTCACCCTCGCTTCCGTCGACACACCTTCCCACTCTTCGGACCGTCCCGGGTGACAAGACTCATCGGCGGCGGTCACCCCCCGTCCGCGTGACATCGAACACGTCTTCCGGCGGACACCTCGGGCCCGGCCCGCCTCAGTGACTCTCCCCATGGGGTGCTTCATGGCGAGCCTGAGTATGCTCGCGGAGTTATCCGTCAGGCAGCGGCGGAATGGTGGTGGCTGGGGGGTTCTTTCGATGATGACGTCGCAGCCTGGGGCTGCCGGCGTGGCTTCTCCCGCGCTGGACCGTGCAGCGGCCTGGGGAGTGGAACAGCCGTCGGTTCTCCTTGTCGAGGACGACGCGGGCGACGCCCTCCTGGTGGAGGAACTGGTCGCCGACAGCGCGCTCGGCATGCGACTGCGCTGGGTACGGTCGATGGCCGAGGCGTGCGAGGTGCTCGACTCCGAGGTGCCGGACTGTGTGCTGCTCGACCTGCACCTTCCGGACGCCCAGGGCCTTGAGGCGGTGTCCCGGCTCCGCGAGAGCGCCGAGCACGTGGCCATCGTGGTCCTCACGGGCCTCGCCGAGGAAGGCACCGGGCTCGCCGCGGTCGCCGCGGGCGCCCAGGACTACCTGGTCAAGGGCCGCGTCGAGCCGGAACTGTTCGGCCGGGCGATCCGTTACGCGATCCAGCGCAAGCAGGCCGAGCAGGACGCCGTGGCGCTGCAGGCGAGCCAGATGCAGGCACAGGAGAACGCCCGTCTGGAGCGTGGACTGCTGCCGCGTCCGCTGCTGCGCGACGACGGCGTGGAAGTCGTCACCCGGTACCGTCCCGGCCGTGCGCACGCCCTGCTCGGCGGTGACTTCTACGACATCGTGCAGAGCGCCGACGGCACCGTGCACGCGATGATCGGCGACGTCTCCGGGCACGGCCCGGACGAGGCCGCGCTCGGGGTGGCGCTGCGAATAGCGTGGCGCACCCTCGTGCTCAGCGGAGTCACCGGCCCGGACCAGGTGGGCCGGCTGGAGGAGATCCTCATGGCCGAGCGGGCCAAGGCGGGCGTCTTCGCCACCCTGGTCATCCTCTCCATCGGCCCCGGTGAGCGACGCGTCCGCATGGTGCGGGCAGGTCACCCCGGCGCGCTGCTCGCCGGAGCCGACGGCGTCGAGTGGGTCGAGGTCAGAGGCGGCCCCGCCCTCGGCATCGTGCCCGGCGGCGCCCGCTGGCCCGTGGAGGAACTGACCGTGCCCGAGGGGGCCGCGATCGTCCTGTTCACCGACGGCCTGTTCGAAGGACGCGTCGGCCGCGGCATCGAGCGGCTGGGCGAGGAGGGACTGCTCGACGTCGCGCGCGAGCTGGCCGCCCTGCCCCCGGCCCCGTTCGTCGACGGACTGATCGAGCGGGCCGAACTGCTCGCCGAGCAGCAGGGCGGCCTGGCCGACGACGTCGCCGTCCTCTACCTGCGGTGGCGATGACGGACATGGACAGCGTGCGGCACAAGGGTGTTTCCGAGGATGGGATGGCGAACATGACCGGCGAGCGGTGGGCCGGACACCGGCTGACGGTGCAGGGCTGGTTCCGGCTCGTGCTCGGCCTCATGGCCCTGCTCGTCCTGGTCGGCGCCGTGATCGGCGCGGCGGTGCTCCAGCGGACCGCGACGGTCACCGACCAGATGCTGCGGGACATCAAGCCGGCCCAGACCGAGGCGTACCGGCTCCAGGCCTCCCTGGTCAACCAGGAGACCGGTGTCCGCGGCTACACCATCGCCGCCGACCGCCAGTTCCTCGACCCCTACGAGCAGGGCCGGAAGGACGAGAGGCGGGCCGCCACCGAGATACGTACGCTCATCGGCGACCGCCCCGAACTGCTCGCCGACCTCGCGAGGGTGGAGAAGCGCGCCGACACCTGGCGGCGCACCTACGCCGAACCCCTGATGGCCGGCGTCACCCCGGGCGAGCCGCGCACCATCGACCGGGCGTCCGCCGAACGCGGCAAGAAGGCCTTCGACGACATCCGCCGGGCAGCGGCCCGGCAGAACGCCGGACTGGCGGCCGCCGTCGAGGACGGCCAGCGACAGCTCGACCACTCCCGTAAGGTCCGCGACGCCGTACTCCTCGCCATGGTCGTGGCCTTCCTGCTGGCCGGAGTGGCGCTGACGTTCCTCGTGCGGTTCCTGGTCGCCCGGCCGCTGGAGGGCCTGCAGGCCGCCACCCGCAAGGTCGCGCGCGGCGAGTTCGACCACGCCATCACCGGCGCGGGGCCGGTGGACCTGAGAGCGGTGGCCGGGGACGTCGAGGAGATGCGGCAGCGCATCGTCGCCGAACTCGACTCCTCGCGCGAACAGCGCGACATCCTGGCCCGGCAGACCGCCGACCTGGACGCCCAGGCCGTCGAGCTGCGCCGCTCCAACGCGGAACTGGAACAGTTCGCCTACGTCGCCTCGCACGATCTGCAGGAGCCGCTGCGCAAGGTGGCCTCCTTCTGCCAGCTCCTGGAGCGACGCTACGGCGACCAGCTCGACGACCGCGCCCAGCAGTACATCGACTTCGCCGTCGACGGCGCCAAGCGCATGCAGGTCCTCATCAACGACCTGCTCACCTTCTCCCGGGTGGGCCGGGTCAACGACGCCTGGCTCCCGGTCGACCTGGGCCTCGGCCTCACCAAGGCGCTGACCAACCTGGACAGCGCCGTCACCGAGAGCGGCGCCCGCGTCGACCGGCCGGAGGAACTGCCCGAGATCGTCGGCGACCCGACCCTCCTGGCGATGCTCTGGCAGAACCTGATCGGCAACGCCGTGAAGTTCCGGCACCCCGACCGCGCACCGCACATCCGGATCACCTGCCAACGCGATCCGGACGACTCCGACGCCTGGCGCCTGTGCGTCACGGACAACGGGATCGGCATCCCCGGTGAGTTCGAGGAGAAGGTCTTCGTCATCTTCCAGCGGCTGCACAGCCGCGACTCCTACGGCGGCACCGGTATCGGCCTGGCGCTGTGCAAGAAGATCGTCGAGTACCACGGCGGCCGCATCTGGCTCGACACCAGCCACACCGATGGCACACGCTTCTGCTTCACCCTGCCCACCGCCGAGGTGGCGGACGACACGCACGCGCACTCCGACGACAAGGCCCTGACATGACGACCCCCTCAGGCACCCCCATCGACGTCCTCCTCGTGGAGGACGACCCGGGCGACGAGCTGATGACCCGGGAGGCGTTCGAGGACAACAAGATCGGCAACACCCTGCACGTCGTCCGGGACGGCGAGGAGGCGCTCGACTTCCTCTACAAGCGCGGCGCCCACACCGACGCCCCGCAGCCCGACCTGATCCTGCTGGACCTCAACCTGCCCAAGTACGACGGCCGGCAGGTCCTGGAGCGCATCAAGTCGGACCCGGGGCTGTCCCACATCCCGGTCGTGGTCCTCACCACCTCGGCGGCGGAGGAGGACATCCTGCGCAGCTACAAGCTCCACGCCAACGCCTACGTCACCAAGCCGGTCGACCTCGACCAGTTCATCGCGGCCGTGCGGCAGATCGACGACTTCTTCGTCCAGGTGGTCCGCCTGCCCCGGCAGAACGGCTGACGCGAGGGTACGGTCCCACGCCGGGCGTGCCGCGGAACGGTCCCCTCAGGCGTCGCGCCGCCGCCCCGGCGCGCGCCGCAGCGGGAACCAGAGCGAGGCGGCCACTCGCGCGCTCTTGGTGGCCGCCAGCCCGGCCTGACGTACGGGGCCGTCCGTCGGACACCCGAGGACACGCTTGCGGGCGACCGAGACGCCGTACACCCTCAGCCGTTCGTCCATCACCCGGCGGATGCGGGTGACGCAGGTCGGCATCTGGTCGGCGAGGGCGCACTCGGGCCGGCACTGACCGGGACCGACCCGCGCCGACCGGGATCGCCCCTGCCTCCGGACCGAAACCGTGCCAGGGTTGGGGGGGACCGGAGGGTCAGCCGGGGGGCGAGCCATGCGCAGGGCTGCCGCCCGGGGGCGATCCGTTCGAGGGTGAGCCAGAGATGAGGCCGGCCGGTCGAAGGAGAGCCGCTCATGAGCATGACCGCGATCCCCGCCGCGCGGGAGGTCAGGACCACTCTGGAAGGCATCCTGTGGGCGCCCAGCGAGCGCTGGGTGCGCGGTCGCACCGGCGGCACCACCGTCGTGGACAGCAGACACCCGTGCTCGTGTGGGAGCCGGGGGTGCCGGTCCCGCTGTACGCCTTCCCGCGCGCCGACGCCCGTACGGACCTCCTGCGCCCGGCGAAGAACCCCCGGACCGGCACCCACACCGGATCGCTGCCGGCCGTGGCCCCCGTCAAGAACCTCCTCGCCTTCTACAACGAGGCCGTCGACATCACCCTGGACGGCGAACGCCTGGAACGACCCGTCACGCCGTTCACCTCCGCACGTGCCAAGTAGAGGCGGCGGCCGGTCGGTCGGCTACGGCAACGAGGAGCCGGGAGCGGGCCATCGACGGCACATCCCGGTTCTTCGACCACCGCGACCGCGGACCGTGGAGTGGCTTGTGCGGCGCCGCCTGGACGCGTGCCCCGCGTGCCCCGCATGCCTTGGACGCCGGCCCGTCAGGGGCGAAGGCCCACGCGCCGCAGGGTCAGTGTCGACAGGTCGGCGATGACCTCGGGGTCACCGCGCCGCCAGGCGTCGGCGAGACCGCCCGGGGGAGTGGGGACGGTGGCGAGCTGCCGCTGCGGCCCGGTGAGCGCGCGCAGGGCGAGGAGGTCGGCGCCGCCGGGGGCGTCGAGGAGACGGCGGGTGGTCGCCGTACGCCGGATCCACCACAGCCGCGGAACGAGCCACAGCAGCAGGATGACGGCGGTCGGGAGGACGATCAGGGCGATTGTGGTCAGCGTGGCGACATGCCCCACGGTGTCCTGCAACGACCGCCCGGCATCGGAAAGGCTGGTGCCGGCGTCGGCCGCGGACTTGAGCGGCTTCTTCAACGAGTCCCCGACGAACGGCACTTTGGAGGCCGCGTCCCCGGCGTCGTCGAGCCCGGAGGCAAGACTGTCGCCCGCGCTCTCCGCCTTCCGCCCGGGCTCGGCCAGCGTCAGGATCGCGTCACGGACGACCAGGGCGAACTTCACCGTGATCGCGATCAGGAGCAAGGCGATCAGATCTGCGACCAGTTGACGAGTCCGGCGCGCTGGGGTCTGGGCGTAGAGACGCATGGACGTGCTCCTGTTCCGACGTGGACATGGACGAGGGCCGGTTCCGGCCGGGTGGCGCGGCGGCCGTGCCCGGAGAGGTGACGGCGGGGCTCGGCGGTGGCTCGACGGTACGGGGGAGGGGCGGGCGATGGTGAGATACGCGCGGACGAATCACGGCACACGCACGCCCCGGCCCCCGAGCCGGCTCCCACCCGCACCGCCCTGAGCTGCCATCACGCCCACCGGCCCGACCTGCTCCCACGGCGCCGCCCCACCGCTCCCCGCCCCATCCGCCACCCCTGTCGGGGACAGTGTGCCCGTCCCCGCCCCAGGTACCCGCACCCGTCTCGCGCGCATCCCGCCGGAGCGTGCGCGGAGGCGACCGATCCCGCCGATCGACACTCCTTCATGGTGGTGAGGCCGGTTTTATGGTGGTGAGGCCGGTCGACCGGCTCGCGTCAGGTGCGTTCACCGCCGTCACCTGGAAGCCGCGTAGCTCAGATCCAGCTCAGACCTCGCATATCGGTAAAGATGTTGATCATCTTCGTCGTGTGATCGAACTCGACGGCGAGTCGTCGCGGACCCCTCCCGGAGGGACAAGGCCAAGGAGGGCGGGGGCGAGGCCGTTGCGGGAGGCGGAGTACGTACGTACGGGTTTGATCCGCTGAAATAGGTCAACGCGATCTGTATGGCCCATTCGACGCGCGAGACCGAACGCAAGTACACGCCACCCGCCGAGGGCATCTCCTGGCTGTCCGAGCTGGTGGGGGTGGGCCCCGTCGCCTCACTCGCGGACCAGGGCGCGCAGGAGCTGGACGCCGTCTACTACGACACCGACGACCTGCGGCTGTCCAGGAGCCGGGCGTCGCTGCGGCGCAGGACCGGCGGTACCGACGCCGGCTGGCACCTGAAACTGCCGCTGCCGGGCGACAGCCGCGAGGAGATCCAGGCTCCGCTGGACTCGGCGGACGACGTCCCCGAGGAACTGCGCGACCTCGCCCTCTCCCGTACCCGCGGCGCGCCGCTGCGCCCCGTGATCCGGATCCGCTCCGACCGCGCCCTGCACCACCTGCTCGACGCCGCGGGCGACGTCCTCGCCGAGCTAAGCGTGGACGACGTGTCGGCCGAGGCGCTGCTCGACGGCGGCGGGACGGCGACCTGGCGGGAGATGGAGGTCGAGCTGGCCGAGGACGGTGACCCCGCCCTGCTGGACGCCGTCGAGAAGGTGCTGCGCGAACACGGGGTCGAACGGGCGCAGAGCCCGTCCAAGGTGGGCCGGGGTCTCCGGGAGACGATCTCCGTCGCGCGGGACGGCACGCAGGACCGGCGCGACGCCGTCACCCCGGGGTCGGCCGGTGAGCACGTGCTCGCCTACGTGGACCGGCTGGCCGGCGGACTCCGGGACCTCGATCCCGCCGTCCGGCGCGAGCTGCCCGACGCCGTGCACCAGATGCGCACCACCGCCCGCCGGCTGCGCGGCTGCCTGCGTTCCTACCGTTCCGTCCTCGACCGCGAGGCCACCGACCCCGTCCGCCGCGACCTGAAGTGGCTCGCCAACGAGCTCGGGGTGGAACGCGACCACGAAGTGCTGCGCGAGCGCCTGACCACCGGCGTGAGCGAACTGCCCGGCGAACTCGTCCTCGGCCCGGTGGAGGCCCGCTTGCAGGCATGGGACGCGACGCGGCGGGCCGAGGCCCGCCGCCGCACCCTCGACACCCTCGCCTCACCCCGCTATCTGAACCTCCTGGAGAACCTGGCGGCGCTGACCGACGAGCCGCCGCTGCGCGCCAAGGCGGTCGGCAAGCCCGGGAAAGTCCTGGTCAAGGTCCTTCTGAAGGAGTTCCGCCGACTCGCCGGCCGCATGGAGCCCGCGCTCGACATGGCCCCCGGCCCCGCCCGGGACACCGCGATCCACGAAGCGCGCAAGGCCGCCAAGCGGCTCCGCTACGCCGCCGAGGCGGCCCGCCCGGCACTGGGAAAACCGGCCGCCCGCCTTGGCAAACGCGTCAAGGCCGTCCAGCAGGTGAGCGGCGCCCAGCACGACAGCGTGGTGACCTGCGACGCGCTGCGAGGCCTGGCGGTCGCGGCACACGCGGCGGGGGAGCCGGGCTTCACCTGGGGTCTTCTCCACGGCCAGGAACGCGCCGCCGCGGGCGCCCGCGAACGCCGGCTCCCCGAGGTGTGGGCCCGGGCACGGACCGCGGCCAGGCCCGGCAAGCTCCGCGACTGACCCCGAGCGCGCGCCATACGTCGCGGGCGCGGCCGGGGTCACACCGCTTCCGCCGCCTACTTCTCCCAACCCACCGTCTCCGGAAGCGGGTTGTAGAAGATGGTCGCGCCGACGTTGGCGAGCCCCTTCTTCACGCCGTAGGTCGACGGACCGCTGAACAGCGGGAGGAAGGCGTACTCCTGGAGCGCCGTGCGCTCGACGCTGTTCGCCGCCTTCGCCTGCTCGCCGAGGTCGGCGATATTGGTGGTCGCGCGGATCTTCTTGTCCAGCTCCGGTGAACCCGCCCCGGTGATGTTCGAGTCACGGTCCGAGCAGTAGAAGTCGCACAGGTAGCGGGCGCCGAACGGGTCCATCGAGCGGTTCCCGGAGAGGAAGAGGTCGAACTTGCGCTCGCTGAGGATGCTGGAGAAGTCCGCCTCGTCGGCCTTCTTGATGACAAGGCGCACGCCGACCGGCTTCAGCATCGCCGCGAAGGCACCCGCGGTCGCCTTGTCCAGCGGGTCGTCCCCGAGCAGCGTGTAGCCGACTTCGAGCCGCTTGCCGTCCTTGACCCGCACACCGTCCCCGCCCGGCTTCCAACCCGCCGCGTCCAGCGCCTTCTTGGCCTCGTCCGGCGCGTACTTCAGCACCGCCGAGACGTTGTCCTCGTAGCCCTTCTGGAAGCTGTACAGCACCGCCGAGCCGGGCAGCGGCTCCGAGTAGTCGAGCCCCTGGAACTGGATCTTCGCGATCTGCGCGCGGTCGATGCTCTCCTCCAGCGCCTTGCGTACGTCCTTGTCCGCGAGGACGGGCGACTTGGTGTTGAAGTAGAGCGAGTACTCGAAGGGGCTTCCGCCGCTGCGGATCTCCGTGCCCTTGAGCCCCTTGACCTGCTTCAGGCTCTCGGCGTCGACTGCGGAGACGTAGTCCAACTGGCCGTTCTTGAAGGCGTTGACGGCCGCCGTCGACTCCAGGTTGACGTAGACGCGCTTGTCGAGCTTGCCCTTCCTGCCCCACCACTTGGGGTTGCGGACGAAGGTGATGTTGCCCGAGTGGCTGTCCCAGGTGCCGACCGTGTAGGGACCCGCGCCCCACTCCGGGTGCGCCTTCTTGATGTACGCCTTGTTGAAGTTGCCGACCGTGGCGGCCTTCGGGTGCAGGAAGGTGGTGAACAGGCTCGACCAGGAGGCGTTGACCCCCTTGAAGGTGATGATCGCCTGCTTGGCGTTCACGCCCTTCTCGACCGAGGTGATCTGGTCGTATCCGTCGGTGGACGACGCCGCGTAGGCCTTGTCGGAACCGTTGTTGGCCTTCCACGTCGCCCTGATCGCGGTCCAGTCGATCGGGGTGCCGTCGTTGAACACGGCATTCGGGTTGATGGTGATCGTGACCTTCTGCCGGCCGCCCTCGACGGCCACCTTCACATCGCTGTAGTAGTCCGGGTTGTACTGGACTTCCCCGGTCGGCGAGTAGGTGATCGCGTCGGCGTTGTACCAGGCCCAGACCCGGGCCGCGGTCAGGGTCGCGTTGACGTTGAACGGGTTGCCCTGGTCGTCGAAGGTGCCGACGGTGGTGTACGTCCCGCCGTCCTTGATCTTGTCGTACGGGGTGGGGTTGTAGTCGGCGACGGCCGACGCGGCCGACGGCGCCTTCTTCCCGCCCGGTGCCGCGGAGTCCTTCCCGGGGGAGGACTGGCACGCGGTGGCGGCGACGGAGACGGCGGCGACGAGAGCGACGGGCAGGGCCAGTCTGGTGCGCATGGGGGGTGATTCCTTCGTGGTCGGGAAAGGGCGTGCGGACAGGGGAAGGTGTGCTTGCCCGGACGGGGCGGGCCGCTCAGACGCCGTGACAGGCGTACTGGTGGCCGGACTGGCCGGACTGGCCGGACTGAGCGGACTGACCGGACTGACCGGACTGGCCATTCACCGGCTTTGGCAACGGCCGTTCCGTGCGGCAGCGTTGACGTACGCCGTCGCCGGAGAGCCGGTACAGCGGACAGCGGTCGACGAAGACACAACCGGCGGGCAAACGAGCGGCGTTCGGCTGTTCACCCGCCAACACGACCCGCTCACGGGTGCGTTCGCGCTCCGGGTCGGGCACCGGGATCGCCGACAGCAGCGCGCGGGTGTACGGGTGCCGCGGATCGGAGAAGATCGCCTCGGTCTCGCCGGTCTCGACGATGTGGCCCAGGTACATCACCGCGATCCGGTCGGAGATGTACCGGACCACTCCCAGATCGTGGGCGACCACGAGGTAGGCCAGGCCGAGTTCACGCTTCAGCCGCGCCAGCAGGTTGATGACCCCGGCCTGCACCGACACGTCCAGCGCGGAGAGCGGTTCGTCGAGGGCGAGGAGTCTCGGCTCCGTGGCCAGGGCACGGGCGATGCCCACCCGTTGCCGCTGCCCGCCGGACAGGGCGGCCGGGAAACGGTCGCTCACCGCCTCGTCCAGACCGACGAGACGCAGCAGCTCGCGGACGCGCGGGCCGATCGAGGCGCGGTCCCGCCCGACGGCCCGCAGGGGTTCGGCGAGCAACTGGAAGACGGGCAGCCGCGGATCCAGCGACCCGAGCGGGTCCTGCATCACGATCTGCACGTCCTGCCGCAACTCCCGTACCCGGGACGCTGATTCGAGCGCGCCGACATCGGTGCCGGCGATCTCGATCCGGCCGCCCTCGGGCCGCCGGAGCCGGAGGATCTCCAGCAGGGTCGTCGTCTTGCCGCTGCCGGACTCACCGACCAGGGCGAGGGTCTCCCCGGCACGCAGCTCGAAACCGACCTGGTTGACCGCGTGCAGCGTTCCGACGCGCCGCTTGAGGAGGGCACCCTTGGTGACCGGGAAGGTCTTGACGAGATCCTCGACCCGGAGCACGACCTCACCGGCCCCCGGACGGTCCGCGTCCGCCGGTTCCTCGACGGCGCCGGCGCCGCCCGTCGGATCGAGGGTGCCGCCGGCGATCTCCGCGGCACGCCGACAGGCCACGTGCCCGTGCCCGGCGACCGGCAGCAGCTCCGGTTCCCCGGAGTGGCACGCGTCGACGGCGACAGCGCACCGGGGCGCGAAGGCGCAGCCGTCCGGGAGACCCACCAGCGCGGGCGGCTCCCCGCCGATGGGGACCAGTGGCCGGCGCTCCCCGCCGTCCACGGTCGGCACCGCCGCCAGCAGCCGCGCGGTGTAGGGCATCGTCGGGCGGCGGAACAGCTCCCTCACGCCCGCGTGCTCCACGAAACGGCCCGCGTACATCACCGCGACATCGTCCGCGTGACCGGCGACGACCCCGAGGTCGTGGGTGATCAGCACGAGCCCGGCACCGGTCTCCCGCTGTGCCAGACGCAGCACGTCGAGGATCTGCGCCTGCACGGTCACGTCGAGCGCCGTGGTCGGCTCGTCGGCCACGAGCACGGACGGCTTGTTGGCGATCGCCATGGCGATGACCACGCGCTGCCGCATCCCGCCGGAGAACTCGTGCGGGAAGGACGCGGCCCGGCCGCGCGCGTCGGGGATGCCGACGAGGTCGAGCAGTTCCACCGCCTGCTCCCACGCCGCCCGCTTCGTCAGGTTCTGGTGGACCCGCAGCGCGTCGGACAGGAGCCGGCCCACGGAGTAGATGGGGGTGAGCGCGGACAGGGGGTCCTGGAACACCATGCCGATGGAGTCGCCCCGTACCTGTGACAACGCCCGGTCGTCGAGGCCCACCAGGTCGCGTCCGCCCAGCAGCACCTGCCCGCTCAGCTTGGCCGAGGGCGGCAGCAGGCCCATGACGCCCATCGCCGTCGCGGACTTGCCCGAGCCGGACTCGCCCACGACGCACAGCGTCCGGCCGGGCAGCAGGTCGAAGCTCACGCCGCGCACCGCCTCGACGGTCCCGGCCTCGGAGGGGAAGGAGATCCGCAGGTCCCTTACGGAGAGCACGGGGCCGGCGCCGGCGGGAGGCACCGGGTCGAGCAGCGGGGTCGCGAGGGTCATCGTCGGCCTCCTGCCGAGCCGGTCACCGAGGTGGGGTCGAGGGCGTCGCGCAGACCGTCGCCGATGAACGTCATCGACACGGTGAGCAGGACGACCAGCCCCGCCGGGAAGGCGAAGAGCCAGGGCGCGCTGGTGACGGTGCTCGCGCCGTCGGCGAGCATCGTGCCGAGCGACACGTCCGGGGTCTGGACACCGAACCCGAGGAACGACAGGGCGGTTTCGCTCAGCACGGTCGCGACGACACCGAGGGTCAGGTTCACGATCAGCAGTGAGCCCAGGTTCGGGATGATGTGGCGCACGATGATGCGCGCCGGGCCGACGCCCATGAACTCGGCGGCCGTCACGTAGTCCCGCTCGCGCAGCGAGGTCGACACCGACCAGATCACCCGTGCCGTCGACATCCAGCCGAACACGGTCAGCACGACGATGAGGACCCGCCAGTCACCGGCCAGTCGGTGCGAGACCAGGGCGAGGATGAGGAACGACGGCACGATCAGCAGGAAGTGGATGACGGCGAGCGTCACCCGCTCGACCCGGCCCCCGAAGTACGCGGCACCGGAGCCGATGACGGCGGCCACGATGATCGTGAGCACGGAGACGCTCACGGCGATCGTCAGGGAGCGCCGCAGGCCGTGCACGGCGCACGCGTAGATGTCGTTGCCGCCCTGGTTGGTGCCGAACCAGTGCTGGGCGCTGGGTGGTTGGGTGAGCGCGGTGAAGTCGGCGTCGGTGTGGGCGTACGGGGTGAACAGACCGCCCAGGGCGCCGAACAGCACCAGCAGGACGAGGATCACCACTCCGGCGACCGCGAGCCGGTTGCGCAGAAACCGCCGCGTGTAGAGCCGGCTCAGACCGAGGTCCGTCCGCCCGCGAGCGGAGGAGACGCCAACAGGCTTGCCCGGCAGGCGAGGCGACGCGGCGTTCGTCGTGTCGGTGGTCACCTCAGCTCACCCGCACTCTCGGGTCGAGGAAGACGGTGGCGATGTCCGCGAGGATCGCGCCGATCGCGGTGAGGGCCGCGGCGAAGGCGGCGGTCGCCACCGTGCCGTGCACGTCGTTCTTGCTGATCGTCTGGATGAAGTAGCGGCCCATGCCGTTCCAGCCGAAGATCGACTCGGTGATGATGGCGCCCGTGAAGATGGCGGGAACGCTGAACGCCACGGAGGCCGCCGTCGGGATGAGCGCGGTCCGCAGGGCGTGCCGGCGGATCGCCTGGCCGCGTGTGAGGCCGGTGGCCTGCGCGGTGCGCACGAAGTCGGCGTTGATCGTGTCCAGCAGCAGGGAGCGCTGCGTCAGGTGGTAGCCGACGTAGCCCATCAAGGTCAGCGTCAGGGTCGGCAGGATCAGATGCAGGAGGCGGTCGCCGATCGTCGGCAAGAGCCCTTGGACGTCAGGGGAGTTCTCGCCCGCCACGTAGAGGAAGTGCAGTCCGGCGTGCTGGTTCAGCCAGATCGCGACGAACACGACGGCGAGCGCGGCGACGGACGTCGGGACGTTGAACACCGCGATCGACACCGCCTGCGAGACCCGGTCCGCCCAGCCGTACTGGCGTGCGGCGGTGTAGACCCCGAGCGCCACACCGATCACGACGGACAGGACGGTCGCGACGACGACCAGCTCCGCGCTGACGAGGGACCGGTAGCCCACCTCGCCGTTGACCGAGACGCCGGTGGGGGACTTCCCCCAGTCGAAGTGCAGGGTCACCGAGGTGAGCCAGTCCCACCACCGGTGCACCAGGGGGACCCGCGGGTCCAGGTTGTAGGGCGCGAGGGCGCGGTCGATCTGGGCCTCGGTGCGGACGGGCCGCAGCTCCTTGAAGTTCGACCGCGGGTCGAGAAACCAACTGGCCAGGAAGTAGGTCGCGTTGGTGGCGACCACGATCATCAGGAGCCAGCCGGCCGCTTTGCGCGTCACATAGCGCAGCACGGACGGCACCCCCTCACCACACACGGGAGGTGCGCCTGGGCAGCGCCGGAGAGACAAGACGAAGGCATGCGTGGTGAGGCTTTCTGCGGGTACGGATCGGAGCCCCGAGCGGGCGGGCTTCAGCTTGGTCCGTACTTTGAGACGACCACCAGGTTTTCCCAGGTCCTGCCATGAGGCCGTCATGTTGCCGTAGCAAACAATCCGGCGTACGTCGCAATCCGGAAGATCTTGACGCGTCCGGCTGTCACACGGGCGGGTTCACAGGACTTCGGTGAGCCTGCCGGTCGCCACGTCGAAGACGAAGCCCCGGACCGCGTCCTTGTGCGCGATGAACGGGTCGGCCTTGATCCGGGCGATCGACTGGCGGACGTCCGCGTCCAGGTCGTCGAAGGCCTCGGGCGCCCAGGGCGGCCGGATACCGGTGTCCTTCTGGACCGTGTCCTTGAAGGCGTCGTCGGTGAAGGTCAGCATGCCGCAGTCGGTGTGGTGGATGAGGATGATCTCCTCGGTGCCCAGGAGGCGTTGGCTGATGGCGAGGGAGCGGATCTCGTCGGCCGTGATCACCCCTCCGGCGTTGCGGATGACATGGGCCTCGCCGTCCCGGAGGCCGAGGACGTCGTACACGTTCAGCCGGGCGTCCATGCAGGCCACGACGGCGAGTTGCCTGGAGGGCGGCAGGGGCAGCGGGCCCGAGAAGGTCTCGGCGTAGCGCGCGTTGTTGGCGAGCAGCTCATCGGTCACGGACATGACGGACCTCGGTTCTGGTGATGATGCGGACCGGGTGGCCGCGCGGGAGCGGCGGCCATGGTGGAGTGGCGGCCACCGTGGAGAGGCGGAGCCGGGAGAGGAAGGGAGCGCAGGGGCCGGAAGGGGTGAATCCGCGGCGCCGGGGCTGTCCGGGCCGTGGGGGTGCGGTCAGGCTCCCCTGCGACACAGCCCGTCGTAGAGATCATCACGACGCGAGGGCCAGAAGCCCGTCAGCGTGGTGGCGAAGGTCGGCATCACTCCAGTGAACTCCCCGGCGGCCACATCGGCAATGCGATGCGTGTTCGGCCGACGCCCGGTGTGCCGTGAGGGTCCGGGGGCGGACGAGTTCTGGCGCTGAGGCGTGTCCGGAGGGATGTGGCGTGTTCCCGGGGGCCGTGGCGTGTTCCAGAGGGTGGACAGCTCCTGGTGCGGTGTGGTCCCCCTGCTGTACAACTTTCCTCGTGATCCACGAAACGTTGGTACGCCGCCTGGTCATCGACCTGTGCCGCTGTACCGCGTCGTGTTGTTGATCCTCCACCCCTGAGGCGCCCCTGAGGTCCCGCAGCGGTCGCGGGCGTGTCCTGTCCCCGGACGCCTCCGCCCTCTTCCTCGCTGCCAGGGCACACCTCCGGTCCCGCCTTGCCGCCCGCGCCCGTTGCCGCGCGGGTCTGTCCGTCATCCCTTACGAGGCCCGTGGAGGCCCTCCGTGTCCACAGCACCCGCTGTGCCCGACATCCTGCGCGACCAAGCCGACGACGAACCGCCCGGCCCGGGCCCCTCCGTCCGCTCGCGGCTGCTGACCTGGTCCCGTCGACTCGCCCTGCCCCTCGGCTCTCTCCTGCTGTTCCTTCTCGGCTGGCAGGCGGTCGCCGCCAGCGGCGCCTGGAGCGAGACGCTCGTGCCGCCGCCCGCCAAGGTGTGGGACGCGTTCATCGACGTGTCCACGACGCACGACGGAGTGCGCGGATACAACGGCACCTACCTGGTGGAGCACCTGGGCATCAGCCTGCGGCGCATCGCGTTCGGCGCCGGTATCGGCATCGTGCTCGGGGTGCTCTTCGGGCTGGTCATGGGCACGGTCGGCTGGGTGCGTTCGCTGCTGGAGCCGTGGATCACCTTCCTGCGGACGCTGCCGCCGCTGGCCTACTTCTCCCTCCTGATCGTCTGGCTCGGCATCAACGAGGAACCGAAGATCACGCTGCTGGCCGTGGCCGCCTTCCCGCCGGTCGCGGTCGCCACCACCACGGCCGTCGCCGCGGCGCCCCGCCACCTCAGGGAGGCGGCCCGCGCGCTCGGTGCCTCCCGCCGGGACGTCGTCAGGGACGTGGTGCTGCCCTCGGCACTCCCGGAGATCTTCACCGGTGTCCGGCTGGCCGTCGGCGTCGCGTACTCCTCGCTCGTCGCCGCCGAACTCGTCAACGGCCTGCCCGGCATCGGAGGCATGGTCAAGGACGCCGCCAACTACAACAACACGCCCGTCGTGCTGGTCGGGATCGCGGCCATCGGCATTTCCGGTCTGGTCATCGACGGACTGCTGCTGTGGCTCGAACGCACCGTCGTGCCCTGGCGCGGCCACGCCTGACCTTGGCCGCGCACCAGCCCGTCCGACCAACGAGACCCCGCGCACCAGCCCGGCCCGACCAACGAGACCCCGCCCTCCCCGCGTCCGCTTCACCGCTCGTCCACCCGCCAACTCGCCCACCCGTCAATTCGCCCACTCGTCTCCTCCACCACCCGCCCCCTCCATCCGCTCCCGCCGCCCGAGCGGCACCGTCCCTTCCCAGAAACGGCATCTCATGAGTTCTCCGGCGTCCAGAGCCCTCTCCGGTCCCTTCACGGGTCGCCCGACCCGTCGTGCCCTGCTCGCCGCCGCGCTCGGCGCGGCCTCCGTCGCCGTCACCGGCTGCTCCTCCGACGACGGGGGGTCCTCGGGCGGTACCAAGAAGCTGCGCATCGGCTACTTCGCCTTCCCGAGCGGCGACCTGCTGGTCAAGAACCAGAAGCTGCTGGAGAAGGCGCTGCCGGACCACAAGATCAGCTGGATCAAGTTCGACTCGGGCGCCAGCGTCAACCAGGCGTTCATCGGCGGCTCCCTCGACATCGCGGCCCTCGGGTCGAGCCCGTTCGCGCGCGGCATAGCCGGCTCCTCGCCGATCCCGTACAAGGTCGCGTTCGTCCTGGACGTGGCCGGTGAGAACGAGGCCCTCGTCGCCCGCAAGTCCACCGGCATCACCGATGTCGCCGGGCTCAAGGGGAAGACGATCGCCACCCCGTTCGCCTCCACCTCGCACTACAGCCTGCTGGCCGCGCTGGAGGAGGCCGGCATCAAGGCGTCCGACGTGAAGCTGATCGACCTCCAGCCCCAGCCCATCCTGGCCGCCTGGCAGCGGGGGGACATCGACGCGGCGTACGTCTGGCTGCCGACCCTCGACGAACTCCGCAAGACCGGAACGCAGTTGGTGAGCAGCAAGGAGATCGGCTCGCGCGGGAAGCCCACCCTTGACCTCGCCGTGGTGTCCGACGCGCTCATCGCGAAGGACCCCAAGGTGATCGAGACCTGGCGCCGGGTCGAGGCGGACGGCCTGCGCCGGATCAAGTCCGACCCGGGGGGTTCGGCGAAGGCCATCGCGAACGAACTCGGCATCAGCCTCGCCGACGCCAAGGCACAGCTCACCCAGGGCGTCTTCCTCACCCCGCAGCAGGTCGCGTCGGCCGACTGGCTCGGCACCGAAGGCAACCCCGGCAAGCTGGCCTCGTACCTGACCGATACGGGGGCCTTCCTCGCCGGCCAGAAGCAGATCGACGCCGCTCCGTCCGAGGCCACCGTCCGCAAGGCGCTCTATCTGAAGGGGCTGCCCGATGGCCTCAAGTGAAGTCGGCCGCAAGGAACGGACCGTGACGGTCCGTCCGTCGGGCGCGGACGGAGCGCCGGGTTCGGTGCGGCTGGAGAACGTCACCCACCGCTACGGCCGGGGAGCCGAGACCGTCACCGCCGTAGGGCCGGTCCAACTGGACGTCCCACCGGGGGAGTTCCTCGTCCTCGTCGGCGCGTCCGGCTGCGGGAAGAGCACCCTGCTGCGGCTGATCGCCGGATTCGAGCACCCCACGCAAGGGACGGTGCGGGTCTCCGGGGCGCAGCCCCGGCCCGGACAGGCGGCCGGCGTCGTCTTCCAGCAGCCGCGCCTGTTCCCGTGGCGCACCGTCGGCGGCAACGTCGACCTGGCGCTGCGCTACGCGGGTGTCCCGAAGGCGCAATGGCCGCACCGCCGGGCGGAGTTGCTGGAACGCGTCGGACTCGAAGGCACGGACAAGCGCCGCGTCTGGGAGATCTCCGGCGGCCAGCAGCAACGCGTCGCCATCGCCCGCGCTCTGGCGGCGGAGAACCCGCTCTTCCTCCTCGACGAACCCTTCGCCGCGCTGGACGCGCTCACCCGCGAACGCCTTCAGGACGACGTACGGCGGGTGACGGCCCAGACCGGGCGGACGGCGGTGTTCGTCACCCACTCCGCGGACGAGGCCGTCTTCCTCGGCTCACGGGTGGTGGTGCTCAGCAAGCGACCCGGCACGGTCGTCCTGGACCTGCCGGTGCCCCTGCCGCGTACCGGCGTCGACTCCGAAGACCTGCGTGCCTCGGCCGAGTTCGCCGAACTGCGCGCCCGGATCGCCCACGAGGTGAAGGCCGCCGCCGTATGAGGACCACCGACCGCTCGAACGGGCCGCGGCCCCGATGAACCCCTGGCATCCGAGAAAGACCCTGACCCCCGCGAACACCCCCTGACAGCCCCACAACTGGCCCCCTGACAACCAGCGAACGCCCCGACACCCGATGAACGCCCCCCGGCATCCGGTGAGCACCATGTGAAAGGAGAGACGGAATGACCGTCATCAGCGAGCACACGCACGAGAGCGAGCGGCTCCGAACGCACCGGCCCGGTACCGCCGGCCTGCGGATCGTCCCGCTCGGGCCGAGCTTCGGCGCCGAGGTGTACGACGTCGACCTCGGCCGGCTGGACGACGAGCAGGTCCTCGCGCTGCGGGCGGCCCTCGTGACGTACAAGGTGCTCTTCGTCCCCGGCCAGGACATCGACGACCGGGCACAGATCGACTTCGGCCGGCGCCTCGGCGAGGTGACGGTCGGCCACCCGGTGCACGACTCGGGCGACGTGCCCGAGGAGGTGTACTCCCTCGACAGCCAGGACAACGGGTTCGCCGACGTCTGGCACACCGATGTGACGTTCGTACGCCGGCCGCCGGCGATCTCCGTCCTGCGTGCCGTGGTCCTCCCGCCCTTCGGCGGCGACACGTCATGGGCGGACAGCCAGCTGGCGTACGAGTCGCTGACGCCCGGCCTGCGCGCCCTGATCGACCCGCTCACGGCGGTCCACGACGGCAGCCGCGAGTTCGGGTACTACCTCGCCCAGAAGCGGAAGGGCCGCGGCAACCTGTGGGAGGGGGAGGTGTTCACCGACCTGGTCCCGGTGGAACACCCCGTCGTGCGCGTGCACCCCGAGAGTGGCCGCAAGGGCCTGTTCGTGAACCCCGGGTTCACCTCGCACATCGCGGGCGTCTCCGAGCACGAGAGCCGGGGCATCCTCGACATCCTCTACGCCCACCTCACCAAGCCCGAACACACGGTCCGCCACCGCTGGCAGCCGGGCGACGTGGCGCTCTGGGACAACCGCGCCACCTCGCACTACGCCAACCGCGACTACGGCGACCAGCACCGGGTGATGCACCGCATCACCCTGCGGGGCGATGTGCCCGTGGGCCCCGTGACGGGGGAGTGAACACCACCCTGATGACCGCCGGCCCGCGTCCAGCGGGCCGCGCGGCTCCACCTCGCCGTCCGGTCCGCCGGGGCCCGGACGCACCCCGGGCCGCGCGTCCCACGATGGTGTGACCGGCGCCCGGGGGTCCTGGCGACCGGCGCCCGGGGCCCTGATGATCGGCGCCCGGGATGCTGGTGATCGGCGCCCGCGGTGACGGGCGCCGTCGGCCGCCTTGGTCTGACCTTCAGGACCCCGCACAGGCCCCGGCTTCAGGACCCCGCACAGGCCCCGGCTTCAGGACCCCGCACAGGCCCCGGCTTCAGGACCCCGCGCAGGCCCCGGCTTCAGGACGCCTCACCCATCCCGGCTTCAGGCCGCCTCACCCCCATCCTGGCTTCGGGCCGCCGCACACAGGTCCGAGTGTCAGGACGCCGCCAGGAAGGTGGCCACCAGCCGCCGCGCCCAGTCGGGCGAGGCGGGCTGGGCGCTGAAGATCGCCCGGTAGTACAGCGGGCCGAGCAGGCAGTCCACGGCGCTCTCGACGTCCGGCGCGCTGCCGCCCCGGGAGCGCTCGCGCTCGATGATGGCGCTGAGCTGCTCGTGCCGGTCCGCCGTGCACGCGCAGCCGCCCTCCGGACCGGAACCGATCGTGGCGCGCATCAGCGCGAGCGTGTCCGGGTCGGCGAGGTCGGTGGCCACGTCCTCCATCCACCGCTCCAGGTCCCCGCTGAGCGAACCGGAGTCGGGCACCACCACATCGCCGCTGAACCTGCTGGTCGCCACGTCGTTCAGCAGATGCGCGGCCGAGCCCCAGCGCCGGTAGACGGTCGTGGCGTGCACGCCCGCGCGGGCGGCGACGGCGGGGATCGTCAAGGCCTCGGCGGGCTCCTCGGCGAGAAGTTCCCCGACCGCGCGGTGGACCGCCGCCCGCACCTTCGCCGAGCGACCGCCGGGGCGTACCTGAGCTGAGACATCGACCATGACGGAATTATCGCACTGATCGCTGCGTTAGTGCTAGCGTCGTTAACGCATTGATCGCTGCGTTTGGAGACCTCGTCATGCCTGGTTCCGCCCTGCCCTCCAGCCGGACCGCTCCGCCCTCCGCCGACGCGCCGCCCGGCCGCCGCCGACGTGAACTCGGCCGCCCGGCCGCCTTCGCCGCGCTGGCCCTCGTCTTCGTCCTCTTCATGGCCGCGTCCAGCGCGCCGTCCCCGCTCTACGTCGTCTACCAGCGGCAATGGCACTTCTCCGCGACCACCCTCACCACCGTCTTCGCGGTCTACGTCCTCGGCATGATCGCGGCCCTCCTGGTTCTCGGCGCCCTCTCCGACCACCTCGGCCGGCGCCCGGTCCTGCTGTCCGCCATCGCCCTCGAAGCCGTGTCGATGGTCCTGTTCCTCACCGCGGACGACATCACCCTGCTGATGACCGCGCGACTGGTCCAGGGCGTCGCGACCGGCGCCGCCATGACCGCCCTCGGCGCCGCGCTCGCCGACCTGAACCCCGCCCACGCGCCCCACCGGGCCGGCGTGATCACCGGCGCGGCCCCCACCTTCGGGCTCGGTCTGGGCGCCCTCGGCTGCGGCCTCCTCGTCCAGTACGGGCCGCACCCCACCCGCCTCGTCTACGTGCTGCTCCTGGCCGGCCTCGCCATCGCCGGCGCTGTCCTCCTGGCCCTGCCCGAGACCTCGCTGCGCCGCCCCGGCGCCGCCCGCTCGCTCCAGCCCCGCCTCAGGGTCGCCTCGCACCTGCGCGCCGACCTGCTCGGACTCGTGCCGATCCTCGTCGCGAGCTGGGCGCTCGGCGGCCTGTACCTCTCGCTCGGACCGTCCGTCGCCGCCGGGCTGTTCGGCCTCACCAACCACGTCGTCGGCGGACTGGTCGTCACACTCCTGACCGTCCCGGCGTCCCTGACCGCCCTGACCCTGCGCGGCTGGCCCGTCGGCCGCACCCTCGCCCTCGGCGCCGGCCTGCTGCTGGCCGGCACCGCCGTCGCCCTCTCCGGGGTCGAGGACCACTCCCTCACCCTGGCGGCGCTGGGCACCGTCATCGCCGGCGTCGGATTCGGCGCCTCCGCCCTCGCCAGTTTCGGCACCCTGGCCCGGGTGGCCGCCCCTGCCGAACGCGGCGAACTGCTCTCCGTCGCCTTCGTGATCTCCTACGTGTCCTTCAGTGTCCCCGCCGTGATCGCCGGAATCGCCGTCACCCACACAGGGCTGCACGAGACGTCCGTCGTCTACGCCGCGGCGGTCGCCTTCCTGGCCGCGCTCGCCCTCGTCGCCCAGCGGCTCCGCGCCCAGCGCACCCCCGCCCGGCGCACCTGCCGGCAGGCGTGAACCGTCCAGGAGAGGTAAGGCGCGCGCACGTACCCCCCCGCAGGGCCCCCCGCAGGACCTGCCCCGCATGCCCCCGCCCGCACGAATCAGGGCCCGATGCCCGCGCCTGTCCCACGCCGGCCTGTCCCACGTCCGCGTACCCGACGGCGGCCTGTCCGAGACCTGCCCGCCCGGCGCGCCTCAGGCCGCGTCGGACCGCCGCTCGCCGCGCCCGGCCCGCTCGGTCGCGCCGTTCTCCGCCTTGGCGCCCTTGATCAGACGCAGATGCCGGGTGCGTGCGTGGCGGGCCGGGCGCGCGGGTGCCTCGTGTTCGTTGAGCACCCGGTCCTCAAGGCGGTCCATCGCGTAGAGCAGGGCTCCCTGGGCGGGCAGCAACAGAAGAGCGACCACTATCACCACCATCCCCCCTTCGGTCGACGTTGACCGGCGGGTGCCCCGGGGTCGCCGAGATCACTGCCGTCATTCCGTGGAGGTTTCGTGACCGACGGGTGCGGGGGCGCGGCCCGCTATAAAGCGATGCCGTCGCCGCCCCTCAACACGTAAGATCCGGAGGGGAGTTGACGGGGGAGTGCCGCGTCGCCGCACCTGGGAGGTCGGACGTATGGACGGTTCCGCTGAGCCGCGGGCGGACGAGGAAGAGGTCCTGGCCCGGATCGCCAAGGGGCTCGTCTACACGGAGTCCGAAGCGGCCTTCCAGAACGGACGACGGCGCACCGACGAGATCTTCGCCTACAACCACACGCCCCCGAGCGAACCCGAGAAGCGCCGGGCGCTGCTCGTCGCCATCCTCGGCTCGGTGGGCGAACGCACGGTCCTGCTGCCCCCGTTCCACGCGGGGTTCGGCAGCAACGTCCACATCGGCGACGACTTCTTCGGCAACGTGAACCTGACCTTCGTCGACGACGTCGACATCCGCATCGGTGACGGCGTGATGATCGCGCCCAGCGTCACCCTGACCACCACCGGACACCCCGTGCACGCCGCGCGCCGGGTGGACTTCGCCCGGTTCTCGGAGCCGATCGTGATCGAGGACAAGGTCTGGATCGGCAGCAACGCGGTCGTCCTGCCCGGCGTCCGGATCGGTTACGGATCGGTGATCGGCGCCGGCAGCGTGGTCAGCCGCGACATCCCTCCCATGACCGTCGCCGTCGGGACCCCGTGCCGGGTCCTGCGCCCGGTCACGGACGAGGACCTCGCGACCCGCACGGCCGGCGCCCCCGGCAACTGAGGCCCGCCACTCACTCGTTGGGAGTGGCGTTGCTGATGGCGGAGAGCACGGACTCCGGCTCGCTCTCGACGGCGATGTCCCCGAGAGTGACGATGCCGACCGGCAGGCCGTCGTCCACGACGGGAATGCGCCGGACGGCACGCTGACGCATGAGGGTGATCGCCCGGTCGAGGTCGTCGTCGGGAGAGACGGTCACCAGTACGTCACTGCACGCCTGTTCGGCCGTCACCTGGTCGATGTCGCCGCCCCGGCACATCACCCGGACCACCAGATCCCGGTCGGTGACGACACCGCGCAGCCGCCCGCGCTCGGTGACCAGCACCGCCCCGATGCCCTCGTCACGCATGTAACGGGCGACCTCGGTGACGGGAGTCTGGGGTGGGACCGATCGCGGGAGCCCGGTCATCACGTCGCGCACTGCTTCGGCCATCGCATCGCCTTTCGCCTTGACGTCAGGTCTTCTCGCTTCCACCGGCCGCCCGCCTCCCTCGACTTGTCCGATCACCGTCCCCCTGCGCGGGCGGTCTGTGCCTCGACAGACACAAGTGCCCACCGATGGCGCCGACAGTCGGGGCGAGAGGTGCCGGAGTCGTCGGACCCGGCCGCCCTCAGGTCGTCCCCGACCCCGGTTCCAGCAGTGCCCGGCCCAGCGGGGTGACGGTGTGGACGACCGTGCGGCCGTCCCGCCTGCTGGCGATCAGGCCGGCTTTGCGCAGTACGGAGGTGTGGTGGCTGGTGGTCGCCGGGGAGATCTCCAGCACGCGGGCCAGGTCCGTCGTTCCGCAGCCGTCGACGGCGGCCCGGAGGACCGCGGCCCGGGTGCGCCCCAGCAGGTCGTCCAGCGGTTCGGCCCCGAACTCGCCGGTCCCGTCCCACAAGGCCGTGCCGTCGAGCGCGTCACGCACACTCGGGATGGCCAGGACGGGCGGCCGGTCCGGGTCCAGGGGCGCCTGGAGGAGTTCGATCTCCTGCGAGGAGAACAGGGTCGGCGCGATCACGAGCCCCCGCCCGTTCAAGTGCACGTCCTGGTCCCGGGGATGCCGGATTTCGAGCACCGGTGGCCGCCAGCGGACCAGCGGCCCGCAGAGGGACGTGAGGAGTTGCTCGACACCGCCCTCGGCCAGGGAGTCGACGTAAGCGGCGCGGGCCCGCGTGAGATGAGTGCGCACCCTGGTCCAGTACGGTGCGACGGTCAGACCGTGACAGGCCCGCAAAGCCGAGGCGACCTGGAGCCGTGCCGTACGGTCGCCGTCCACCAGGTTCCGCGCGAGGGACCGGTACGTCGGACGGAAGTCGACGTTCTCCAGCTCGATACGCATCAAGTCACGCGGCGCCCGGAGGAGTTGGTCCACCGCCTCGTCGATGGACGCCGAACTCCCCGCCAGACTCACCACGTCGACCAGCGGGCCTTGTCGCGGCATCAACGCGACCAGGGGAAGCGCCTGTTCGCGCAGCCGTCCCCGGACCGCCACCTGCCAGCGCCGGAACGCGAGACCGCCACCGTGCTCCCGCAGCATCCGCACGCTGTCGAACGTCTCCGCCGCCACGCCGATGGTCGGCGCCACTCGGGTGCGCATCAGGTCCTCGGCAGTGAAATGGATCCGCTTCACCGAGTGCCCCGTCCGCTGCGTTCCTGTTCGTACAGCAGTCTCGGCTCCCGGCGGCAACCGGCGCAACGATCAATCAGGCCAGAGAATCCCGGTGTTGATCGACGGAGGCGGAGGCGAAGGGGGAGGGGGAGGGGGGAGACGTCGGTGGAGACGGGGGTGGAGACGGGGGTGGAGACGGAGCGCCGGTCGGTGGTGAACCCCCTTGTCCGTCACGCCGGTTCAGATGCCGCGCGCGTCCGCCAGGACACTCGCCTGTTCCATCATGCGGGTCGGTTCGCGGCCGTCGGCCCAGGCGTCGTTGAAGGTTGGCACCGACTCCACCGACGGTCCGAACCTCCGCCGGATGACCTCCAGCAGTACGTCCATCGCCCGCGCCTCCAGACGCCGGTCGCCCCCGGCCTCGCGGCGGATCGCGCCCTGCGAGCACAGGGCCCCCGCCTCGTCCACCAGCGCCCCCGCGCACCAGCCGGCCTCCCGCAGCCGCAGCGCGGCCCGGTGCAGGAGCGCCGCGACCGGCGTCCCGTAGGGAGTGGGGACCCGGAGGGGGGCGGGATGGGCGGGCGGGGCGGTGATTTGCGACCAGTCGACCGGCGCCGTAGCGATGTGCGCGGTGTTGACCTCGTACGCGACCGCCGCGACCGCCAGCCGGGCGTCCATCCGGAGCTTGACCGCCTCCATGCGCGCCTCAAACGCCGGGAGGTCACCCTGTTCCGGGCCCGGAAAGTCACCCTGTTCCGGGTAATCCGCCGGAGCCGGAGCCGGAGCCCGTTTCGGTGTCGGCGTCGGGGGTGGTGTCGCGTGTGTGGGGAGCCGCATGCTGGATGGATTCCAGGCGCGCCTCCGTATACAGCGCCCCCGGACGGGTGATGCCGGTCGTGGCGCGGCTCGGCGGTGGGCGCGGCTCGACCCCGTACGGGCGCTCGGCCCGGCCCGGCTATCCCGCGCTCGTCGAGCGGGCCCGCCACAGGTCGCGGAGCAGCGCGATCTCGGCCATGTGGTGGATGAACTCGAAATTGGCCCCGGCCAGTACGGAGACATAGGGGTCGTCGGGGTCCGAGCCGTACGGGTACTGCGAGAGGCCGACCGTGTCGAGCTGTTCCTCGGTGAGGGTGCCGACGCTGTCCCGCCAGCGGTCGATGAGCGCCCAGAAGCGTTCCAGCGCGAGTGCGGCCGAGGGGGTGAAGTCGACCAGCAGCTTCGGCTCCCGGCGCCGTTCGCCGAAGGTCCACTCCCAGCCGCCCTGGAAGTGGAAGTGCAGATGGGCGATGCGCCACGCGATGGTCGTGACCGGCGTCTCGTCGGGCTCCGGTTCACCGGTGTGGGCGAGCACCTCCCGTACGCGTTCGACACTCACGCTCCAGTCCTCGGCGATCTTGTCGACGGTCATCCCGTCCGCGGCCTGCCGGGCGACCTCGGCGTACTCGCTCGCGGGAATGTCCGCGGCGCCCAGGTCCATCACCCACGCGCCCGGCCCGAACGCCCTCGGCGTCCTCGCCTCGGCGCGGGGCCGGAGCGACCAGCATCCCGGCACCGGCTCCCAGAGGTACTCCTCGTCGCCGAGTCCCGTCAGCCGTACCCGGGCCGCCTCCCTCGCCTTGTCGAACTGTTCCAGCAGCAGACCCAAGCGATCCGTGCGCGTGCCCTCGGTCCCCATGTCCGGTCCCTCCGTGGTTCGCGTGCCGTGCCCCACCGGGCAGGCGGAACGTAGCGGCTCACGCGACCGCCCCGCGACCCATTTCCCGCCCGCGAGCCGTCCATAAGCCCCCGCGAGCCGGCCAGAAGCCCCGCGAGCCCGCCAGAAGCCCCACGAGCCGGTCGGAAGCCCCACGAGCCGGTCGGAACCCGGGGACGTATCCGGCACGAGCGGGCCTGGATCGGGCACGCGTCCGGCGGCGCGATTCATGACTTCCGCCGCTGAATCGCAGCGCACCCAGCGGTTGGACTTCACCCCGGAGGCGGCGCAGCATGAGGTCATGCCCCTTTCGATCAGCGAAAAGGGCCGATCCTGTCGCCGGCGGAGAACCAACACCATGAGCCACGTCCCTGATCCCAAGCGCTACGACGGCACCATGCGCTACCGGCGCACCGGCCGCTCCGGACTCGACCTCCCGCTCCTGTCGCTGGGCTACTGGCACAACTTCGGCGACGACAAGCCCTTCGAGACGCAGCGCGAGATCGCCCTGCGGGCGTTCGACCTCGGGATCACGCACCACGACCTGGCCAACAACTACGGCCCGCCCTACGGCTCGGCGGAGATCAACTTCGGCCGGCTGATGCGGCAGGACCTGAAGCCGTACCGCGACGAGCTGATCGTCTCGACCAAGGCCGGCTGGGACATGTGGCCCGGTCCGTACGGCCAGGGCGGCGGCTCCCGCAAGTACGTGCTCGCCTCGCTGGACCAGTCCCTCAGCCGGATGGGCCTGGACTACGTCGACATCTTCTACTCGCACCGGCTGGACCCCACCACGCCGCTGGAGGAGACGATGACCGCGCTGGACACCGCGGTCCGCCAGGGCAAGGCGCTCTACGTCGGCATCTCCTCCTACGACACCGAGCGCAGCCGCCAGGCCGCCGCCATCCTGCGCGAGCTGGGCACCCCGCTGCTGATCCACCAGCCGTCGTACAACATGCTCAACCGGTGGATCGAGACCGACGGTCTCCTCGACGCCGCCGACGACGAGGGCTTCGGTGTCATCGGCTTCACCGCGCTCGCCCAGGGGCTCCTGACGGGCCGCTACTTGGACGGCGTTCCGAAGGACTCGCGGGCCGCCCAGGACAAGTCCTTCGACACGGGGTGGCTCTCCGAGGAGACCCTGCGCCGGCTGCGGGCCCTGAACGACATCGCCGGCCGGCGCGGCCAGAGCCTCGCCCAGATGGCCCTCGCCTGGGCGCTGCGTGACGAGCGGGTCACCTCCCTGGTGATCGGCGCCTCCCGTACCGAGCAGTTGGAGCAGAACGTCGCGGCGCTCGACAACCTCGACTTCTCGGCCGAGGAGCTGAGCGAGATCGACGAGCTGACCGCGGGCAGCTTCAGCGTCGACCTGTGGAGCGACGCCCGCCAGGGAACCCTGGACAGCTGACCCGCACGGCACCCACCCGCTCCCGCCCCGAGTGACCGCAGGCCGGGACGGAGCGGTCCGACGGCCCCGCCGCGCCCGATGTCCTCGGATGCGTGAGGCCCCCGTACCCGTGATGCTTCCGCACCCGTGAGACCCCCGTACACCCGAGTACGGGGGTCTCACGCGTCCCGTGGCTCAGCGGATCGGAAAGGAACGTGGACCGGGCCGGGAACTCGCGCGTCCCTCCGTACGACTGTCTGGGGGCAGCGGCCGAAGTGCGGCCGGTGTAGGGCGACGCCCGCCGGGGTCTTCGGCGGGCGTCGCCTTGCCCTGCACACAGCCGGTGCCGCGCGCGCCGCCGACAGAGCGAGGTCCGACCATGTCCGTCAGCTCCGAGATACCCGAACTGCCCGACGCCCCTGCCAAAAGACCGGCGACCGCGGCCGGCCCGCCCGCGCCGGCCCCGCGCCGGACGGGTTTCGGCGCGCTGCTGACACGGCTGCACTTCTACGCCGGTGTCCTGGTGGCGCCGTTCCTGCTCGTGGCCGCCGTGACCGGACTTCTGTACACCTTCACGCCCCAGCTCGACTCCCTCGTCTACGACAAGGAGTTGAGCGTCGCCCACACCGGTGACGAGGTCAGGCCGCTTTCCCGCCAGGTGGCCGCCGCCCGCGCCGAGCACCCAACGGGCACCCTGACCGCCGTCCGTCCGGGACACGGTGACGCCACCACCCAGGTGGACTTCGCGCTGCCCGAGCTGGGCGAGAAGGCGCACACGGTCTACGTCGACCCCTACACCGGCAAGGTGACGGGCCGGCTGACCACCTGGTACGGCAGCACCCCGCTGACGACCTGGCTGGACGATTTCCACCGGAACCTGCACCTGGGCACGGCCGGCCGTTACTACTCGGAGTTCGCCGCCAGTTGGCTGTGGGTCCTGGTCCTCGGCGGACTGGTCCTGTGGTGGCGCCGACAGCGCGGCACCCGGACGGCGCGACGGCTCCTTGTCCCGGACCGTGCCGCGAAGAAGGGCGTACGACGCACCCGTAACTGGCACGCCGTCACCGGTGTGTGGCTCGCGGTCGGCCTGCTCGCCCTCTCCGCGACTGGACTGACCTGGTCGCGCTTCGCCGGCGAACACTTCTCCCAGGCCCTCGACGCGCTGCGCTCCGGCACCCCGGGCGTCTCCACCACGCTGTCGGGCTCGGCGGAGACGGCGACGGGGGGTCACGACCACGCGGCCGGCGGGACGGACACCGACGGGGCCAAGGGCGCCGACCCCGCCGACATCGACGGTGTGCTCGACGCGGCCAGGCGGGACGGTGTGGACGGCCCGGTCGAGATCGCCGTACCGCAGGACGGCGCCACCGCGTGGACCGTGTCGCAGACCCGCAACCTGTGGCCCGTCGGCCGCGACAGCGTCGCCGTCGACGCCGCCACCGACCAGGTCGTGGACCGGGTCGACTTCGCCGACTGGCCGTTGCTGTCCAAGCTGACCCGCTGGGGCATCAACGTCCACATGGGCACCCTGTTCGGCCTCGCCAACCAGATCCTGCTGGCAGTCCTGGCCGTCGGTCTGATCTGCGTGATCTTCTGGGGCTACCGCATGTGGTGGCAGCGCCGTCCCACCCGCGCCGACCGCCGCGCCCCGCTCGGTTCTCCGCCGGCCCGGGGCGCGTGGCGCGGTATGCCGTCCTGGGGCCTCGCGCTCGGTGTCGTCGCCGTCGTGGCACTGGGCTGGGCGCTGCCGCTGTTCGGTATCCCCCTCGCCGCGTTCCTCGCGGTCGACCTCGCCACCGGAGCCGTCCGCCGCCGGACCACGCCCACTCCTTCGGGCGGCTGACCGTGCCGAACGAGGACGACGAACTGTCAGCGGACGGGAACGACGACCTGTCAGCGGACGGCGACACGGACGGTGACACGGACGGCGTACGCCCGTCAGGGGCGGGATCGTGATCGCGGCGGGCGGACTGCGCTGGACCCTCACCCTGGTGTTCGCCCTGACGACGGCCCACGGCATCCGGCGCGCCGTCACCCACCGGTCCACCACCGCCGACCGGGTGGACCACGCCCTGCACGCCGTCATGGGCCTTGCCATGATCGCGATGGTCTGGCCGTGGGGCATGGGCCGGGCTGTGGGGCCGCAGGTCGTGGTGTTCGTGGCCGGCGCGCTGTGGTTCGCGTGCGCCGCGCCGTTCCGGGGCGACAGGAGGGCCCGGCTCAAAGGGCTGCCCGGCGCGCTGGCCCAGTCCGTCCTGATGGGGGCGATGGCTTGGATGGTGACGCTGATGGACTCCGGAGGCACGGCTGCCGGAAGCGGCGGAGGCGGAGGCATGCAGGGCATGCCGGGAATGGACATGTCGGGGGGTGCGGGGGCGGCCACCATGACGCTCTCGGACTCCGGTCCCAAGATGGCGGCAGGACTTCTCGCCGTCGTGACGGTGGTGTTCGCGCTGGGGTGGCTGACCCAGGCCTTCGACCACGCCCGGGCCCTGCCCACGACGGCGACCGGGCCGACGCCGGGCCCCGGTGAAGCGGCCCTCGCTTCGGCGTGTCATGCGGCCATGGCGCTGGGGATGGCGGCGATGTTCGCGCTGTTGCTCTGAACGGGGTGCGGTCAGGGGAGAGGCGGGAGGGCCAGGCTCGGGGGTGTGAGGCGGACGCCGGTCCGACGCACGGGCTCGGGGCGGCGGCCAGGCTTCCCGGGCCCGGCCCTCATGTTGCATGTGACCGGCGTGAACCATGTGGCGCACGTCACAATTCGATGCCGGAACTCGGCGCCCCCCGCGTCCGACTACTGCACCGGCACGCCGCTTCAACCGCCGCTTGCCGTCCATCGGTCAGCGACAACCAGGAAGGCCGAGCATGGCCGAGTCCCGACAGCCGTCCCCTGCCCGGGGAGTGACACCTCGCAAGGGCCTGGTCCCTCCCGCGCTCTACGGCTTCCTGCTGCTGCTCGCGCTGGCCTTCTCCGTGGCGTACGCCGCCGGAACCGCCGCGGGGCCGCTCGCACCCGGCCTGCACAGCACGAAGACCGGCACCGACGCGGGCACCGGCACCGACGCAGGCACCATCTCCGGTACCGATGGTGGAGGTCACGGCGACAGCGAAGGGGACCGGGACCGGGACGGCGACGCCGGCATGGAGGACATGCCCGGGATGACCCACGGGCACGGTGAGTGATGTCGGCCGAACAGACGACCGCTCTCACGGTCACCGATCTGACCGTCGGCGGGATGACCTGCGCGGCCTGCGTCCGCCGGGTGGAGAAGAAGCTCGCGAAACTCGACGGCGTCACCGCGACCGTCAACCTGGCCACCGGCCTCGCCCGTGTCAGCCACCCCGCCGACGTGGCACCGCACGATCTGGTCACCGCGGTCGAACAGGCGGGCTATCAGGCGGCCTTGCCGACGCCCCCGACCCCACGGGCGGCGCCACGCGCTCGCGAGGACGGACTGCCCGCCGACGAGTACCCGCCCGAGCCCGGCGACACCGACACCAACACGAAGACCGGCACCGACACGAACACCGACACCGACACGAAAACCGGCACCGACACGGACGCGGCGCAAGTCACGGCCCGCCGTGACCGCCAACGGCTCCTGATCACCGCCCTGCTGGCCGTCCCGGTCCTGGTCCTGTCGATGTCGCCGTCCCTGCAGTTCCGTAACTGGCAGTGGCTCTGCTTCGTGCTCGCCGCGCCGGTCGCCGTGTGGAGCGCCCGGCCCTTCCACGAGCGCGCGGTCCGCGGGCTGCGGCACGCCACCGCCACCATGGACACCCTGGTCTCCCTGGGCGTCACCGCGTCCTTCTCCTGGTCGGCCTACGCCCTGTTCCTCGGCGGCGCGGGCGTCCCGGGGATGCGGATGCCGTTCAGCCTGCTGCCGGCCGCCTCCGACGGGATGGCGCACGTCTACCTGGAAGCCGCGGTGAGCGTTCCGCTGTTCGTGCTGACCGGCCGGTTCCTGGAGGCCCACGCCCGGCGCGGCACCGGCGCCGCCCTGCGCTCCCTGGCGGAACTGGCCGCCAAGGAGGTGTCGGTGCGGGACGGGGACGGTGAGCGCTCGATCCCGGTCGAGGAACTGCGGGTGGGCCAGGAGTTCGTGGTGCGCCCCGGCGAGCGGGTCGCCACCGACGGCCGGGTGACCGAGGGCAGCTCCGCCCTGGACCTGTCCCTGGTGACGGGCGAGAGCGAGCCCGTCGAGGTGCACCCCGGCTCGGCCCTGGTCGGCGGGGCCGTCAACGCCGGCGGACTGCTCCTCGTACGGGCCACCGCCGTCGGCGCCGACACCCGCCTTGCCCGGATCACCCGGCTGGTGACGGAGGCCCAGGCGGGCAAGGCGAAGGCGCAACGGCTCGCCGACGCGGTCGCCGGAGTGTTCGTGCCGGTCGTCCTGACCATCGCGGCGGCCGTCCTCGGCTTCTGGCTCGGCGCCGGGGCCGGCCCGCAGGCGGCGGTGACCGCGTGTGTGGCGGTGCTCGTCGTCGCCTGCCCCTGCGCACTGGGCCTCGCCACCCCGACCGCGCTGCTGGCCGCGACCGGCCGGGGCGCCCAGCTCGGCGTACTGGTCAGCGGACCGCGGACCCTGGAGGCGCTCCGGCACGTGGACACGGTCGTTCTCGACAAGACCGGCACCCTGACGTCCGGTCATATGACCGTCGTACGGGTGGCGGTGACGCCCGGCGGCATCGGTGAGGAAACCGCGCTCCGTCTGGCCGGCGCGGTGGAGCGGGGCTCGGAGCATCCGATCGGCAGGGCCGTCACCGCGTACGCCCGCCGGTCCGCCGCCGCGCCGTTGCCCGCCGTCGAGGACTTCACCGCCACCCCCGGCCACGGCGTCCGGGGCCGGGCGGAAGGCCGGACGGTCGAGCTGAGGGCGCCGGACGGCGAGCTGCCGCCGGCCCTCGCGGACGCCCTCACGGCCGCCGAGACCGCCGCGCACACACCTGTCCTGCTCCTCGTGGACGGCCGGCCCGAGGCGCTGATCGCGGTCGGGGACGTCGTACGCCCCGGAAGCTACCGGGCCGTCGACCGGCTGCGCCGGCTCGGCATCCGCCCCGTCCTCGCCACCGGAGACCGCGAGGCGCCCGCCCGCGCCGTGGCCGAGGCCCTGGGCATCGAAGAGGTACACGCCCGGTGTTCGCCGGAGGACAAGGCCGCCCTGGTCCGCCGGCTGAGAGAGGCGGGCGGCCGGGTCGCGGTCGTCGGCGACGGCGTGAACGACGCCGCCGCCCTCGCCGGCGCCGACCTCGGCATCGCCATGGGCGGCGGCACGGACGTGGCGATCGGCGCGGCCGACCTGACCCTCGTACGCGGCGACATCGAGGCCCTCGGCGACGCGGTGCTGCTCGCCCGGCGCACCCTGGGCACCATCCGCGCCAACCTGGTGTGGGCCTTCGGATACAACGTCGTCACCGTCCCGCTCGCCATGGCCGGACTGCTCAACCCCATGGTGGCCGCCGCCGCGATGTCCGCCAGCTCGGTCCTGGTGGTGGCCAACAGCCTCCGGCTGCGCGCCTGGCAGCCCGCCACGGCCCGGCGGGGGCGAGGACCGACCGCCGCCCGCCGGGGGCACGGAACCTCCTCCGCACGCACCGCTGCTCGATGAGAAGCCTCGCACCGGGCGTCGGCCTCCGTCCCGTTCGGCGGCGACCTGCGTCGTGACCTCGATCGACGTGGCGCACCCCTGTGGCATGCGTCACGGTCGGCTCCGTGAGGTCGCCACCGGCGTGTCTTCGTACCTCTTGATGACGATCGGACCCCGGGTGCGAAGATGGGCGCGTCATGACTGTCGGAGGGTGGTGCCGCACACTGCGGGCCGGTGTGTTCGCCGCCGCCTGCGTGCTGTTGGCCGCCCTCGGCCACGCCATGATGTCCGGTGCGTCCGTTCCCGGCTGGACCATGGCGGCCGGCGCAGCCGGAACCGGAGCGGCCGGCTGGTTCCTGGCCGGCCGTGAACGTGGGCGGGCGCTGATCGTCACCGTCGTGGTCGCCGTCCAGGCGGTGCTCCACGAGACGTTCTCCCTGGCGGAGGCCTCCTCACCGACCCGGTCGGCGACGGCCGGAACGGCGCCCGGCCAAGGCTCCGCACCCGCCGGGGCCGCAGGCACGGCCATGGACCCGATGGACATGGGCCGCATGGGAACGGGCTCCATGGACATGGGCCGTATGGACGTGGGGCCGATGGGCACGGGCTCCATGAGCACTGGCTCCACGGACATGGGCTCCATGGACATGGGCTCCATGGGGAGGATGGCGCACGGCACGGGCGGCGCGCCGCACGCGCACACCATGATCGGCATGGGTGGCAGCGCCCTCGCAATGCTCGCCGCCCACCTGCTCGCCGCGATCCTGTGCGGGCTGTGGCTCGCCTACGGCGAGCGCGCGGTCTTCCGTCTCCTGCGGGCCGCCGCCGCCCGGCTGGCCGCCCCACTGCGGATGCTGCTGGCGCTGCCCGCACCGGCCGACCGCCCCACCGTACGAGGGCGCCGCACCGCCGAACGCGCGGCCCCCCTCGCCCGCTTCCTTCTCTGTTACTCCGTCACCTCTCGGGGGCCGCCCGTGGGTGCCGCTGTCGCCTGAGACAGCCGGACCCACCGGGGCTCACCCGCTCACTCGCTCATCCCTTCACCGTCCCCCGCATTGCGGCGCGACGGATGTCCCCGACAGCAAGGCATCGCACGCACACCGCTTCCGTGTCGGGTCGTGCCGTGCCGTGCCGTCGAGCGCGTGACGAGTCCCGGGCATCGCCGTACCCATCGCCTACGGCGCACCCCTGTGCCGGAGTGCCACGGCCCCCCCACGGGACGTCGGCCCCGGATGACCTCGAGAAGGACATCACGTGATCACTTCAGTCCTGCCCGCTCCCCGCGCGACGACCCGCGCCGTGACGGACGCCTCCGCCACCGCCTGGGCCCTGGCCGCCCGCAACGGCGACCCGCACGCCGCCGAGCACTTCGTCCGCGCGCTGCACGGCGACGTCCTGCGCTACGTCGCCCATCTCAGCGGCGATCCCCAGACCGCACAGGACCTCACCCAGGAGACCTTCGCGCGCGCGTTCGACAGTCTGTCGCGGTTCGAGGGGCGGGCCTCGGCGCGCACCTGGCTGCTGTCCATCGCGCGCCGCGCGGTCGCCGACAGCTTCCGCCGCGCCGCCGCGCGCCCCAAGCTGGCCGACACGCACGACTGGCAGGCGGTCCTGGAACGCGCCCAGCCCCGCGGCCTTCCCGGCTTCGACGACGGAGTCGCGCTGCTCGACCTGCTGGAGGCGCTGCCCGAGGAACGGCGCGAGGCGTTCGTACTGACGCGGATCGTGGGCCTCTCCTACGAGGACGCGGCCCGCTTCATCGGCTGCCCCATCGGCACGGTCCGTTCCCGGGTGGGCCGGGCCCGGGCCACCCTCGAACGCCTGCTGCTCGAAGCGGACGCCCTCCCCAGGTAGTCGCCCGGGTGCCAGGACTGGTTCCCGTCCGGTACGGGGAGCGGAAGCACCGGGGGTGAACGGGCGCACGGAACCGGTGGACCGTGCCCCCGACGGCCGCCGCGCCGGGGCGTGGCGCGGCGGCCGTCGGGTATGCCCAGACCAGCACCGGGCCGGGTGATCGCCCCGCCCTCGGCCGCGAGCCCTGCGAAAGGTAGCTGACGATGAGTGACATCACCGGTCTGGAGCCGCTGGCGACGTTCTGCGGGAACTGCGACTGCGGTTGCCCGCAGTTGTTCGTCGACCCGGCCGCCCCCGCGGAGCGCCGCGTCCTGCTCACCGACGACTTCGGCCAGCGCGTCCAGATGAGCGCCGACCAGTTCGCCTCCCTGGTCGAGGAGGCGAAGGCCGGAAAGCTCGACGGCATCGCCACGGCCTGACCGGGGGCGGTCAGAACGACCAGCGTGTGTGCGTGTAGACCCCGTCGTCCCGGCCGAAGCCGTACGCCGTCGACGGGGCCACCGCGAACACCAGCACGTCACCCTTGCGGACCGCGTCGCCGATGCCGTGGAAGGTCCCCTGCGGGGAGGTGATGTGCGCGCCGTACTTCGCCTCGTACGCCGTGATCACCTCCTCCAGGACCGCCGGGTCGGCGACGCGTTCCGCCGTGCCCTCGATCACGAGGTCGAGCCCCTCGGTGAGTGAGTTCCCGCCGGTCGTCAGCGCGCAGTGCGGATCATGGGCGAGGTTCTTCGCCTTCTGCTCGTCCGGACCGGTGGAGAAGTACAGCACCCCCTCGTGCCAGGCGGCGATCAGGGGTGTGACGTGCAGCCGGCCGTCGGGCCTGACCGTGGACAGCCAGAAGATCTCCGCGGCCCCCAGCTCCCGCCGGGCGTCGGCCCAGTCGGTGGCGACGACCTCCCCGGCACCCGGGCGCGTGTTGAGCGCGGAACTGTACCGGGCGTCGAGTTCGGTCACGGGCTGCTGTGCGGGTTCCTGCTGCGGCATGGGGAACTCCTTTCCTCTCCCTCATATCGACCGCCCGCCCGGGCCGGAATCATCGCCGCGCCCGAGTCCCCCGGCCGGGGGGCCGCCACTTCCGGATGCGGTCCGCCCCGGGTGCCCGCACCCTGAGTGCATGTCCAGCGAGCAGCCCGTCGTCGTCTACCCGCCCACCGCGGACGGCGGCCGAAGAGTCCGCCTCCACCAGGGTTTCGTCGGCATGGCCTACACCTTCCTCGACATCGCCGAGTTTCTCCGCCGGGCCGGCATGGAGGACATCGAGGCCTCCGACGTCAGGACGGCGGACTGGATCGAGTGGCGGGGCGGCGGGCCCGGCGTCTGGGAGCACTGACCCGGTCCGCTCACGCCGGGTGACGGAGGGGCCGGAGCGCGCCCGTGTGCACATACGCCGTCACGGGGGCGCCTGTCATCCACTGGGCGAGCGGAGTTCGTCCGACCGCTGGTCTAACGGCCTACTGGCCGGTATACAGGCGAGGTTGGGTCCGCCGGGCAGGAGCCGCCGAGCGGCCGGGTGCCGTCGAACGTTCCGTGCGCCGTGGTCGCCGCTGCCCGTTCCGTGGACTGTCAGGGCTTCAGGGGAGGGGCACGATGTTGGATCGGACACGTCCGGGCACGATGGCGTCGAAGCGTCGCACCACCATGGCACTTGCCGTACTGAGCAGTTGCGCACTCACCGTCGGTATCACCGCGACGGCCTCCGCCGTGCCGGGAGAGCGGCACGCGGCACCCCGCTCCAACTACGTCGCCCTGGGCGACTCCTACACCTCCGGCCCCCTGATACCCACTCAGGTGGACGCCAACTGCGCCCGCTCCGACCACAATTACCCGTCGATCACCGCCGGCCAACGCAAGGTCACCTCCTTCACGGACGTGAGCTGCGGCGGCGCGACCACCGCCGAGATGTGGCAGGCGCAGGGCACCAACGGACCCCAACTGGACGCGGTGCAGCGCGACACGGACCTCGTGACGCTGCAGATCGGCGGCAACGACGTCGGGTTCGGCTCCATCATCAGCACCTGCGCCGGCCTCAGCGCCCAGGACCTCGCCGGCAACCCCTGTCAGCGGTACTACGGGGCGGCCGGATACGACCAGTTGACGCTGAAGATCCTCCAGACCGCGCCCAAGATCGCCCGCGTGCTGCGGGCCGTGCACCAGAAGGCACCACACGCCCGCGTGGTCGTCGTCGGCTACCCGGACCTCCTCCCCGACGACGGCACCGGCTGCTACCCGAGCGTCCCCTTCGCCGCGAAGGACTTTCCGTATCTGCGGGACACGGAGAAGCGCCTCAACCTGATGCTGCGCGCGGTGGCGCTGCTGAACCGGGCCGACTACGTGGACACGTACGGCCCGACGGTGGGCCACGACATGTGCAAGGCGCCCGCCGACCGCTGGATCGAGCCGCTGCGCCCGGCCTCACCCGCCGCTCCGGCCCACCCCAACGCCAAGGGCGAGGAGGTCATGGCCCAGGCTCTCGCGAAGACCCTCGACCGGCGCGCCGGGCACCACTGATCCCGCTCGCCGGTCCGCTCACCGCTCGTCCCCTTACCGCTTACCGCTTACCGCTTACCCCGCACCGTTCGTCCGCCCGGCCGGTCGGGCGGTGAGCGGCCGGGAGGGTCCGGGTCCGGCGGCCACCCCGAGCCGGGGCGGTCGCCCGGACCCCGGCCGCCTCGGCGGACCGGCCCGCGAACAGCCCACGCCGAGGCAGCCGCGGACGCGATCCGGCGACCAGGCACCATGAACCCATGATCACCGTTCATCTGAAGTACGAGATCGACCCCGACCGCATCGCCGACTTCGAGGAGTACGGCCGCCGCTGGATCACCCTCGTCAACCGCTTCGGCGGCACGCACCACGGCTACTTCCTGCCCAGCGAGGGCGACAGCGACATCGCCTACGCCCTCTTCTCCTTCCCCGACCTGGCCCGCTACGAGCGCTACCGCACGGACAGCGCGACCGACCCGGAGTGCCAGGAAGCCTTCGAACTGGCCCGCCGGACGCGGTGCATCAGGCGCTACGAACGGCGTTTCTTGCGTCCACTGGACCCCGAGCCGGCGTCCGACTAGCCGGTCCGACTAGCCGACCTCCTCGCGAACCGTCCGGAGCGGCGCCGGGTTGCGGTGCAGTCGGCGCAGGACGAGGGCCAGTTGGAGGCGGAGCCGGCCCTGCGGGTCGTGCACCCGCCACTCCAGCCAGTGCTCGGCCTGCGCGAGACGGTCCTGAAGCGTCGAGTGATGCACGTTCAGCTCCGCCGCCGCGCCGCGCAGGCTCATGCTGAAGGCGACCGCGTGCAGCGTGCCCGCCACCCAGGGAGCCGTGGCGACGGCACGCTCCAGGGCCCGCACATCGGGCAGGGCCGCCGGATCGGCGGACTCGGCGAGCAGCGCGAGTCCGCCCAGCTCCTCGGCGTACACCGTGCGCGGGCCGGGGTCCTGGTCGGTGCCCTCGGCGGTGAACCGCAGCGCCGTGCGAGCGGCGGCGTAGGACGCGGGAAGGTCGCGCGGCGGCACGGCGGGGCCGATTCCCGCGCGCTGACGGCCCGTCTCCGGGGAGCCGTCTCCGGTGGCGGGCACCGCTTCGACGCGGGGACCGCCCTCCGCCGTCACCACCACCCGGGCCGCGGTCACGTCCCGCAGACCGAGCCGGAGGGCGGCCTGATGGCGGGCGAACTCCGTCGCGGAGGCGTCGAGAAGCACCTCCAGCGAGGCGGGATCGGCGGCGCCCGGGTCCGCCGGTGCCCGGCCGCGGGTGCGGTCGAGCACCACCCGGGCCGCCGCCGCGGCGCGCTCCAGGACCATCGCGTGCACCCCCGCGGACGGCCCCGTTCGCTCCAGCCACACGGCAGCGGGCCTGCCGGGCGTCAACGGCGCCGACGCCCACGCCGGATCGAGGGGTCCGCCGTCGTCGCGGCGCACTCCGCTCGGTTCGACCCGGACCCGTACGCCGCGCTCCTCGTCGACCAGCCGAGCGGGGCAGTCGGCCAGTACGGCGGCGCCCCGCACCAGCGACTCCAGGCCGGCCCGCCCCTCGATCAGCCGGTCGAAGTAGGAGATCACCCGCAGCGCGGCCCCCGCGTCGGGGTCCAGCGCCGCGAGCCTGCCCGCCAGTTCTTTCATGCCACTGCCATCTCGCTGCCATCTCGCACGGGCGGCACCGGACGCGCCGTCCGGACCGCCGAAACCGTACCGGTACGCAGCCGCCGAACCGGTACGCAGCCATCGCACCGGTACGCAGCCATCGCACCGGTGTTTCCGGCGGCACCGTGCCCCGGACCGTCCCAGCGGGCACCGCGCCCCCTGGGCTCGCCCCGGCAAGCACCGCCCCACCGGGACCCGCCCGGAAGACACCCTGCCCCCCGGGTGCGACCCGGCGGGCGCCGCCGCGTCCCCGGGATTCCGTCCCGGTGGGCACAAGCAGGCCGGTCCCGTCCCGGCGCGCCGATGCCCGGCCGTGTGATGAGAACGGCCGCCGGAGCCCGTCAGTTCCCGAGCAGCCTGCGCAGCCAGCGCAGCCGGGCCGCCTTGGTGTCCTGGGACAGCGCGGCCTGCGGTGCCATCTGGTCGTATCCGTGGAAGCCGCCCGGCCAGACGTGCAGTTCGGCGCGCCCGCCCGACCGCCAGATCCGGGTCGCGTACGCGACGGACTCGTCGCGGAACGTCTCGGCCGAACCGACGTCGATGAATGCCGGGGGCAGCGCGGTGAGGTCCTCGGCGCGCGCGGGCGCGGCGTACGGGGAGGCGTCGGGTCCGCCCTGGGCGTCGCCGAGCAGGGCCGTCCATCCGGTGTGGTTCGCGGTGCGGTCCCACACACCGCGTCCGGCCATCTGGTGACTGGACGGAGTGTCGTTGCGGTCGTCGAGCATCGGGCAGAGGAGGACCTGCCCCAGCAGGGCCGGCCCGCCGCGGTCCCGGGCGAGCAGGGCGACCGCGGCGGCGAGCCCGCCACCGGCGCTGGCGCCCGCGACGATGATCCGGCTCGCGTCGAATCCCAGTTCAGCGGCGTGCTCGCGGGTCCACACCAGACCCGCGTAGCAGTCCTCGACCGGCGCCGGGTGAGGGTTCTCGGGTGCGAGCCGGTACTCCACGGAGACCACCGCCGTGCCCAGCTCGCGCGCCCACTCCAGCGCCTCCCCGATCCCGGTGCGGTTGTCGCCGAGCACCATCCCGCCGCCGTGGGTGTGGTAGATGACGGGCACCGCGTGGCCGGTCCCGGCGGGCCGGCAGATGAGCAGCGAGACGTCCGGGGCGCCCTCCGGTCCGGGAACCGTGCGCTCCTCGACCACGAAGGCGCCTCCCGCGGTGAGGTCCAGGGCCGCGCCCTCCACCACCACCAAGCCATCGCGCAGGGCCGGGATCATCTCGGGGAGCAGCGCGGGCGGCAGGTGCTCGCCGATGACTTCGAGGGCGGCGGCGAGTTCCGGGTCGAACGGCGGGGGCGGTCCCACCGGGACCCGCTGGTCCTCGGCGGAGGGTATGGCGGTCATCGGCTCTCCCTGCGTGACGGTCACACCGCTGTGACCACTGCCGTCATGGTGCACCGGGGCCGCGGGTCGACGGCAGCGCCATCCGGCGGGGAACTCCCGCCGAACGGCGGGCTGCCCCGGCGCAAGCGGCGAGGGCTCGCGGTCAGTGCCGTCCCGCCGGGTGAGAACGACGCCGACGCTCCCGCGCCGGTCGGAGCCCGTATGGGCCCGAGAACGGATGGCGGCGATCACTGATTTCGTTGCAACTGCCCCTGGTTTCAACGGAATTCGTGCTTCATAAATGCCGAGACGGCTGTATAGCATTCCGGCCACGCAGTTCTGATCCGAAATCCGTAGATCCACGTGAGGGGTCTCGCATGCCCAGATTCAGTGATCACGAGCTTGGTATGAGCCGGAAGATCACCCGCCGTGACTTCCTCGACGGAGTGGCGGTCACCGCCGCCGGTGCCGCCGCGGCGATGGCCCTTCCCGGTGTCGCACAGGCCTCGCCCGGCGCGTCGCACGGCCACGGACACACAGGCGGCCACGGGCACGCGGGCGGTCACGGGCACGGCGGGCCGAAGACGCCGTACCCGCCCACCGCGACCGGTCTGCGCGGCCAGCAGCCGGGCGCGTACGACGTGGCGCACGCCGTACGCGACGGGGCGTTCGCCCCGGGCCGGATAGCCGACACCCGCGAGAGCTACGACCTGGTCGTGGTCGGCGGCGGCCTCAGCGGTTTGGCCGCCGCCCACCTTTACCGCAGACACGCCGGCCCCCGCGCACGCGTCCTCATCCTCGACGCCCTGGACGACTTCGGCGGCCACGCCCGCCGCAACGAGTTCCACGTCGGCCGCACCCTGCTGCTGTCCAACGGCGGCACCGTCAACATCGACACCCCGAGCACCTGGTCGCGCGCGGCCCGCGACCTGCTCACCAAGGACCTCGGGGTCGACCTCAAGGGACTGGAAGCCACCGTCAAGAGCGACGCGTACACCCCGTACGCGCTGCGCAGCGGCACCCTGTTCAACTCCGAGCGCTGGGGCAAGGACCAGCTCGTCATCCGCGAGTCCGGCGAGTCCTGGGCCTCGTACGCGACCAAGCTCCCGATGGGCGAGTCGAGCAGGGCCGCGCTGGTCCGGCTCTACACCACCACCGAGGACTTCTACCCGGGGCTGACGGACGCCCAGAAGAAGGAGATCCTCGCCCGCACCCCGTACGAGACCTACCTGCGGGAGAAGCTCGGGCTGGACGACGACGCGCTGGAGATCGTCAGGCGGGGCACCAACGGCCTGTGGGGTGTGAACGCCGACCGCGTCGCCGCCGCCGACGCGTGGGCGACCGGCCAGCCGGGCTTCGGCGGTCTGGGCCTCGAACACACCCCGTGGCCGGGGGCCGGCCGGACCCCGCTGATGCACCTCGCCGAGACCGAGGAGGACGGCAACTTCTACTTCCCCGAAGGCAACGCGTCGCTCGCCCGCCTCCTGGTCGGCAAGCTCGTACCGCACGCCTTCGACGAGCGCCGGCCCGACTGGCGGGAGATCGTCACGGCGAAGGCCGACTACTCCCGCCTCGACGAACGGGACAACGCGGTCCGTATCCGGCTGGGCAGCACCGCCTTCCAGGTCCGCAACGAGGGCCGGCACGGCGCGGTGGTCGACTACTCCAAGGGCGGCCAGAGCTACCGGGTCCGCGCCAAGGGCGTGGTCATGGCCTGCTGGAACTCCGTCTCCTCCTACGTCGTGCCCGAGCTGCCGGCCGAGCAGGTCACGGCGATGCGCTACGGCACGAAGGTGCCCCTGGTGTACGCGCGGGTGGCGCTGCGCGACTGGCGGGCCTTCGCCGAGGCGCGGGTGTCCCGCGTCAGCACGCCCTCGATGTTCTTCTCCAGCTTCGGCCTGCCGACGGTCACCGACATCGGCGACTTCCACATGCCGCGCCGCCCCGAACTGCCCACCGTGGTGTCCCTGTCGGCCACCCCCAACTCGCCCGGACTGATCTGCCGCGAGCAGCACAAGGCGGGCCGCCGGACGCTGATCCGGATGCCGTTCGAGGACTTCGAGCGCGAGATCCGGGACTCGATGACCCGCTCCCTGGGCGCGTACGGCTTCGACCCGGCCCGTGACATCACGGCCATCACCGTCAACCGCTGGGCGCACGGCTACGCCTACGAGTACAACTCGCTGGACGACCCGGCCGTGTTCCAGCCCGAGTCTCAGCGGCCCTACGCCAAGGCCCGTCGGCCGGTCGGGAGGATAGCGATCGCGAACTCCGACGCCGAGGCCTTCGGCTACACGCACGCGGCCTTCGACGCGGCGATCCGGGCGGTGGGTCAACTGCTGTGATCCGGGCGTGAGATGGGGCCCGTACCGGCAAGCCGCACGGACCCCTCCGGCCTGCGCGGGGACCCTCGCGGCACGGCCGACGGGCGCCGGTGACCACCAGGTCACCGGCGCCCGTCCGCGTCATGGGCGCGTCCAGAGCCCTCGGCCCTCTCCTGTCCCCTCCCGTCCCGAGCGAACACACGATCACCTCACCCGCGCCTGTTTACCGGCCGCCTCCCGGGTAGGCGAGAGCTTCGCGGCGGGTTGCCGTGCGGTGGGCAAGCGTCTGCCGCAGTATTCGCAGGAGTGAAAAGCACGGAAGAGGGTGGCGGTGTGGGCGAGTCAGCGTCCGGAGAGAAGTCCGGTCGTCCCAGCCCGGTACGGATGCCGAAGGCGGTCGGCGGACTGCCGCGGCAGGTGCGCGAGGACCTCACACGCAGGCTGCGGCGCAACAAACGCGCCTTCCGCGACGACGACGTACAGGTCGTCGAGGGCCCGCTGCTGCGCCGGGCCGTCGGCGCCTCCGCCCTCGGCAACTGCATGGAGTGGTTCGACTTCGGCGTCTACAGCTACCTCGCCGCCACCATCGGCAAGGTCTTCTTCCCCGGCGCCTCGCCCGGAGCGCAGGTCGTCTCGTCGTTCGCCACCTTCGCCGCGGCGTTCGTCGTCCGCCCCCTCGGCGGTCTCGTCTTCGGCCCGCTCGGCGACCGCCTCGGCCGGCAGAAGGTCCTCGCCACCACCATGATCATGATGGCGATGGGCACCTTCGCCATCGGCCTCATCCCCAGCTACGCGACCATCGGCATCGCCGCGCCGATCCTGCTGCTGCTCGCCCGCATGGTGCAGGGCTTCTCCACCGGGGGCGAGTACGGCGGCGCCACCACGTTCGTCGCCGAGTACTCACCGGACCGGCGCCGCGGCTTCCTGTCGAGCTGGCTCGACTTCGGCACGTTCGTCGGCTACGCGCTCGGCTCCGCCCTCGTCACCGTGCTCAACCTCGCGCTCACCGACGACCAGATGATCGCCTGGGGCTGGCGCCTGCCCTTCCTCATCGCCGGCCCGCTGGGCGTGATCGGCCTGTACATGCGGCTCAAGCTGGAGGAGTCGCCCGCGTTCCAGCAGCAGCTCGACGAACACGACAAGAGCCTCGCCCAGGAATCGGCCGGCACCGAGTTCAAGACGATCGTCACCGAGCACTGGCGTCCCCTGCTGATCTGCATGGGCCTGGTACTGCTCTACAACGTCACCAACTACATGGTGACCGGCTTCCTGCCGACCTACCAGACGGAGACGCTGAACCGTTCCAGCAGCCGGGCCGACCTCTTGGTGCTCATCGGCATGGTCTGGATCGTCGTCCTCATCACGTTCATCGGCCGCCTCAGCGACCGGGTCGGCAGACGCCCGATCTACGGCTTCTCCGCCGTCGCGATGATCCTGCTCGCCGTGCCGGCCTTCGAGCTGATCAAGATGGACGGCTTCTGGCCGCCGCTCTGCGGGGTGCTGGTCCTGGCCACCCTGCTGGCCTTCTTCGCCGCCCCCAGCGCCGCCACCCTGCCCGCCCTGTTCCCCACGGCCGTCCGGTACGCGGCGATGGGCATCGGCTTCAACTTCGCGGTCGCGGCCTTCGGCGGCACCACTCCGCTGGTCACCGAGGCGCTGGTCAACGTCACCGGCAACGACCTGGTACCGGCCTACTACCTGATGCTGGCCGGCGTGATCGGGCTCGTCACCGTGAAGTTCATGCCGGAGAGCGCGCAGGTGCCGCTCAACGGCTCCCAGCCGATGGTCGGCTCCCGCGAGGAGCAGCAGGAACTGATCACCACCTCGAAGGAGCTGTACAAGGTCTCGGCCGCGCACGCCGGGGGAGACGACAGCCCGGCCTCCTTGGCGTGAGGGGCCACGGTCACGGGGTCCGTGAGCGCGTGGGGCGTCGCTCGGAATGGCGCGGCCGGCGCGCGGGGAGTGGCGCTCCGGCTGGGGCGGCCGGCGGGAGGAGCGGTGCTCCGGGTGAGGCGGCCGGCGGAAAATCCGTACCGTCCGGGCGGGGGAGGGCGCAGACTCGTCCCGTGACCGACATGGGGGCGTTCAGGCAGGCCGTCACCGCTTGGGCGGCCGGGGGACCGGGCGGCGAGGCGCGTGACCTGGCGGAGCGGCTGTCCGTGCGGAACGTCGTGCTGCTCGAAGGGCTGAGCGACGTCGCGGCCGTCGACGCGCTGGCCGCGAGCCGCGGGCGGGACCTGGCGGCCGAGGGAGTCTGCGTCCTGTCCATGGGCGGCGCGATGAGCGTCGGCCGCTTCGCCCGCCTCCTCGGGCCGCCCGGCCTGGGCCTGCGCCTGACCGGACTGTGCGACGAGGCGGAGCGCGGCTACTACGCCCGGGCCTTCGAGGGCGCGGGCGCGGCGCAGCGGGACATCTTCGTGTGCGCGGCGGACCTGGAGGACGAGCTGATCCGCGCGCTCGGCGTGGGACGGGTGGCGGAGCTGGTCCGGGCGGAAGGCGACCAGCGCCCTCTGGTCACCTTCCTGCGACAGCCCGCGCAACGGGACCGGGCCGACCACCAGAGGCTGCGCCGCTTCTTCGGCACGAAGTCGGGACGCAAGATCCAGTACGGCCGCGTTCTTGTCGAGGCACTCGACCCCGACCGCGTACCCGCCCCGCTCGACGACCTGCTGTCGACCCTCTGAGTACTCCGCCCCCCTTGGCCGCACCTGATCCGGTCAGCCGGCGGTGTCCTCCAGGGCCTGCTGGAGCGTGGGGTGGCAGGAGATCACCGTGTCGACACCGACGAGCTGCAGAACCCGCAGCACCGCCTGCTGCGGGGCGGCCAGCCGCAGCCACCCCCCGGCGTCCTCGGCCGCCCGGTGGGCGACGATGAGGATGTTGATCCCGCTGGAATCCATGAAGGTGACCTCGCCGAGGTCGGCGACCGTCCGCGGGTTCGTGGCGTCCGCGGAGGGGAGCAGGGCTTCGCCGAGGAGACCGCGGCCGTTGTGGTCGATCTCGCCGCGCAGGGCGACGATCCGGACGCCGTCGACCATGGAGAACTCCACGGACAGCCGACTGTCCTGTGCTGTTTTATCGGTCTCTGTCACCGTTTCCTCGACTGTGCTCGGTATGCGACGGGACGTACGTTGATGGCCACCCCGATGGTACGGAGCCGAGCATCCTCCTGGTTCATGCCCGGGGCCAAGGGTGTGTAATGCAAGTGGGCGGGTACACGCACCAGGCGCTGTACACGGGGTCGAAAGTTGAATGCATTGGGGCCGGTTCCCGGAAATGAAGACGATGAGGTGCCAGGCGCACCGGTGTTGCGGCAGACCGTCGCGTTGGACGGTGAGGGGGGCAGTATCGCCCAAGCCCGCCACCTGACGGCGGCTTTTCTCGAACGCGCTCAGGCGGACCACGGTCTGCCGGTCTCGGCGCGCGCTCTCGGCATGGCGCAACTGGTGGTGAGCGAGCTGGTCACCAACGCCCGCAAGTACGCGCCGGGCCCCGTGATGATGGAGCTGCGGATCGCCGAGGCGATGGTGGACGTCGTGGTGTGGGACAGCGACCCGGTGCTGCCGGTGGCGCGGCCCGCCGACCCGGACCGCATCGGCCAGCACGGCCTGGAGATCGTGAAAGCCGTGGCCGACAGCTTCGAGGTACGGCGCGAGCCCGTGGGCAAGCGGATCACCGCCCGCATCGCCCTGCGGGACGTACCCGGCGGCGACCTGGTGGACCGGCCCCTCACCTAGGGCGTGTCGTTTGGATCAGGTGGCGCCGGAGTGCGGCGCCTTGTCGGCTGGGCCGAGCGGGGCAGGGTGCGTGCAGCTGCAAGGCGGA